>JAPKDW010000259.1 GCA_028822375.1 Opitutaceae bacterium | reverse complement strand
TGTCGCCTCAGCGCGGCGACCTACAATAGCGACGGAGGGAAGCAAACGGGAAAAGAAAACGAGGTGACACTTTTAATCGCACCTAGATTGGAGAGAACTTCTAGGTTCTTTGGAGGATTTGAAGATTGAGCTGCTAGTGGTTTCTTAACCGCGGAGTTCGCTAAGGACGCAAAGGGATTGGGTTGCGCTTTTTTTAACCACAGATTTCACCGATTTACACAGATGGAGTTTCTAGATGTTTAGTGATGAGCGATTAGTGATTTTTTGGTCCGCCTTTGTCTGGGCCTGCGTAAAGAGCGGATGCTTTTTGGAGGTTTAAGACTTCGACATTGCTGCGAAGCTGTGATTGCTGGCCAGCGTAGACGAGATGGGCTTTGTTGGGGGTGTTGTTCTGGAGCTCGGGGACTTTTAGGAGGCTTTTGAAGTAATCGGAGCTTATGGTTTGGCCGCTTTTGATTTCGATGAGGTCAAGGGTTCTGGCGCCTGGATGGAGGCAATCGATTTCAAGTCCTTGTTGGTCTCGGAAAAAATAGAGATCGGGTTGGCGACCGCGGTTGTGGAGTTGTTTTTTGAAATCAGAAATGATCATGTTTTCAAACAGCGCTCCTCTTAATGGGTGCGTCCCTAACTGGCTGGATTCTCTAATCCCTATAAGGTAGCTGGCTAAGCCAACGTCGTAGAAATAGAGTTTGGGCGATTTTGTGAGGCGTTTTCCTAGATTTGCGTGATAAGGCTGGAGTCGATAGCATATATAGCTGACTTCGAGAAAGGATAACCAGTTTTCTGCGGTTATGCGGCTAATGCCTGCATCGTTTGCGAGCGAGCTGATATTGAGGAGCTGTCCGACGCGTCCGGCGCAAAGGCGAATGAATCGTTCGAATTGCTTGTTGTCTCGAATGTTCGCTTGATCATTGCCTGTTTTTAACAAAAAACGGTAAATTGTAAAGTTACGTATACAATAATCATGAATCTGCCTTGGGGAGCGGGTGAATCCGAAATCCTAGGTCCTAACCGTTTGTGGCGCTAAATCTTAGGTTCTTTGGATTGAGCGATGGCACTTCCGAAGACGGCAACGAGAAGGAGAGTGATGGCGATGGGAGTTTTCATTGTTTGCGGGGTATAGGTGGTCCGAGGCGGCTCGGCTTGTGATTTGGGAATGACTAAGCAAACGCGTCGGGACGCCCCGTTTCACTTTGCGCATTGGTGATCAAATGTTTTCGACTGAGAGAATCTTCTATTCACGGGTTCCAGCGACCTTGAACTTTTAGGACCAATGTCCTTTTGAAGCCTTGCTCCCCAAAAAGCAATTTCGTGAAGTATTGAATCATGTTAGGTTGTGGTTCTGTTTGGTTTTGGCGATTGGCTTTAAGATGCGCGCTTGGGGTATTGGTGAATGCTAATCTGAGCGCAGGCGAGCGCGAGGTCGCGTTTGTAGATTTGTCAGAGGAAGCAAAGTCTTTGGAAGCAAGGGTGGATGAATCGGGGGAGTTTACCTGGTGGATACCGGCGGGAGCGGATGCGTATGTTTTGCCTGTTGCGGCGGGGATACATTTCGATGCTAGCCGAAGGGATATTATGGATTGGCTTCGGGGGCGTGACTCTTGGGACTTGACTGAGATTCCTGTATTGGGAGCACGTTATGGTGATCGAATGTTGGTGGTGATCGTTCCGTGGCCGCAGTATGCGGAGCTGGTTGTGGGAGATCGAATCGGCGTTAGGTACGCGTTTCCGGAGAAGCGTCATAACGCGTCACCGGCGGGCATTGTAGCGATGCTAAGAGATGCGGATCCGATGGAAGTCGCGCGAGCTTTTAGGGAATGGCGGCGCGACGCGAAGGATATTGGGGTCATTCCTCGGGCACGGACGTTGACTAGTAAAATCGAAGACAAGCAGAAGGTGGAGCGGCTGCTTGGCGCACCGAATATTTATCTTTGGGGGCATGCGTTGTTCAGTCGTTTCGATATTCCGAACGCAAAGTGGGTTCGATTTGCCAAGGCTTTGAAAGCCTCTGTAGGCGGTGATCTTGGAGCTGAGATATTGAAACGATTCGACCAGGATCAGTTGGCGGCCCTGGAGGAACTTGTGAAGGCGGATTGGCCGGCTGAATATATGACGCGCCCAGTGGCGGCTGGGATAGCCGCTGGGTTGGCGGATACGGGTCTGCGGAATAGCGTGGGAGGGAGCTCGGAATCGGAGGTGATGCGCGAAAATATGCGATCGCTTGACGAGGCTTTTGGGGATTTCCTCAATCCTTTGGAAACTTGGGGCGACGGTCTTTGCGGGAGCTTTTTGGATACGCTTCAGGAATCGGGCATTGATCGGGCGCTATTGGTTTTGAGCGATATTTACGGGAATACGGTTCGAAGAGATGCAGTGGTCAAGGCAGAGTCTTTCGGGTATTTGGTGGGTCCCTACGATTCCTATCATTCGATTCACTCGCCTGATGCAGGACCGAACGATACATGGGATACGGCCCAGTTCGATCTAAAGGGTTTTGAAAATGGGCGCGTAGTCAATTTCGATGGATCGGGACACGCAGGGTTTATGGGGCGAGGGTTTCATTTCTCGCCTCAAGTCGCATGGCCGTACGTGCAGGAACGAGTAGGCCGCATCGTGAAGAAAGCGCCTTACAGCACGTGGTTTGTCGATTGCGATGCGACAGCAGAGTGCTTTGACGATTATCATCCGGATCATTCGACGAATCGTTTTCAGGATGCTCAATTGAGGCGTCATCGTTTGACGTGGTTGGAAGAGGATCAGAACATGGTGGTTGGGAGCGAAGGCGGCTCGATATTGTTTTCCGATGTGATACATTACGGACATGGAGTGCACACGCCCTTTATTGGCCATTTGGATCCGGCTTTTCGAGATAAGGAGAGTCCTCACTTTCTAGGTGGTCATTGGCCACCGGATACGCCGAAAGTGATGTTTGAACCTTCGTCGGTTCCGCCATCTTTAGTTCAGCCTTACTTCGATCCGACTATTAGGTTTCCGTTGTATCAGGCGGTGATCGGGGATGAGTTGATCACGACGCACCATTGGAGTTTTGACTCGATGAAATTCGAAGATGTCGCGCAGACGCGAGAGCTGATGGAAATCCTCTACCGAGTGCCTCCGATGTATCATTTGAATCGTGGAAGCTGGCCGGATCGCAAGGAGCGGATTTTGAAGCATTTTGCATTTTGGAGCCCGATTCATAGGGCGGTCGCGACAGCGCCGTTGGCGGAGTTCGAATACTTGAGCGAGGATCGTCAGGTACAGCGGGCGACTTACAAGACGCCAAAGGGCGATGTGTCGGTAACGGTTAATTTCGGAACGGCTGATCACATGGGCTACCCGGCTCGCTCGGCGAAGGTGGGTGGAGCGATTGCTATTTCGGGCCAAGTGTATCGGCCTTAGGGAAGTTTTCAAAACAATCACTTGCAGGTGGAACGTGGCGTCCCGACGCGTTTTCTACTTTCGATCGCGATCCGAGACGTCTCGAGCCACCTGATTTTGCAATGAGTTTTGTATACGTGCTCGAATGCTTCTGCACTGAACTAGAACCTATTTGAACTCCTGCTAGGTATCGATTGTGTTGGGATCCATGTTAGGGGTATTCAGTCTTGGTGAGGAGCTTTTAGATTATGTTCCTTTGGTTGTTGCATTGGCGATTGTGGCAGTGGGGTTGACCGATTGCATATCGAGTCTATGAATACGCTTCACGATGCGGGTATCGAAGTGATGTCTCCTTCTGTAATGATGCAGCGCCCGATCCCGTCGGAAGAGCGGATTATGCCGAAGCGATTTACATCGAACGAATTTAGGGCGAAGGAAGATAAACCTTTGCCCGAGGCGAGGATCTTCGACAAGGCGGGGGTCTTGACAGTTGGGCTTGTTTTCAGAGAGACTTCGGTTTCCGCGTCTAACCCCAACTCATACCTCACAAATGAATCGGTCCGTTTTCAGAAGGATACTGCTAGTTTCGTTAATGTGCAGCCTGACTGTATCCTTCGGCTTCGCCGCACCGCTGAAAGATTCGGAAATGTGGAAGCAATTCCGGGGAAATGATGGCACGGCGATTGCGGCTGGCCAAAAAGTCCCGGTAAATTTTGGCAAAGAGAACCTGCGTTGGTCGGTCCACCTTCCGGGCCCGGGTTCGAGTTCGCCTGTCATTTGGGGCAAGCGCTTATTCGTGACCTCGGAAAACCGGGAGGGAGGAAGCGTAGAGCTCGTTTGTCTGAATGCGAAATCGGGGAAGTCGATTTGGTCCCAGAAAATTTCGACGGGGAGCTACCATCTTCACAATTTTAACAATCTCGCTTCGGGTACGCCGTGCGTCACGGAATCGCGGGTCGTTCTGGGCTGGTACGACGATTCTACGGCTCATGCGATGGTCAGCGCCTACTCGCACGATGGAGAGGCTATATGGACGCAAGATCTGGGGCAGTTCGATAGCTACCATGGGATAAGCTTCAATCCGATCGCGAGCGGCGATCGAGTGATTGTGGGGAACATGCATATGGGCGGCGGTTCGATTGTGGCCTACAGCCTTGCGGATGGATCGCTCTTGTGGAGTCGTCCCAATCCAGTGAAGACGAGAACCTCGTACGCCGCTCCACTGATTCGGACCTTGAGAGGATCGGATGCCAAAGAGGTCGTTATTGCGGGTGAGCTTATTGGCTTGGTCGGTCTCGATTTCGCAACAGGCAACGAGAACTGGAGTTTGCCGCAGGCATTCAATCATCGAACCATTACCTCGCCGATAGTCGTGAAAGACGATCCGGTCACGGGGGACGTCCTGATTGCCGCGGGCAACAAGAACGGCGTTTATTTCGCAGCCAGAATGCCTCGGATCTCAAATGGCGAACGTGTATCGGAACCAGCGAAAGTTTGGTCGATGGAAAGTCGAGCCCCCTATGTCCCAACGCCCGCGGTCGTTAGCGATGTCGTTTATGCCTTGCACGATGGAGGGACCCTTTCGGCACTCGATTCGTCTACGGGAAGCGTAAATTGGAAGGGGAAGCTCTTGGGGAACTTTTATGCCTCGCCGGTGCTGGTGGGCGATAAGCTTTATTGCCTGTCTCGCGAAGGCGACATGTGGGTCGTCGAGCCAGGGGACGAATTTAAGCTCTTGAAAACCTCGAGTTTGAATCCCCCGGAGGACGTCACGTTTTGCGACGCGACCCCAGCGGTTGCCCACAATCGTTTGTATGTGCGAATGGGATCACGGTTGGATTGCTTCTGATCGGGTAGGGTTGCCTGTCCCTAGGCAACCGTTAAAGCGAAACGAAACCGAGTGGTTGCTCGGGACAAGCAACCCTACCTTTCAATCCACCTACCTTGTCCAATCTAGGAAGAATTGGAGGTAGATAGGATATGTATATGCGTGAGCGCATTCGTAAGTTTGCCTTGACGGTTTTTCGTTTCGGCATGTTCTGAAAGGGGTGTGGTTTCCCGTTCTGCATACTTCCC
>JAPKDW010000036.1 GCA_028822375.1 Opitutaceae bacterium | reverse complement strand
GTCGCCTCAGCGAGACGACCTACAAAACCGAACTATTCAGAATTTACCGTATTGGTTTCAATTGTAGTGTTTATTCCGACTTATTAAACAGTCTCTTAGATTTATCAGGATCGATTTTCTCAATCACTCCTTGGATTTTGGATTCAACTTCGCAATCAATCGATTAGTTTCGTCAAAGTACAACTGAGCCGCCCGTTGAGCGTCTTCTCCCTTAAACGCCTTAGCGACCTCCGGTCCGAGCAAAATGGTCTCCATTGGGCGCTCTTCTTGCAAGTAACGCGACAACCCCCCCAGCCAAAATCGATTCTCCTTCACGCCTTTCTCAAAACTACGAATGCGTTGCTGACGAATCTTCTCCAAATCCTCAGACAATGGGCCTTCCGTTTGCAGACGCTCGATTTCCTCTCGAGCGCTCTGAATTAACCCATCCGCATTTCCAGGATCGCTAGAAAACGCAAATCCCGTCGAAAACCGCTCAATCGGCCAGCGACTCAAAGAACCGGATACGCTCGCTCCGTAAACCTTACTCTCCTGCTCCCGCAACCGCTCGCGCAATCGAATATTCAGAATGTCCTTGGCGAACCCCAAAGCGTATGAGTTTTCTGGCGACCATTCCGCATCCCCATGGTACATAACGCGAGCTACTGTTTTCTCCTCGAGATTCTGATCGATCGTAACCTCCAATTGCCCGGTGGCTTTACGATCTCCATTAAAACGTCCCTCCTCCGTACGATCCAAATTCGGGAGCGAAGCGAGATATTTGACAACATGGCCTTTCAGCGCATCGAGATCTAATGAGCCCACGAACACGAACGTAAAATCGCTCGCATCCGCAAAACGCTCTTCGTACAGCTTCAGCGCCAATTCCGGATCGATTTCCTCGATCATTTCAACCGATATCGGGCGATGCCTCGGATGGCCTTGGTAAAGCGCTTCGTTGACCGCATCGGCAAAAACCGCGTTTGGCGATTTCAACCGATTTTCAACCGAGGCAATCATGCGCGTTTTCACCGACGCAAACGCTTTCAAATCGAGTCGAGGCTCAACGAAGTGCATGTGAACCAATTCGAAAAATGTCTCTAGATCTTTCGGCGACGCCGAGCCACGCATATTTTCAAAACTTCCGCCGATACTGGGCCCTGCTGACGCAATCTTCCCCGCAAGCTTCTTACCCAATTGAATCGAATCAAACTTCCCAAGCCCGCTTTGCCCCAAAATCATCGTCGCAAACGAACCGGAAACCGCATCCTCTTCGGAAAACAAACTAGCTCCTCCAGGGCTGAATGCCGTCACCAAAATTTCGTCATTCTTGAAGTCGGTCGTTTTTGCAACGACTCGAATTCCATTCGATAATTTCCACTCGCGCGTGTCGATCGCCTCATGGAAAATAGTATCGATAATTCGGCCTGGTTTCAGACTCACCGACAACAACGGTCCATCACTGACCCCATCGTCATAGGCTTCGAGAGAATCCCCTTCCGCTACCACAAGGGCCGTCAACAACTGTTTCGACTCCGGCTTCACAAACCCATCCTTCTCTGGCGCCGTGTACAAAACCAGTCTATTATCGATCTGCCTCACGAAATTCCCGACCGCATTAATCTCCGCCAATTCCAAATCCTTTAGAAATAGCCGATTCAATTCTAACTCCTTTTCCAATCCGGGAATCGATTCGTCCACCAGAAAATTGTTAATGTATTCGCGTAAAAATGACGCCGACTGACGTTTATCGCGCTCATCGTACATTTTCTCTAAACTGCGCAAGATATTGACCTTTACTCGATCCAATTCCGATTGTTCGAAACCATCTCGGCGAGCGCGCTCGACTTCCTGCATCAACCCCCTTAAGCCGCCTTTGTAATCTTCGCCGATAAATCCAGCCGCCATTCGATAATAACCTTTTTCACGACCAAACGAACCTCTCCCCAATCCCGCTCCGATAAACGGAGGATTCTCATCCTTGGCTCGCTCCCGCAAACGGTTGTTCATCATCGAAAAATAGATACTCTCGGTCAGGCTTTCTCGATAAAGACGAGGCGTTCCATATTCACGTTTATCCGTTTTGAAATACACGCCCACGCTCGAGCTACTCAACTCAGGGTCGGTTTCAATCGAGAAGAGCGTTTCATCATGATCGGTCAATTGATAGCTCTCGCGGAGCGGGGCCTCTTCTGGATTCTTCAAGCCCTCGAAACGTTCCTTAATCAATGCTTCGATGTCGTCCGTCTCAAAATCGCCAACCGCAACCACCGCCATCAGGTCCGGGCGATACCATTTCTTGTAGAACGAGACAAACTGATCCCGCGTGAGCGATTCGATGACCGGCACCAATCCGATAGGTAGACGATCCACGTACTTAGATCCAAAATACATAAGCGGGAGCTGTTTTTCCATCAATCGCTGACCGACGCCCTTCCGACCGCGCCATTCTTCGATAACGACGCCTCGTTCCTTTTCGATCTCCTCGTCCTCGAACAGGATATTGCTCGCCCAATCCTCTAATATGAGAAACGCCTTCTCCACGGTTTCCGATTCGTCCGTCGGTACCTCTAACTGATAAATCGTTTCGTCGAACGACGTTGAAGCATTCAAATGCGAACCGAAACGCATGCCCACGCCTTCAAGGAAATCGATAATTTCGCGCTTAGCGAAATGCTCAGTCCCATTAAACGCCATGTGTTCGAGGAAGTGAGCCAACCCCCGTTCGTCCTCTTCTTCTTGAAGCGAACCGACATTCACCACCAAACGCAGCATCGCCCTTCCTTCGGGCTTCTGGTTTTCACGAATGTAGTACTTTAGACCGTTATCCAAAGTCCCAACTCGCAAATCCGGATCGATCGAAAACTGAGCATCCAAATCAACACTGCTTTGAGCTAACGCGATCGGAGCCAAACTGAGCAAAGCTAAATAGGTAACCAAAAAAGAGTGAATCCTCATATGCCCAATTGAACTATAGAACGATTCTCGAGCAGTCACGAACGAAGCGAATTGAAACCGATTTTTCGAAAAGCTAAAAACGACGGTCACCTTGCATCGGGATGCGTTTTAAATTGGTAGGGCGGCATCGCCGAGGCCGCAGCGAAGCCTAAGTAAAAATCAAGGTTCTGCTGCAGCCTCGGCGATGCTGCCCTACCATTCTCCGATTATTGTCTTCCGTTTCAAACCCCTTCCCGTATTCCCATAAAACGCAAATGATGGGATGGATACAAAAGCGCTGGAATGAAGATGCAGGCTACCGGCAATTACTCGTCGTCGCCATCCCTCTCATTCTGAGCATGGGCTCGTTTTCGGTGCTGATATTCGTCGATCGCGTATTTCTAGCCCATTATTCCGCAGATGCCTTAGCCGCCGCTCAACCTGCCGGCATGCTGAATTTCTCGATTCTCTGCTTCTTCCTTGGCGTGTCGCTCTACACCTCGACTTTCGTAGCTCAATACATGGGGGCTAAACAGCCCGATAAAGTAGGCCCATCCGTTTGGCATGGAGTCTACATCGGAATGATCGGTGGCTTAATCATTCCGTTTTTCGCCCCCTTCGCCACTGACATATTCGCTTTCATCGGTCATGCTCCGGAAGTTCAAAAAGAGGAAGCTGCGTTTTTCCGGATTCTAAACTTCGGAGCTTTCTTCTTTTTGGCGAACAGCGCCTTCTCCTGCTTCTACTCAGGACGCGGCAAATCTTGGCCAATCGTTTGGATGAACCTGTCCATGACCGCCCTCAATATCATATTGGACTACCTGTTGATATTCGGAAATTTCGGCTTTCCACGCCTTGGCATCACCGGTGCCGGCATTGCCACTGTGACCTCTTCGGCCTTGGTAACGATCGCCTATCTTGCGCTCTTTTGCCGAAACTCCAATCACCTGCGCTTTCAGACACGCACAAGCTGGCGACTGCAAAAAGCCCTTCTTCTGCGTATTCTTCGCTTCGGCACCCCATCCGGAGCCCATTTCTTCCTTGATATCATGGGCTTTACCATTTTCGTCCTGCTGATCGGACGAATCGGCACTCTCGAACTCGCTGCAAGTAATATTGCCCTCAATATCAACCTTCTAAGTCTCCTCCCCATGATCGGCCTGGGAACCGCAGCCAGCATCATGGTCGGTCGATTCCAAGGAGCCCGCCAGAGCCCACTCGCCGTCAAAACCACCTACTCGGCCCTCCACATGGCTGTCATTCACAATACAGTGATGGCCGCTCTCTATTGGTTCGTTCCGGAGATCCTAATCAGTCCTTTCATCAATGAAACCAGTGGCGGTGACATTCCTCTCCTTGAGTCAACCGCCGTATCGCTACTCCGCTACTTCGCGATCATCATTTATCTGGATTCCCTCGTTATTATGACCGGAGGGGCCCTCAAAGGCGCCGGAGATACGAAATACGTAATGACTGTTCTAGCCGTCACTTCGATTTTCTTTCTCGTTATCCCCGCCTACGTTCTCATCGAAATCCTTCATCAGCCGGCATCAGTCGCTTGGATCTGCGCGATTGCCAATCTAAGCGTAGTAGCTCTCGCCTTCTTTCTGCGATTCCGTTCTGGAAAATGGCAGAAAATCGAAGTCATCGAACGTTAAAACGCCCTGTTAGGGCCCCTTCGTTCTCCTTAGTTAAATGAGCCAATTGCTAGGGCAACGACGTCCCGGCGCGCTGCATAATAAAATGAATCCACTGCGGCGCCCCGGGACGTCGCTGCCCTACCCTATAGCCCTAATGCTCATTTAGTTAAGTAGAATTCGAGCCTGTTAAATAAGTCGGAAATCGCCCAAGCTCTAATCTGTAGGATTGGGTTTATCCCGCGATCCTTCTTTTCTGTCTTATGTAAAGCTACCCTATCGCGGTCCACGCTCAGCGGGACCGCTCCTACACTGATTTACTAAACCGTCTCCAAGATAGTCTCGGTCCAAATTACCGAGAACAGATGTAACGCTTTGACCGCCTTGTTCGTTTAATTCCTTGCGAACCCCCAATCTCGGCAATTAACTTTTAGCGTGCTTCGATACCTACCTATCTACCCTTCGTTCATCTTCATTTTGATAGGTCTGGCGTCTTTCGATTCAGCTCGATTCGCCCAAGCTCAGGAAGAAGACGAAAAAGAGCCGATGGAATTCGACGCAGTGGAAGCTTTGTACCAACGCGGCCAATACGAACAGGTACTGATAGAAGCCGCCCTAGGTCGCAAGGATCAGCCTTGGAACGAAGAATGGTGGCAAATCGAAGCGCAAAGCTTACAAAACACGGGTCGCTATCAAGAAGCCTACGATTTATTGAGCGAAGGCGTTTCCGCACGCTATTCCAGCATTCGACTGCGACTCATGATTCGCGAAGCCGCACTCTATGTCGACGATCTCGAAACGGCAGATTCCGTGCTCAGAGAGATCGATAATATCATTCGTCGAAGCGGACGTTTCTCCTACGACCCGGAATCCCTAGTCTCGATCGGCGACGCCGCCATTCTCCTTGGAATAGAACCGCGCATCGTACTCGAAAACTTCTACAAACGTGCCCAAGGCGATGCGAACACTGTCGCCAGCGCATTTCTGGCTCCCGGTCGACTAGCCCTGGAAAAAGACGATTTCAGTCTCGCCTCGAAGACTTTCCAAAACGGCCTGAAACAATTCCCCGACAATCCAGATCTTTGGTACGGTCTCGCGAGTTCCTTTATCGAAGGCGATCGTTCCAAACTAATCGAATACGCCGAAACTGCGTTAACCTTAAACGAAAACCATACCGACACCCGCATCCTACTAGCCCAGCACCTACTCGATGCGGAAGCCTACGACGAAGCGCTCGAGCAACTGGAAGTCGCCCTCGACGTCAACCCCTTCCATCCCGAAGCCCTGGCCCTCAAGGCAGTCGTTTCCTACCTTCGCAGCGACAATGAGACCGGAGACGAACTACGCGAACAAGCGCTCTCAACCTGGCGAACCAATCCCCATGTCGATCACCTGATCGGTCGAAACCTCTCGCGTAAATACTGGTTCAAAGAAGGCGCCGCTGCTCAACGTCGAGCCCTCGTCAATCAACCGGATTTTATCCCGGCTAAAACGCAACTCGCCCAAGACCTCCTTCGGCTCGGAAACGAACGCGAAGGCTGGGAACTTGCCGACGAAGTACACCAAGCCGACCCTTACAACATTTCCGCCTACAATTTAGTTACCTTGCGCGACAAACTTGGCGATTTTGAAACCTTGGAAACGGAACATTTCCGAATTCGCATTTCAAAAGAAGAAGCTCCCATCTATGGACAACGAGCTATCGACCTCCTAGAACCCGCATACACGTATCTGCAAGCTCGATACGAAGTCGAAATTGATCAAAAAGTAACCGTAGAAATTTATCCGAATCCCGCCGACTTCGAAGTACGCACATTCGGAATGCCCGGAAACCCAGGCTACCTAGGCGTTTGCTTCGGTCCCGTGTTCACGATCAACAGTCCAGCCACGAGCCTCGCGAATTGGGAAGCGGTGATGTATCATGAATTCTGCCACACCATCACGCTTACCCTCACTCGGAATCGTATGCCTCGGTGGTTGAGCGAAGGCATTTCCGTTTACGAAGAACGCGAGCGAAACGGCGCTTGGGGCCAGATGATGACCGTCAACTACCGCGACCGCATCCTCGGCGGCCGAATGCAAGCGATCAGCGAAATGAGCGCCGCTTTCCTTCAAGCTGAAACGGGCGAAGACACCCAATTCGCCTATTACCAATCTTACCTGGTCGTCGATTACCTTTTCCAGACCTACGGAATCGAAGCTATGCGCGCCGTACTGCTTGCGCTCGCTGACGGCGAAACGATGAACGAAGCCCTCGACAAGCATGTCGCTCCTCTTGACGAGCTAGACGAAAAATTTCTAGCTCAAGCTCGCTCGAAAGCCGAAGCCCTCGGCGGAAGCTATTCTCTGCAACGCGCTGAAGGAATGCTCGAAATGGCCATCGAACTAGTCACTCCCAAAGCGAACTACTTCAAGGAAATAGAAGGGATTCAACCGCTAATCGAAGCCGAAGACTGGACCGCTGCCCGCGACAAACTAGAGGTGATTGTCTCCAAATCCGGATACCTAGCCGGTGCCGAAAACGCCCACTCCCTACTCGCTCACGTATATCGACAACTCGACGACCTCGATAGCGAACGAGACACCCTAACGCTCATCGCGACCCAAGAAGGCAACCGTCTCGAACCGGTGGTCCGCCTTTTAGAGATCGCAATCGAACAAGACGATCCACCCGCGATCATCCGGTGGGCCAACGCATCTATCGCAATCAAACCCATGGCAATTGAACCGTGGCGAGCTCTCTTCACGACCCACGCTCGTTTTCAATACGAAACCTCTGCTATCGAAACCGGAAACGTCCTCCTTGAACTTGACCCGCCAGATATCGCGATGGTTCACTATCGCCTCGCCCGCCAATACCAACGAAAAGAGCCCGACGCCGCACGTCGCCACACACTTATGGCCCTAGAAGAGGCCCCTCGATTTAGACTCGCTTACAAATTGCTTAACGACTTGAATAAGCGCCAAGTCCAGCGGAAATCGTCCGCGCCTTCATCCAAACTCGACGATGCAATACGTGAAGCTACACGCCTATAAATCACTCTTCATTGCCGCTGCACTGTGTTTGCTGCCCCTAAGCTTTGGTCAACGTCATCAGAGCTACGACAATCGTGCCGGCGTGCCCGAATGGCAGGTTGATTCCGAATTTAAGAAGGACGTCTTCACATTCGCCCGAGTTCGATACACCTCCACACGCGGAGGCGGTGGCCATGGAGGCTGGGGTTACGGACGCCGTGGTCGAGGGGGTGGCGGCTGGCAAACCGACTATCCCGACGCGGAACTCAATTTCGCCTATCGGCTCCAGCAAATGACGAGCCTCAAGGTCAACCCGGATTCCGTAGTCGTCGAACTAACTCAAGGAGATCTTTTCAATTATCCCTTTCTATATATTGTAGAACCGGGCCGGCTCATATTCCTCGAAGAAGAGGTCACTGCCCTGCGCGACTATCTTCTCAATGGCGGATTCCTTATGGTCGACGATTTTTGGGGCGACAGCGAGTATGATAATTTTCACTACGAAATCAGTCGCGTCTTTCCAGACCGAGAACCAGTCGAACTCCCAATCGAACATCCGATTTTCCACATGGTTTTCGATCTCGACGAAAAGCCCCAAGTCCCAAGCGTAGGTCACGCCATGGGAGCTCGCAGAGCAGGTTACGCCAACGTTAGCTCTCAAGGCCCTGGAACCGAAGAGGTCCACTACAAAGCCATCTTCGACGATAATGGCCGTATCATGTGTATCATTTGTCACAATACCGATCTCGGCGATGGCTGGGAACGCGAGGGCGAAGATGAGTGGTACTTCCGAGAATTTGCCGAAAAGAAAGCCTACCCCATGGGAATCAACATAATCTTCTACGCCCTAACCCACTAGAAGCCACTTCATAATTCATCCCTCATAATTCATACTTTCAAAATGTCCTTACTAGAATCCACCGAAGAACAAGAAGCCGTATTCAATCGCCTCCAAGAGGGCCGCAAGCAAGTGGAGGCAGAGCTCAGCAAAGCCGTCATCGGCCAGAAAGCGGTCGTCGAACAGATCATGCTCGCTCTCATATCCGGCGGCCATTGCCTTATTACGGGCGCCCCGGGTTTGGCAAAGACACTGCTCGTAAAGTCCGTGGCCAAAGTATTCCACTTGGATTTTCAGCGCATCCAATTCACGCCCGACTTAATGCCAGCCGACATCACAGGCACGGAGATTCTCACTGATACACCTGAAGGACGAAAGCTGATCTTCGCCAAAGGGCCCATCTTCACAAACCTACTGCTCGCGGACGAAATCAATCGTACCCCTCCCAAAACACAGTCCGCTTTGCTGGAAGCAATGCAGGAGCATCAGGTAACCGCTGCCGGAGCAACCCATACCCTCTCAGAGCCTTTCTTCGTTTTGGCCACCCAAAACCCGGTCGAAATGGAAGGCACCTATCCGCTGCCAGAAGCTCAGCTCGATCGCTTCCTATTCAACGTCCTCATCGACTACCTGCCAGAAGATGAAGAAGTCGAAGTGGTCAAACAAACGACCTCCAAAGAACACGACCCAATCGAATCGATTTTCACAGCCGAGGATGCCATCGGCTTTCAGTCGCTCGTCCGCAAAGTTCCCGTTTCCGACGAAGTTGTTCGCTTCGCCGTTCAGCTTACAGCCGCAACGCGTCCGAGTGACCCAAGCGCGCCCGATTTCATCAAAGAATGGGTCAGTTGGGGAGCCGGCACGCGCGCCGCCCAAGGCCTCGTCCTCGCAAGCAAAGCCCTCGCCCTCTGGAACTCTCGAGCGCACGTCACCAAAGAAGACATCATCAGCCTAGCTCATCCAATTCTCCGCCACCGCATCCTCCTCAACTACCGAGCGGAAGCCGAAGGCCAAACCGTAGAAACCGTCATCGCCAAACTCCTAGCAGCAAAATCTTAATTTTCACCATTCACATTTCACCATTCACCATTCACAATGCCCACCGCATCTAACACAGGCATAGACCCGCAAGCCCTACTCGCCATTCGCGATCTAGAGCTTCGAGCGCGCGTCGTAGTGGAAGGCCTCTGGTCGGGGTTGCATCGCAGTCCATTGCATGGATTCTCGGTTGAATTCACTGAATACCGCCAATACACACAGGGCGACGATCCGCGCTATCTTGATTGGAAACTGCTAGCGCGAACCGACAAGGAATTCATCAAGAAATTCGAAGACGAGACCAATCTGCGCTGCATGATTCTCGTCGACACAAGTCGTTCGATGCAATTCGGATCTGACGGCGTATCCAAAGCCGAATACGCTCGCACCCTAGCGGCGACTTTCGCCTACTTCCTGCTTCGCCAACGCGACGTCGTTGGTCTGGGCCTCTTCGATAGCGAACTGCGCGAATACCTGCCCGCTCGCTGGCGCCCCGGGCAATTTCGTCGGCTCCTATCCCTGCTTAGCAAAAAATCCGATGGAGATGAAACCGATCTAGGCAAAGCGATGCAACAAGCCGCCAACCTAAATCCGAAACGTAGCTTAGTCCTCGTACTTTCCGATTTCCTTTCGCCTCCCGAAGATTGGAAACGCTCTCTCGGACAACTTGTCGCAGCTGGCCACGATGTCCGAGCCCTTCAAGTTCTCGATTCAGCAGAACTAAACCTCGATTACGGTAAGGCAGCCCAATGGGAAGACCTTGAAACCGGCAACCAACTTTATATCGATCCTTCCGAAGCCCGCAGCGCTTACAAAGAAAGCTTCGAAGCCCATCAAACTCTCGTCCAGCAAGCTCTGGAAGAACGCGGCGTCAAACACCTCGTCGCCCCGACAAACAAACCGCTCGACTTTGTATTGATTGATCTCTTACGCAGCCAACCTCTAAAAGGAAGGGTCGCTCAATGAACGTCCTATCTCCATGGTTCCTAGCCGGAGCCGCCCTAATAGTCGGGCCCATTTTATTCCATCTCATAAAAAGAGCCACGAAGGATCGGATACGTTTCAGCGCAACCCAATTCCTAAAAGAGTCACCCCCGAAGCTCCAACGAAAAAGTCGTATACAAAATCCTTGGCTACTGCTCCTACGTTGCCTCATTGTCGCGCTCTTGGCTTTCGCATTCGCGCGTCCCTTTTTAGATTCGAACATTCCTATCGCTCCGTCGGTTTCTCCTCCAAACGCGTTGGTCATCGTACTCGACACGAGTGCCAGCATGCGGCGAGAAGGCGCCTGGGAAATTGCTATTCGGAAAACCATCGATCAGCTAGAGAAACTTGAGAGTCAGGACAGGCTCTCGATCATCTCCGCTTCCAACACGGCTCGCCCCCTCATCACCTTCGACCGTTGGAAGGATTGGCCTCCCAATGAACGCTCCGTCCTTGCTGCCAATCTCCTTAACACTCTCGAACCAAGCTGGCAATCAACTAGAATCGACGACGCTCTGGAGCTCGCAATAGCCGAGCTAGAACAACTAAGAGACAATTCCACATTCGATTCTAAAAAACGCGTTCTCCTCGTTTCCGATTTTCAAAAATCCTCAAAGATCGCCGGCATAGCAGGGCGCGAATGGCCCGAGGATTGCATTCTTGAACTCGCAAGCATCCGAGGCGCTCAAGCTGGAAACACCGGGCTTCGATGGCTCGGCTGGACTGGTGACGAATCATCTAAACGCTCCATGCGAATTGGAATACAAAGCTCCGGACAACTCGAGGCAACCGAACATACCCTATCCCTATTCGATGCTCGTTCGGGAACCGCTTTAGGCGATCCTAAAACAGTGTATTCAAGTCCCGGTGACGATCGTATGCTGCTTCTCGATATTCCTGAGAACGCCGAAGGACCCTTCAAAGTCGAGCTGACCGGCGATGCCGAACCATTCGACAACACACTATTCGTCGCCCAAGAAGCCCCGAGAAACATCTCACTCAATTACTACGGTTCCGAAGAAAACGCAGACAATTCAAAGCAGTCCGCCTTCTACCTAAAACGAGCAACCGCCGGCTGGAGCGATCCTATAGTAAGCTTCGAACAGGGCGCGAAAGCGACGAAAACCTCCAGCCCATCCTCCAATGTCATTGTCATCGATTCGGAATTGGATCGCGACTCAGTCAAAACCGTACGATCTCGTATCGAAGCGGGATCCAATGCCTTGATGCTTATCTCCGGCACAAATCGAATCGACTCCCTCGGTGCCCTGCTGAACGAAACCGGCTGGTCCACACGTTCAACGGATCGAGACGATTCTCGACTAGGTACAATCGATTTTCAACACCCCGCCTTCGCTTTATTCGCCGATCCACGTTTTAGCGATTTTTCACGTATACGGTTCTGGCATACTTTTGCAGTAAATCCTCCGAATACCACCAATGCGTCAATTATCGCTAGCTACGACGATGGCGCTCCGGCGGTTCTCGAAGCCACAATTGGCGAAGGAACCGTCACGGTCTGGATCGGAGATTGGGCTCCTCAGAAAAGTCAATGGGCTCTCTCCTCGAAATTCGTACCTTGGCTACAGCGCCTTTTCGAAATAAGCGTGGGGGGTCCAGATCAACCAAATATGGCAGAGCTCGACGAAGTCGCCACCCTCTTCGCAAGCAATCAATCTAGCTGGAAACCCATCGATGCGAATACCTTCAGCTCCGACAGCCCCACTCAACCGGGACTCTACCAATTGCAAACCAATCGGACCGAACGTTGGGTTGCATTCAACACGCCCATTGAAGAAAGCGAATGGGATACGCACCCCATAGAAGACTGGGAACGGCTCGGAGCTCCACTAGACAACCCTTTTGCAAAACCTGAAACAATGGATACGGATGACTCCGATCGTCGTTTCGAAAACGCCGTCGAACTAGAAAGCCAACAGCAACTTTGGAGATGGATGATTATAGTAGTCGCCGCGATGCTCGCAATCGAGAGCCTCATAGCCAAACGACTGCAAACAAGAAAGAATGGGATAGCAGCATGACACCAGAAAAACCGCCCAATTCGAGTCCGATTGTTTCAAATATTGAACCACGGCTCAAAGGCGAAACGCTCGAAGTCGCCAGACAGCTCCGCTCTATAAAGTTAATGAAGCGGCAAACCCGTCGCTGGCTAATCGCAAGCGCAATAGGAGCACTCTTTGTCGCTATCAGTTTTTTCATTCCCGGCGCTTCGCAATTTTTGATCGTATTCATGCTGGCTTTGGTTACCGGCGTACTTTTCCTAAATCGCCGCGAAACAGGGCGCACTCCTTTTGATCACGCAGCTGCTGCGCTAATGATCGAAAAGAGTCACCCTTCCCTCCAGCAATCCCTCTCTACAGCGATCGAACAAGGCGAAGGCGAAGACAAATTAAACTTTCTTCAGCGAAAACTGATCGACGAGGTCCTTGTTCATCCCTCGCGTTCCGAATGGTACAAGGTCGGCCAAAATCGACGCAAGCGCCAGCGATCGCGCAATCTGGCAGCAACGCTTCCGCTTTGGGTACTATTGTTAGCTTCCGTTTTTTTAGAGACGCCTCCCGGCTCACCCTTAACGCTACCAGGATCCTATCACGGAATCCCTCTATCGGTCGCCGTTAATCCCGGTAACACCGAAGCTGAACGCGGGTCCACCGTGGTTATTACAGCTCGCTTCGAAGGCGAAGCGCTTCCCAAGGAAATATCGCTCATTGCCCTCTATCCTGATGGCACCCGCTTGGCCAGTCCCATGGGACAAAGTCTCTCTGATCCAGTATTCGTTCATTCCATACAAAAGATCGATTCAAATCTACGATACCAAGTCGAATACGACGGACAAGAATCCGATTCCTATCAGATCGAAATTTTCGATTTACCAGCACTGCTTCAAGCAGACGCCTCTCTCGATTTTCCGGAGTACACAAACTGGCCTGATCGCTTCATAGAAGATACACGACGCATCAGTGCCGTCGAAGGCTCGGAGCTCTCTTACTCGTTCACTACGAATAAACCTCTCGAAAGCGCCACCTTAGTAGACCCTAACGGCGTAACCCTCCCATTAATCGCAGCCAACCCCGAACGTACCCGCTTCGAAACAACCTTCACTATTGATGAATCAAAGCGCTACGCGCTCCACCTCGCTGACGACAAAGGCCGAACCAATCCCTTTCCTCCGGATATCCGCATCGAAGCGCTTCCCAACAAGAGGCCGGAACTAAAGATCGAGTTTCCTAAAGGCGACCAACGCGTTTCACCCATCGAGGAATTCGCCCTTGAAGCAGCGGCCAGCGACGACTTCGGACTCGTCGATTACGGTCTCGCCTACAGCATCGGCGCCGAGCCTCCAGTCTACCTCTCAAAACAATCTCAAACTGAAAATACCCTCGAATCCGTATTCGAAGAAATGTTATCGCTTGAAGAGCAATCCGTTGAAGTCGATGACTTGCTATCCTGGTTTGCCTGGGCCGACGACTATGGTCCCGATGGCTCGACACGGCGTTCAACAAGCGATCTCTACTTCGCTGAAGTTCGCTCTCTCGACGAGATATTCCGTGAGAACGAAAGCGGTGGCGGAGAAGGCCCTCCGCCCGGACAAGGCGAGCAAGACGAAGAATTGATCGAGACCCAACGCCAAATAGCCATCGCTACTTGGAAGCTACAGCAGCGTGGACAAAAAGATTCGAACTTCCTCGAAGATGCCAAGGTCATTCAAGAAGCTCAACAAGAGGCTCGCGCCACGCTCGAAGAGCTCAAAGGTAAACTGGAAGAAGAACGCGAGATAGAGGCAGCCGAACTAGCTGGTAATTTGATGGATCGAGTATCGAAGAATCTGGATACAGTCATCGAGGATGAATCCGATGATTTGCTCGGAGCTGCCTGGTCAGCCGGACAAGGAGCCACCCAAGCGCTCCTACGCATGCAGCCCAAGGAATTCAACGTATCCAAATCCAGTCAAGCCGGCGGAGGGGGTGGCGGCGGACAGTCTCGCAATCAACGTCAGCTCAATCAGCTCGATTTCCGCCAAGAGGAAAACCGTTACGAAACGGCAAGCCAGGCCCAAAGCATGACCTCGCCCGAGCAGAAGGAACAGCTCCAAGTCCTGAGCAAACTCAGCGAACTCGCTCGTCGGCAACAGGACATGAATCAACGCCTTCAGGAACTGCAAACTGCCATTGCCGCCGCCAAGGACGAAGAAGAACGCGATAAGATTCGCCGCGAACTAAAACGCTTGGAAGAAGAGCAACGTCAAATGTTAGCCGATGTCGATGAAACGCGCCAACGGATGGATCGATTACAATCCAACGAATCCACTCGCGAATCCCGTGAACGCCTAGATCAGGCCCGCGATGAAATGCGTCAACTCAACGAAGAGCTGGAACGCGGCGAAGTGTCGCAGGCCCTTGCAACCGGTTCCCGAGCTCAGGAAAATCTGGAAGAGCTAAGAGAAGAATTTCGAAACGAAACCTCCAGTCAATTTGGCGAACAGCTTCGCGATGCCCGTAAAACCGCTCGGGAATTAGCCGAAAAACAACGTGGCATCTCCAAGGCCTTGGATGACATCGACCAAAATCAAGGTCGTCGGCTCGATAATTCCGATGAACGCGATACCATCGTCGAAGACTTGCAAACCCAACAAGCAGAACTCGACACCTTCCTCGAACAATTGCGAGAAGTCACCGAAGCTTCCGAATTCAGCGAACATCGTCTCCACCGCGAGCTCTACGACGTTTTACGCAAGCAAAGCCAAAGCGACATCGACCAACGCCTCCAATCCAGCTCCGACATGCTCTCGCAAGGTTTCGTCGAGCAAACCCAGGATCTACAACCTGGAATCCAGAAAACTCTCGACGACCTTCAGCGCAACGTAGAACAAGCTGCCAACAGCGTCCTAGGCGACGAAGCGTCGATGCTCCGTTTTGCTCAAAACGAACTGGACGACCTTTCGAATGATGTTCAAGCCAATCGCGGAGGATCCGAATCTGGAGCTCAAGGACAACCTGGCGACGAATCAGGTGAGCGTAGTGGAAATTCAGCGACGTCCAACGAAAACCCTCAAGATTCCCTCGCTACTGGAAACCAACCCGGGCAGGGACAGGACCAACAACCCGGACAAGGTCAAGGCCAGGGTCAGCAACCCGGACAAGGACAGGGACAAGGTTCAGGAAGCGAAATTGCACAATCTCCTGGCAACGCCCAAGGAGGAGGCGGGCAAGGTCGCGACGGAGGTGCAGAAGGCCTCGCGACAAGCCTTGACGATTTTCTACGCGAATTCTCTGAAAGCCAAAATGGAACTGGCCAATCCCCCATCACCGGAGGTGGGTTTGGAGAATGGTCGGAACGCTTACGCACTGTCGAAGAACTTGTAGATCAACCTGACATTCGCCAGCGGCTTTCTCAAGCCCGCGAACAAGCGGAACGAATACGAGCAGATTTCAAACGCCACGGAGCCGAACCTCAATGGGGCGTAATTGATGAAGGAATCATTGCCCCGCTTAACGACGCGCGAACCTGGGTACGTCAGGAACTCGTCCGCCATGAAAACCCCAATGCCTTACAACCTATCGATCGCGACCCCGTTCCACGCGCTTACCAAGAATCCGTCAGAAAATACTATGAATCGCTCGGAGAATAAAATCCAACTCCTTCACAAGGCAGAAAATCTCTCCGCATGCTAGGCTCCCTAACGTTCAACGCTGATAACTGGTGGTGGGTCGCTCTTTTGGGCGGGCTGCTTCTTCTTCCGACCTCCTACTACGCCTGGAAAAGCGAAGGCCGACTCGTAAAGGGTTACGTATTAGGTTTCGCCCTACGCGCGATTGGAGTTGTTTTACTCCTGCTCTGTCTCCTCGACCCTCACTGGACCGGCGATCGTCCAGCCAAAGGAGCGAACATCGTTGCGGTCGTCGCCGACAACGGCCAGGGCCTCCAATTGACTGATTCGAATCAAAGCGAAAACCGAGGTCAAATCCTGAAGAACCAACTCGCAGGAACGGAAGCCGATTGGCTCGCGAAATTGGGCGAAGATTATCAGACGCGCTCCTATCGATTCGACCGCGACCTTAGACGAATAAGCGATTTCGGCAGTCTCGATTTTTCCGGCGATCGGAGCAATCTATCCCACGCGCTCTCTAAACTCAACGAACGCTACGATGGGCTACCCTTGGCGGGCATTCTTTTGTTCACCGATGGCATCGCCACCGATGCCGATGAAATAGAATCGCTCAATCTAGACAATCTCCCACCCATCTATCCCGTCGTAGTGGGCGAAACCAATTCATTGCCGGACTTAAGCATCGATCGAATAGATATTAGACAGACAGCCTTCGATGACGCGCCGGTCTCGCTTAGCGTCTCCCTTTCCTCGAACGGTCTGCCCGCTCAAAGCGCTCGAGTTGCGATCACGCCGATTCAAATCGAAGGCGATATCCCACTCTCCGAAGACGACCCCGGCGCTCCACGTCCGCAGACAATCAGAACGCGAACGAGCGGCTCCAATCACTCGCTCGCATTCGATTGGCGCCCCTCGCGCGCAGGAATTCAGTTTTTCGAAGTATCCACAGAACCAGCGCAAGGATCCGAACAAGAAGCTACCACTTCAAACAACCGCCGCTTATTCATGGTCGATGGCGGACAAGAGGCCTTCCGCATCCTTTACGTAACAGGACGCCCGAATTGGGAGTATAAATTCCTTAACCGAGCGCTCTACGACGACCAACAACTTCAAATGAGCGGACTCATTCGCGTCGCCCGCCGAGAGCCGAAATTCGAATTCAAAGGACGAGCAGGCGAATCCAGCAATCCCCTCTATCGAGGATTCGACAAAACCGAAGAAGAAGCCGAAGACTACGATCAACCCGTTCTCATTCGCGTCAACACGCGCGACGCTGAAGAACTCGCTGACGGATTTCCCGATGACGCCGAAGAGCTTTTCGAATACGACGCTCTTATTCTTGACGACCTAGAAGCCGATTTTTTCAGCTTTAATCAACAAACGCTCATTCGACGTTTCGTCTCGGAGCGAGGCGGCGGACTCCTAGCCCTCGGCGGTGCCGACGCGCTTGACCACGGTGGCTACGACGACACCCCGATCGCTGCAACCTTGCCTATCTATCTCGATAAACAGTTTAAACGGGCCAATAGCGAAAACCTATCATGGAGGCTTACGCGCGAAGGTTGGGTAGAACCGTGGACGCGGGTTCGATCGATCGAATCGGACGAACAAGCGCGACTCAACGAAATGCCACCGTTTAGCGTTCTCAACACGATTCCTCGCATCAAGCCAGGCGCCCGCGTATTGGCCGAAGTCGAAAACCTGTTAGGCGAACGCTATCCTAGTCTCATAGCTCACAATTTCGGATCAGGGAAAGTCGCCTGCGTCGCCGTAGGCGATCTATGGAGATGGGGTATGCGTGGCGCGGCGGAACAGGAAGACCTAGCGAGACTTTGGAGACAAATCGCTCGATGGCTTGTAACCGACGTAACGCTACCCGTCGAAATCGAAGCCCATCAAAATGGCGATGGAGTGGAGCTCATAGTTGAAGCGCGCGACAAATCCTACAAAGCCTTGGAAATCGGCCAAGCCAGGATCAGTATAAAGCGCGTTGATTTAGATTCAAGCGACATGAAGGCCTACACCGGCTTTAAGGAAGTGGATCTCTATGCGGATCCGGTAACCAATGCTCCAGGTCGTTTTGCGGCATCGTTTTCTTCCACCGATGAAGGCGCCTACATCGCCAAGGTCGAAGTATTAGGCCCCGAAGGCGAAGTCGTCGGAACCGCCGAAACCGGCTGGGTAAACGAACCGCTTGCCAACGAATTCCAGTCCCTATCGCCCGACACTAAACTTCTCGAATCAATCGCAGCCAAAACCAACGGAAGACTCGTCAATTGGAATGAGCTCGATTCCCTAACGGAACTTTTCGACAAACGCTCAGCTCCCATCACCGAAGCCTGGTCGTATCCACTCTGGCACAACGGTTGGTTATTTATGGGAGCGCTCTCATGCTTCCTAGCCGAGTGGGCTCTACGTAGAAAGCGAGGTCTCGCATGAAAATAACATACAGTTCATTCCAACTTATTTGGGCAATCTTGATAAGCGTCTTTTCATGGACCTCATCAAATGCAGAAGACGCAAACCCGCCCGACCACGAATTACTTCTCATTATCGGCGGCGCCGGAGAGCCGAAATACGAAGAAGGTTTTCACTCTGCAGCCGAAGCTTGGATACGAGCTGCGAATTCGACCAACGCTCGCCTCAAAGTCGTTGGAATGGAAAATGGCGACAAAAACGATCGCGACGAAATTGAAAGTTGGATCAGCAATCTCGAAACACAATCCCCCATTCCAGCATGGATCGTCTACATCGGCCACGGGACTCACACGCCCAAACACACTTCGCTCAACCTAAGAGGTCCCGATATCAACGCAATATCGATGGCCGACTGGTTAGACCCGCTTGAGAGAACCTTGATCTTCATTCACGGAGGTTCCGCTTCCGCTCCCTTCATTAACCGACTATCCAAATCAAACCGTATCTTAATAACCGCTACACGCAGCGGCGAGGAACTCAACTACGCGCGATTCGGCGAACACTTCGCCAGGGTCATCGAATCACGCAACGGCGACTCCAATCAAGACGGACAAGTCTCCTTACTAGAAGCTTTCGTAGCGACTGCTCTCTCCGTCGAAACTTTCTACGAAGAAAACAAACGCCTATCCTCCGAGCACGCCCTCATTGATGACAATGGCGATGGCACAGGTACACCCGCCGACTGGTTTCGCGGAGAACGTCTCATAAAGACCCCGAAAGACGATCGAAGGCCCGATGGATTTCGCTCACGTCAAATCGCCTTCATCGCCTCCGAACAAGAGAGCCTCCTATCTCCAGAGCAACGAAATGCCCGTGACAAGCTCGAAGCCGAACTGGAAAACCATCGCTCGGAAAAAGCAACTCTGGAAGAAGCCGACTACTACGAACAGCTAGAAGTCATCCTCTTAAAACTCTCCAAAATCTACCTCGCCTCAGTTGGGGATTCGTAAATCATTCGAAACTCGTAGGGCCGGCGCTTGCGCCGTGCCGCGATTCAAAGTGGTAGGGCGGCATCGCCGAGGCCGCAGTGCATTGATCCTTGCTTATGCGGCACGCCGGGACGTCGTTGCCCTACCCAATAAACCAAAATCGACCCCTACTCATCAGCCCCTAGCGCCAATCCAATCAATCGAGCCTCTTTCTCTCCAAGCTCCAACGCCAATGCCGCTTTTTGGCCACGATCACTCATCTTACCCCAGGTTTTTCGGAGTATCGAAATAATTTTTTCCTCGCTCGTTTTAAGCCGAAATTCCGAGAACTGAACTTCGAGAAAAACCAAACACAAAGCATCTTCCATGGTTTGGGCATCTGGATTCGATTTAAGATTTTCCTTCAAATTGATCGTTCTAACCTGATCGATCGTCGCCTTATCGTAACCGGCATCTCCCAATACATCCGCCGCGACGGTAGCGTGATAGCGCTTCAGATCAGAACGCCATTTCAAATAACCCGCTCTACCAATTGGAAAATCGCTCCTGGGCATTTTCCAGCGACTAACATGCTGAGCACGAGCTGCAAGCAGCAACGCCTCCGATGCCTCGCTGTTAAGTGAAAGTGTTTTGGCGAAAAGGAGCCGACTGAAATACAGCTCGTATCCAACATCCCGTCCCTCGTCAGTTACGCGCTTCCGATCGACATCATTCAAAAGATCGATCGACTGTATTGCTTTCATAAACCTAACAGCATCCGCCATCCGAGCTGCCGCGCTTTCGATTCGTTCCATGTCCGTTTCGGGTATCATCCCCCAAACCTAGACGCTTTCTTTCGAGAGTAAAGAACCGGCTTCGTTGCTTCTTTAGGTAGCGACCGACCTCCGGGCGGTCACTGATCCCGCTCAGCGGGATCAACTTCTTCAACAACAATGACCGCTCGGAGATCGGTCGCTACCTCGAGGTTTGCCTCGGCGATGCCGCCCTACCAAAACCGAAAGACAAAACACCCTAAGACAATCCCTAAATCCTGAGTGAATATCTGCGCCCTTTGTTTGCCACCCCGGGGCAAGCCCTCGACTCCGTCGACCGCGGATAAACCGCGGCGGGGCATCACGGCAATCAAACGCTTGAGATTTTCCAACGCTACTGGGCAAATCCATCATACGGAACCAAAGAAGCTCCAGGATTCTACTTCACTTATAGCTATAGCGGCGTCGCCCAAATCGAGGCGCGAACCACTTCCGCTCTCTAATTCCATGCCTGCCATTTCGAAACACCGCGCTGGCCAATCCGCCAGTATTAAAGACAGACAATGCGTCTGCTGAGCATGACAAGTTGGTGATTGCCAAGGTCAGAGCGAGGCGCAACAACGAGGACCATGACTCAGGTCCGACCCCAATTGTTGTCCCTCTTATTGCTCTGCGCCTTGGCGCCCATCACAGCTTGCAACCAAGACTCAGAAACTGCCGACTCCAGCGAGAGCGGTCTCCCCATCGTCGATTTTGGCCACGCCCAAGTTGAAGTCGAACTTGCGATCGATCGAACAACGCAGGCCCAAGGTCTCATGCACCGCAAGTCCATGGCGGAAGACCATGGAATGCTGTTCGTTTTCGACCAACCAAAACAGATGTCATTCTGGATGCGCAATACACACCTTCCATTAGATATCGGCTATTTGACAGCCGACGGAGTTCTCCGCGAAGTCTACCCTCTCTATCCTCACGACGAAACCTCCAGAAAATCAATACGCAGCGACTTGCTCTTCGCCCTCGAAGTCAATCAAGGCTGGTTCGCTCGTCACAACGTTAAACCAGGTGACTCTTTCGACTTGGAAGCGCTACGATAGAAATTGCTTAATTGTCTGCCCACGAATCACCCGAATTTTCACGAATAATTCCCAACAGGGGAAATTTCCATTTGTGAATATTCGTGTAATTCGTGGGCGAAAAATTCCTGACTCCTTCAATCCTCCAGTGCAGCTCTAGCGGTTGCCTGAGAGGCGACGAATTCGTCATGCAATTCGCAGACGGTTATTCTAACGAAAAAGAAGCCGGCTAAAGCTCCGAACTAATCGTTTTCTCATTCGCCGATTTTTCACCTTGCGTTGTAGTTGCCGCTCAAGCCGCTTGACATACCGGTCGATAAACGTACACGTTCTAACAGCTCAATGAACTTTAGCGTCCAGTATTTTCTACGACTTACCAATTTTGACAGCCTCCTACTCGCTTAGGAAGGACTGTCGGGACGCAATTACTTTTCTCGCAACTTTCTGATTGTTAGCGAGAAACCGGCCATAAGCCACGATAGAGTTTTTGTATTGCGTCACCAGGTTCGCCTAGCATTCGTTACGTTCAACCCGATACAAACATGCAAAAATCGCCCATAACCAAATACCGTCCTTATCCGGTAATCGATTTGCCAAACAGGCAATGGCCGGATCGCGTCATCGAATCTGCTCCAATCTGGTGCAGCGTCGATCTACGAGATGGCAATCAGGCGCTCGCAATTCCAATGAGCGTCGATGAAAAAGTCGAGATGTTCAAATCTTTGGTCAAAATCGGCTTCAAAGAGATCGAAGTCGGTTTCCCATCCGCCTCCGACACGGAATTCGCATTTGTTCGTCGCCTCGTATCGGATAAATTGATACCTAGCGATGTATCCATCCAAGTACTCGTACAATGCCGCGAACACTTAATTCGTCGTACATTCGAATCTATTGAAGGTGTAGAAAACGCAATCGTTCACATCTACAATTCGACGAATCCACTTCAACGTCGCGTCGTCTTTGGTAAGAAAAAGGAAGAGATCAAACAAATCGCCATCGAAGGAGCCACCCTCGTTAAAGAGTTGGTTCCTACACTTCCCAAAACCAATATTCGGCTCGAGTATTCGCCAGAGAGTTTCAGCGATACGGAATTGGAGTTCTCGCTCGAATGCTGCGAAGCGGTATCCGATATCTGGAAACCGACCCCAGAGAATAAGATCATCTTAAATTTGCCCGCTACCGTTGAGCTATTCACGCCCAATGTTCATGCCGATCAAATCGAATGGTTCTGCCGCAAACTCACGCGTCGCGACAGCTCGACCATCAGTTTACACACTCACAACGATCGTGGCACAGGCGTTGCCGCAACCGAACTTGGATTGATGGCTGGAGCTGACCGTGTTGAAGGTACGCTTTTCGGAAACGGCGAACGTACCGGAAATTTGGATATTGTTACCACCGCTCTCAATATGTACACTCAAGGAGTACACCCTGAGTTGAACTTTTCAAACCTCAACGATATCCGTGAAATGTACGAACGCGTCACTCGCATGGACGTGCACCCCCGCACGCCTTATTCGGGGGACCTCGTATTCACCGCCTTCTCTGGCTCGCATCAAGATGCGATCAAAAAAGGTTTTTCGCAACAATCCGAGGAAGATGACGCGCGTTGGGCAGTTCCCTACTTGCCAATCGATCCTGCTGATATGGGTCGAAACTACCGAGCGATCATTCGTATCAACTCCCAATCCGGCAAAGGCGGCGTCGCCTACATAATGGAAAAGGAATACGGCTACCAACTGCCCAAGGAGATGCATAAGGAGCTTGGGAAATCGATCAATCGAGTAGCGGATGAAACGGGCGCGGAAATTACTCCAGAAGGAGTTTATGCGTGTTTCAAAAGCGAATACATCGACATTAAAGAGCCGATCGAACTCGTCGAATTCCGCAATGAACGCATCGACGAGCACACGGTCGAAGTCTGGGCAATCATTTCCCACAACGGAACGAGCAAAAACCTAAGAGGAACCGGCAACGGTCCCATAGCTGCGTTCTTCAATGCGCTAAAAGAGATTGAGATCAACGATTTCGAGCTCCTTTCCTATAGCGAACATTCGCTTGGCCGAGGCGCCGACTCAAAAGCGGTCTCTTATATTCAACTAAAAAATACCGTTACTTCCATAGTTCGATTCGGCGCGGGTATTGACACCAACATTTCGCTCGCCTCGATCCGAGGCGTCATCAGCGCGCTCAATCGATTGATGAAATAATCTAATCTGTAGGAGCGGGTTTATCCCGCGATCCACTGGGCCTATCGCGGGATAAA
>JAPKDW010000258.1 GCA_028822375.1 Opitutaceae bacterium | reverse complement strand
AGGAAATCGCCCAAAAAACTGGCTGTAAGACTGGAACCGTGATGTCTCGAATTTTCAATGCTCGCAAAGCCATCCAAACCGACATGAAGGACTTTCTATCATGAAGACCAAATCAATCTATCAAATCGCCATTCTCTTCGCCTCAATTGTCTTGTTCGCTTCACCCCGAAGCCAAGCTCAAGAAGCGAACATAAGCGCTACTTTAATTCTGGCTTCTTCTGAAGAAGGCGGAATCGATCCGGCACTCAAATCCTACGAGAGCAACCTCAAACGTTTGTTCAAATACAAATCCTACAAGCTCCAAGCGCGTTCGGGTACCAAGCTATCGCTACCGGGCGAATCCAGTATTAACCTTGGCTCGGGCTATAAGCTGAACCTGACGGCTCAATCCGGCGGTGGCGGTAAAATCCGATTAAGCGTTCGTTGGACGGACGGACGTCGAACGCTGATCAATACCACGATCAACATGACCAAAGGGGTTCCCACGATCCTGGGTGGACCTTCAGCGCCTTCGCAAAACGGCAACCTAATCCTCGCGCTCGTCTCTCGTTAGCCGGAAGGAAACTCAAACGCTACTTCGCGTCTGGAATGTGCGTGAATGCGTGACACAAAGCGACCGCTGCCGCATCAGACTCGTCGTACTCGAGCGCAACTCCCAAACCAGCCAAAGACATTACTGTTCGGGCAACTTGCTCCTTGCTTGCCCTCCCCACTCCAACAACGGCTTGCTTCACGCGTAGCGGGGCGTATTCGAAAATCGGTTTTCCCAATATCGCTGCAGCAGCAATTGCGGCTCCGCGAGCGGCCCCCAATATTTGAGCCGTCTGAAAATTTTGCACGTAAATCGTTTGTTCGACCGCCACCACATCAATTCTGTAGGCATCCAGGATTTCGGCTACGTTGCCATTAATGCGCCCCAAACAATCGAACATAGAAATCGCCGGTTTGAGCTTAATCGTGCGACTATGCAGTAACACCGGCCTATCTCGCTTTTCAAATTCAAGCACCGCAAGACCCGTTCCTCTTAGGCTTGGATCAATACCCAATATCGTTCCGCGAAAAGGCAAACGCGCAGCCGAGTATCGATTTCCGAGCCCTCCGGAAACCGGCTTTCCCTCTATTTTGTCTTTCCAAAGCTGACGAGAACTTTTCCTAGGCATATGCGTTGATCACTTCTTTAGCCGCGTTCCAGATCATATAAACAACTGCGATAATCGTTAACCAAAAAGCCGTTCGCTCGAACCATAATTGATTCACTCTTCGAGCAAACGCGTATCCAAAAAATGCTCCACCAATCACAATAGGAATCAAGCGCAAATTCGCCCCTATGCTTTCAAAAGTCACGATATCCAAATACGCGAGAAACGGCACTTTGAACAAATTCAATATAGTGAAGAAGTAAACACTCGTTCCCATAAATGCCATCTTAGGCATTCGCATTGCTAAAAGATACAGCATCATTAACGGTCCCGCTGCGTTCGCAATCATCGACACGAATCCAGCCATAGCTCCGATGAATGGAGCCACCATAGGCGAGCTCAGTCCACTGCCTTCAATCGTCGACTTCCCACCTTTGGTAATGTGCAATACGATCATAATCACCAAGGAAATGCCGATCAACAATCGAGCCTGTACATTATCGATCGCTCCCAAAACGAAAAATCCGACGATCACCCCCAAGCCAGCCCAAGGAATCAGCTTTACGATTTGCTTCCACTCCGCGTGACGCCGATAGGCGATCATTGCGCAAATGTCGCCGACAATCAGCAACGGAAGTCCAAATCCCGTGGCGTCTTTCGCCAGGAGAATATTCTGAAAGATAACAACATTCAAGATACCCAAGCCAGGTATACCGCACTTGCTCATGCCAATGATCATCGCCGCAAGCCCGAAAAAGAGCCATTGCCAGATTTCATAGGACACAGCCGAAACCACGACGCAAGGCGGCCCTAAGCGCAATGTTTAAAAAAGACGCAGTCGCTCTTCAACCCGAAGGCGAGCAACTGCGTCTTTTTGAAATACTCTCAGCCGAATTAGTTCGGCCGCTTGAAGATATCTCGGTTCCGATTCGATGCAATAGGCTTCGCTTCGACGCGAGCCGCGCCAGCCGTCCAGCTACCCGCATAGCGAAGCTCCCCACGGCCAATATCGTAAGCTTCGATATCCGTCAGGCGATACCCTTCCATCATCATGCTGGCGTTTCTCTGATAAAACTCGTCAGCCATCATGTGATAAGCGAAATCCGTCTTCTGCGATTCCTCTAAGGAAACCCATCCGCAAGCGAACGTTAACCTGCCATCGACGTAATACCCTTCGATATCCGAAAGGCGAAAACCCTCTTCTCTCAAAGTTGCCGAGACACTACCGAAAACTTCTTTCGTCAAACCGCGATAGAACCGCACTAATTCCTCACCCCGAGGCTTCCAAATTGCCGCGTACACGTTTTTTCCGTTCGCTTCGTAAACTTCGAAATCGATTAGTCGGTAACCCCGATCAGCCATCTCCCCGTAGCGATTCGAGAACATCAAATCACTCATCCCAAACTGCATTTCAGTTTCGAACCCCTCGTTGTTCTTCAGCCAAACTCCACCGAAATGCAAAGTGGCTCCAGTCCGATAGACTTCGATATCCACTGGAACAAAACCGCGCTTCAAAGCATCTTCATTTTCTTTCTTAAACTCGGTGACCATCAAGCCGCTTTTGTTCAGCCATTCGTCACTCGGCATCGATTTCACCCAAATAGCAGCCTGTTTGGTCACTCTACCTGATCGGTATTGCTCGAAATCGACCACGCGCATTCCCGTTTTGCGGCGTTCAATCAAAAGCTTTTCGAAACGTTCCTTTTCGAGGCCCGCATCAAGCTTCCACTCGATCGACGAACCATCGTAATCAGCGCCGGATACATTCACTCCACTGAGCAAAAGAAAACACGCGACTAAGAACCCAGCTCCGAAGAGCCCTTTTGAACCAGATAATTTTATTTTGAGCATGACTAATTGTGGTTTTGTAAAGCCAAGTCACTGCATCGGCGCGAATAGGGATTTTTAAAGAGCGGATCCTACTCAACCGTAGGTTTCCTCGCCTCCATACCCCCTAGGGTTCTGACTCTACTCGAGAACGCTTCAATTCCGTATTTACCAATAGAACCAGGTTGACCCCGTCGAAATCGCCCTATGCCATCCCTTCGAATTTCACAATCAAGCGATCGCCTAATGATAGCTCCTTCATCCCTACCCTTTGCATCCTTGCAAAGAACCAGCCGCCAAAGCATCTCCTTGCTTTCACTCTTTTTGGGTAGCCTATGCCTGGCCCAAACAACCCAAGAAGGCGATGCCTTTTCCCTGGCAACTCTTCAAGTTAACGCGGATCGCGTTTCGCAGCCCCAGCTCTTCGCCCCATCGAACTCCGGAGCCAGCTTTAGTTCCGCGCTGCTGAACGGAACCACAATTGCGATCGACGATCTTTCGGAAACACTTGCTCGCTACCCTGGCTACTCCGCTTTTAGAGCTACTCCCTCTCGAGCAGCGCATCCTACAACCCAAGGAATTCGTCTTCGCAACTTAGGAATCAACGCAAGCTCGCGAACCATAGTCACCCTTGACGGCGTTCCTCAAAACGATCCTTTCGGCGCCTGGGTCTACTGGCAGCGCTACAATCCGTCCACCCTCTCCAGCATCGAAATCCGTCCATCGAGCGGCAGCGAAGCTTGGGGTAACTTCGGGACAGGTGGAAGAATCTCGCTCCAGTCCCTATCCTCCGACGAAAATCGGCTCCACGCAAAATTAACGCTCGGAACCGACGGAAAACGAGCCGCTGCGTTTTCCTCGAATTCAAGCCTAGGGCCCGGCCTCTCGATCAACCTCTCCGCAATAGCCGCCGAGACGGACGGATTCTACACGCTCAGCCCCGATCAACGAGGCGCTGTCGATCGCAAAGCCAACTCCGAAATAGCGAACTACCAAGGACAACTCAACTACTCTCCCAATGATCTATGGCGAATTTCGATAAAAGCCAACACCTACGAAGAGGATCGCGTCAACGGAACGACTCTAGGTCTCAACGGAACGGAAGCCACCGATTTTTCCACTAACATTCTCCGCATCTTCAACGAAACATCCAGCGGCCTCCAATTCGTAACCTACGCCCAGGACCGCGATTTCCATAATGTATTCACGGCCGTCGCCGCCGACCGCAATTCAGAGCGACCCGCCCTCGATCAATTCGACATGCCAGCTGAAGCCCAAGGCATGAACCTCAACTACTTCATCAATTTCGATAATGGCAATGAGCTCATGGCTGGCGTCGATTTCCGAGAAGTCGAAGGCGAAGTCCACGAACGATTCCGCAATCTCGGCAATGGCTTTACTCGCCTGAGAAATGCAGGTGGAGAACAAACGACTACAGGAGTTTTCGCCACCACTACCCTTTCGCTCTCAAACGATAGTTGGATCGTCGCCACGGCTCGCATCGACGAAGTCGAAAACGCTCAAGGTCGTCGCCTTGAATGGAATACGGAAACCGACACGCAAATCCGCGACGACCAATTCGCCAGCCGAAAGGACAGCTTTTTCTCCAACAACCTCACTTTCTACCGTCAAGTATCCGACAGCACGCGTTTCATGCTCCGTCACACAAGCGGATTTCGAGCTCCCACTCTCAACGAACTATACCGTCCATTTCGCGTCAAAAACGACATAACCGAATCCAACCAAAACTTGGATACAGAGCAACATAGCGGTTTCGAGGCCGGCATATCGATCGATGGCGAAGACGAACGTTGGACATTCAGCGCCAACCTTTTCCACTACGAACTCGAAGATATGATCGGCAACGTAGTCCTTTCACGAGAACCCGGATTCGATCCACTTTGCGGATTCGTCCCGACTGGAGGACTTTGCGGCCAACGGCAAAATATTCCCGAAAGCGAAGTCGAAGGACTCGAGATCACGTGGAACACAACACTAGCTGACACCTTCAATGCCGAGTTTCAACTCGTCTACGCTCAAAGCGACATTACATCTTCCCTCGCTATTCCCTCGCTTCTTGGCAACGAGTTCCCACACGCATCTCCTCTGCGAGCCACGCTTAACTTAGATTGGCAGCCAGCTGACGGCATCGCTTTCTGGTCCAGCCTGCGTTACCGAAAAAGCGACTACGAAGATCTTGAAAATCAGCGAGAACTCGACGGTTCCGTCCAACTCGATCTCGGAGCTCGCTACGCGATCTCTGGACAACACGCGCTGTCCGCTCGCATTGAGAATCTCTTCGATTCGGAAATCGAAACCGGCCTTTCTTCAGCCGGCTTGCTTTCCATCTCCGCCCCGAGAACTCTTTGGATCTCGTGGGATTTTTCGCGCTAACGAGCTAAATACTCAAAATCAGATAGACCACGTAACCCCCTAACAAGAACACCCCCGAAATCTTGGTCAGCTGTGTTTTGCAAATAAAAGTCGATACTTGAAAGATGAGCATCAATCCAATCATCGCCGGAAAAATCAGCGTAAAGAAATTCACATTAGCGACCAGC
>JAPKDW010000257.1 GCA_028822375.1 Opitutaceae bacterium | reverse complement strand
CTGTACCTTTTATAACTACCGAACGTGGCGCTAAACTCATGAGCTGAGACTGAATGCCGAGACAGGGCTTTGTGGCAACCCGCAAATTCAAGGGTGGCTTACTTTGCCGGTGGAAAGATGATTTGGTTGACCTTTTGGATGTCGCTAGTGATCTGAGAATTCAGGTCTGCGCTGATGATTTCGTTGGCGATTCGAATGGCGTTCATAACTGCTTCTCGGTTGCTGGACCCGTGCGCTTTGAGGATGTTTCCTTTTAGTCCTAGTAGCGGAGCTCCTCCGTAGCGGTCAGGATTGAGCTGAGTTTTAATCGTATCGTAAGCTCCTTTTGAGCAGAGATAGCCGAATTTTCGTAATGGGTTCTGCTTGAGTTCGCCTCCGAGGAAATCCTTGAAAAGGCATTTGAAAAGAGATTCGCAGGTTTTGAGAATGACATTGCCAGTGAATCCGTCGCAAACGACAACATCGACGACGTCTTCGAAAAGCTGGAAACCTTCGATCGGGCCGTGGTAATTTATGAGATTGGGTAGTTTTTTGAGAAGGTGGTTGGCTGCGTTGGTGATCTCGTTGCCTTTGCCTTCTTCGGTTCCGATCGTCATTAATCCGACTCGAGGATTCGCGGTTCCAAGGACGTGCTTGCAGTAATCGCTGCCGAGTACGGCGTTGTGGACGAGGTGTTCGGCTTTCGCGAGTGGATTGGCCCCGGCGTCGATCAAAACGAAATGCCCGGTTTGACGCGGCATAACAGTCGCTAGAGCAGGGCGCTCGACTCCATCCATTGTTCGGAGGCGAATTGTGCCGCTTGCCATAAGCGTCCCGGTGTTTCCGCAACTGACGACCACCGCAGCTTCGCCATCTTTGACGAGCTCGATCGCCCGAGCCATGCTCGAATCGCGTTTTTGCTTCATTGCCTGAAGTGGTTTGTCGCCCATTTCGACCACTTGCGTAGCGTGTCGAATTTTGAGCTTCGGGTGGTCTGCTAGACCTGCCTCTGCGACGAGAGGGGTGAGTATAGGCTCCTGTCCGACTAGTATGACGGGAGCAATATCGGTTACGTTCTCAAGGGCGAGCTTTACAGCCGCGACCATTTCGGTCGGCCCTTTGTCGGACCCCATAGCATCTACAGCGATGCAGGCATTACCCTGATCGGACATAATTCTATCGAAATCCTAGAGAGTGAATCGGTACGCGATCGAAACGTGCTTCTATGTTATACAGAAACGTCGATCACTTGACGTCCGCGGTACATCCCGTTGTTCGGATTGACGCGGTGTGGGCGGAATGCGCTACCGTCCACGGGATCTTTAGAGAGCTGTGGCTCTTCGAAGCGATTGGCTCCTCGGCGGAGACGACTGCGACGTTTGGACTGCTTACGTTTTGGATTAGCCATTTTAGTAAAGTTCTATGCTCGGGTTCAGGCGTGGTGTTACGAAAGGAGCGGTTGATAACTGTCGGTATGTGGCCCGTCAAGTTAATGTTTGAATTTAGCTGAGAATAGGTGGGAGAGGCTTGGAGCCTAATTGCAAAGCGGCAGCTTGGAGTTTTGAATTGTTTTTGGCAATAGGGACGTTAATCCTTTCCCTTTATGGAAATAGAGGAGTGTCTTTCGATCGTTGCTGCAGGAGAGGATTTGTCTCAGGATCAAGCGTATGCCGTTGCTGATTTGTTGGCTTCCGGGGAAGTTAATGCGGATTCTAAGGCGGAATTTCTGACTCGACTGGCCCAAAAGGGAGAATCTCCTCAAGAGGTAGCGGGTTTAGCCAAACGTTATCGTGAGCTCGCTCGGGACCCTGGTTTACAGGAATGGCAGGATCGGGCGATCGACGTGTGCGGCACGGGAGGCGACAAGCAGCATACCTTTAATATTAGTACGATGGTTACTTTTGTGGTCGCGGCGGCTGGCATCCCGGTTTTCAAGCATGGCAATCGTTCGATTACGTCGAAATGCGGTAGTTCGAATTTGCTAGAGGCCTTGGGAGTGACGATTATGGGCGACGATGCTTTGTTGGGGGAGTCGATGAAGGAGTTGGGATTCTGTTTCATGTTCGCTCCGGCATTCCATCCGGCGTTTAAGGAAATCGTTCCAGTGCGTCAGGCTTTGGCCGAAAAAGGGCAGCGATCAGTTTTCAATATTCTCGGACCTTTGATAAACCCGGCAAAACCTTCTTATCAGTTATTGGGCGTTTTCAGCGATTCGGTAGTCGAACTGATGGCATCGGCTCAGCATGCGCTTGGATTGAAGGCGGGATTGATCGCGCATTGCGACCTAAGAGAGCGCGGCGGGATGGACGAGTTTAGCGCGGCGGGTTCGAATATTGCCCGAGGATTCGGGACGCTTCGCGATGTCGATGAGCGTTGGTCGCCGGAGGAAATGGGTATTCGATCGGGAAGCTTAGATGATCTTCAGGGAGGCGATGTTGACGTAAATATGTCGATTTTAAATAAACTGCTGGATGGTAAAGCGACACCTGCATTGGAGGATTCAGTAGTGGCGAATACCGCGGCTGCATTTTACGTTGCTGGGCGGTATGCGAGTGTTCGAGAAGGCGTCGCTGAAGCTAGGGATCTGCTTTTGGGAGGTCTAACGCGTGCGAAGATCGATCAAACGCGAGAATTTTATACTGAATAATGGCACTTCGATTTTTCGGAACTGATGGAATTCGTGGTTTATACGGCGGATCTACTCTAAACGATAACATTGCTTTTAAAGCAGGTGTCGCGGCGGCTAGAGTCGCGAAGCGGCAATACGGCACGGAGTCGCCTTCGATTGTTGTGGGAAGGGATACTCGTGTATCGGGGAGCGTTCTTTTGGCGGCTTTAACGGCAGGGTTTAAATCCGAGGGAGGCCTTGTCGAATCGATTGGCGTGGCGCCCACTCCTGCCATCGCGAAGGTCGTGTCCTTGAGCGAGGCATCAATGGGCTGCGCTATAACGGCCTCTCATAATCCGCACACGGACAACGGCATTAAGTTCTTCCAAGCGGATGGGACGAAACCTTCGGAGGCTCTTGAGCAGGAATTGGACGAGGCGGTTGGGGTTGCGGATTCGGAGGAAGGAGCGGATTGGCAACCGGTGGAAGATGCCGCGGCTCAGAAATGCGAGATGTATTTGGAGTCGGTTCGGCAAGCTTTTCCGCAGAGTATGTTGAATGGCAAGCGGGTTGCCCTGGATTGTTCCAATGGAGCGTTGAGCGCTTTCGCTACGCGAGTATTTGAGACCTATGGGGCTAAAGTGACGACTGTAGGAAATTCTCCGAATGGGTCGAATATAAATGATGGCGTCGGCAGCGAATGCCCCCAGTCGCTTGCGGCGGTTTTCGAGTTGGGCGCTTTCGACATGGGGTTTGCCTTTGATGGCGACGGCGATCGAATGATCGCGTTCGATGAGAGCGGGAGCAAGCTTTCAGGAGAGGCGACCTTGGGGCTGTTGGCGATTCACGCGAAAGCGCAGGGCGCGTTGAAGAGGGATGTTCTTGTCACGACGGCTCAAAGCAATCTTGGTTTGGATGCTGCTCTGGGAAGAGTCGGGATTTCAGTTAGACGGGTTGATATCGGAGACAAGTTCGTGTCTCGTTTGATGATCTCTGAAGGGTTTTCTTTGGGAGGAGAAGAATCGGGTCACGTTGTGGTCGGCGATTTTTCGATGACGGGCGATGGGTTGTTTTCCGCATTGAAGGTGGCTCAAGCAATTGTTGAATCCGAGCGATCTTTGGGGGAGCTGGCTTCCTTCTATGAAGCGTACCCGCAACAGACGCGAGCGATTCGGGTCGCTTCGAAGCCGGCATTGAATACTTGTGTCAATGTGAGTGCGGTTATTGAGAAATTGGAAAATGAGTTTGGCTCCGAAGGGCGCTTGTTAGTTCGCTATTCTGGAACTGAGCCGAAACTTCGATTGCTGGTGGAGGCAAAGACGGACGCCTTGACGTCCGACGCAATCAAACGCCTGGAGGCAGCTGTAGCGACCGATCTTAGTTAATAGGTTAGCGGGTTAGGATGTCAGAAATTTCGGAACAAGAACTAGGCGAAAGGGATCGTAAAAAGATCGACAATGCACGTTTGGCAATGACGCGTGGGAATTCCGAATACACGGTTGATATTTGTTTCGAGCTACTGAATAAGCACCCAGGTTGTTTGGATATTCGTCAACTTTTGAGGAAGGCCCAGCGACAGGCTTTGGCCTCTAGTGGAAAGGGTATTGGCCTGAGGTTGGTTCGGTTGGCAAATTATATCGTACTTCCATTTGGCTATCTCGCGCTTTCTCGCAATCCAGTCAAATCGATGTTTATCGGAGAAAGCGTTCTGAATAAGGATGCGTACAATACGCGTGCTTTATCTTTAGTCGCGCGCGGCGCGGGCAAATTGGAGTTCAATCGAACCGAAGCTTTTTGCTTGGAATCGATTTGCGATCGGAGTCCCGATAATTTCGTAAAGTTGGAACGTTTGTGTCAGGCTTTGATAAAGGTGGGAGCGACCGAGAAGGCATTGGGTATCGCGGAGCGGCTTACGCGTTTAAAACCAGGAGTCGGGCATGTTCAGGAGCTAGTCAAATCCGCTTCAGTCGCTCACTCGATTAACAAAGGGAAATGGGCGGAGAAGGAGGAAGACTTTCGGTCGAAGCTGAAAAACAAAACCGAATCGGATTCGCTGGAACGGGCGAATCGAGTCGTGTTTGACGATAGTTCAGGGGAAGACCGTATTGAGGATTTAACTTCAGCAATTCATCAAGACCCTCAGCAGATAGATAATTATAAGCTGATCATCCGAGCGCTAATGCAGCAGGAAAAATACGACGAGGCGTTAGGTTGGCTTGAAAAGGCTTTTACGCTGCCTCAGGCAGAGGGCGATGTTCCGCTTTTGCATTTGCGGAGCGAATTGAAGGTGAGTCGGGTTGAGCGGGAATTGTTTGATTTGAAACGAGATTCTTCGACTGAAAGTGAATCGAGCGAACAATTGATTGAACTCGAAAAAGAGTTTCTCGGATTAAAGTTGGAAGAGAGTCGTAAGTTGGTTGAGCAGTTCCCCAATGACTACATTCGTCGATTTAAATACGGAGAATATTTGCTTGAAAGCGGGAGCATTGATGGTGCGGTACAGCAGTTCCAAATATCTCAGCGAAGCCCGAGTCTTCGACTGAAATCGTTGGTGTTGTTGGCTCGATGCTTCATGGCTAAGGAGCTCTTCGATTTGGCTTTGGAGCAATTGCAACGAGCGACTGAAGGCCTGAGCATTATGGACGATTTCAAAAAGGAAGCGCTCTATTTACTGGCGCAGTGCTTTGAGCATTTAGAGCGAAATTCAGAGGCGATTGAACAATATAAAGCCATCTATTCCAATGATATTGGATACAAGGATGTTGCTCTTAAAATCGACGCTTTTTATGGCCCTAAAAATTAGGAGGATTGTCCTGGGCGTGGATGCCGGCATCCTCTATTTTCGAAGCGATTCGTTTTTCGGGAGTAGGGCTTGAATCGCTCGTTTGTAGATTATGGCATCGTTGGCAGTTTCCTGCCAACTGAGCTCTATGTCGGGAATAACTCCA
>JAPKDW010000256.1 GCA_028822375.1 Opitutaceae bacterium | reverse complement strand
AAACGAAAATCCCCAGTTGGTTGCTCATCTAACGAAACTCCACGAAAACTGGGCAGAAGAAGTGCAGCCTAAGTAAAGCACCCTCGAGGCAAGGAGAGTGTTCAAAAGGTAGCGGCCGATCTCCGAGCGGCCATTATTGTTGAAGAAGCTGATCCCGCTGAGCGGGATCAGTGATCGCCCGGAGGTCGGTCGCTACCCAAAGCATCAACGAAGCCACCGACAAGCCGGGGTCTTCGACAACCTTCAAAGCTTTACCCAAAGGAAATAAAAAACAGATTCCGATCAGCCCAGTCCTATAGCGAATTCTCTATGAGAATCTGATCGTAGCTCCTCGTTCGACCGCCTAGAGCTTCGAGCAACGGAAGCGCGCCGTTCTTCGCCGCTTCGCTCCACCAGAGTTCCTGAAGCTCCTTCAGCTTTCCAGGACGTTTAGCCGCAAGATCAACCGTCTCCGTAAAGTCTTCAGGCTGATAATACAGTTCCCAGTGGTCGTCTTCAAAATCCGTACCGTCCTTATGAAAGGCGACCGCTTTCCAACCTTGATGGTAAATCGAGCGACTTCCCCACAACTCGAAAAACTGCGTGTCACGCGGAGCAGGGGCGGTAGAGCTTTCGAATACGTTTCGAAGACTCGCGCCCTGTAATGGCATCTGCGCGACGCCGTCAAAATACTCCGGCACGTCGATTCCTAGAATATCGAGTACCGTTGGGGTGATATCAATCACGTCCACGAACTGCTCGCGTAGTCCAGGGGATTGAATTCCCTCTGGCCAGGAAACGATCATCGGAGTGCGCACGCCACCATTGAATGGCCACAGCTTGTAGTATTTGAAAGGCGCGCAAGAAGCCATGGCCCAGCCGCGTTGGTATTGTGGTTGCGACGCGCGAGAACCCAGATCATCCAATCGCTCGTACATCTGCTCGACTGTCAGCTTACCGTTATAGGGATGCTCGAAATTACCTTCGATTCCCGCCTCGGGAGCACCGCCATTGTCCGAGATGAGTATGACAAGCGTATTATCGAAAATACCCCTCTCCTTCAGGAAATCCACCAATCGACCAATCTGATCGTCCGTGTGCTCGAGGTAGCCCGAATAAGCCTCCATGAATCGAGCGAATACCGCCTGCTCCACTTCGCTCAAATCCGTCCAAGCGGGATCGCCTGGATTACGCGGCGGCATCTTCGAATCGGCTGGAATCAGTCCTATTTCGAGCTGCTTGCGAAATCGACGCTCGCGCACCGCATCCCAACCTTCGTCGAACATCCCTTCGTACTTCCCGATATATCGCTTTGGAACTTGAATCGGCGAATGCACCGCCCCGAAGGTCAAGTAATGAAAAAAAGGTTCGTCCGCCCGCTCGTCTAGGATCATTCCAATCGAATCGATCGTCTGACTTACGATGTCTTCCGAGAAGTGATAATCCGAATCCTCGGGCGGATCGACGTTGCGATTATCGATCACGAGATCCGGCCGATACTGATCGCTCCATCCCGAAAGGAACCCATGAAAGCGATCGAAACCTTTCTGAAGCGGCCAATGCGTCCGATCCCCCGTGTCGCTCAATTCCGTTCTCGAAACCAGATGCCACTTGCCCGTCAGCATTGTATGAAAGCCGTTACGCTGCAAAATCTGGGCGATATTCGCCGCCGCAGCTGTCACTCGCCCACGAGTATGCGGATACCCTTGATCGTTGCCCGGCAGCTCCTTCATTCCGACAGAATGAGCATTACGACCTGTCAAAAGAGACGCCCGAGTCGGCGAGCACACCGACTTCGAGTGGAAATTGTTAAACTGCAGCCCAGTTGCCGCCAGAGAATCCATATGGGGCGTCGATACCAAAGACCCGTAACAACCGATATCTCCAAAGCCCGTATCGTCCAATACGATGTACACGACATTGGGCGAACCTTCCGGAGCGGATACCTCAACCAGCGGATCTGGCGTAGAGTCGGCCGCCGTTCGCCCTATCTTTCCCCCAAAACTCTCGCCGGCAGGATGCTCTTGAGCAATCACGCTAGACCCGCAAATTAACACGAACACGGCGAGCGAGCGTAACTTTCTCGCGCCTGCGCCGTTCTCTCGTTCAGGAAATGTTTTCTCTAGCTTAATTTGCATACGAAATTTGGTTTACGGAAAGCGTTTTTCGAAGTTGAATTGTCTACCCAATCATTTTCAATACTATAGTGCTCGTTGACTCAACACAGATCTTAACGCCACCCCACCCAACAATTTATGCACAAGACAATCGCCTGGTTTGCCCGAAATGGAGTTGCTGCCAATCTCCTGATGATCGCAATCGTAGGAGGAGGCATCTGGTCCCTCTCTGACAGAATTATTCTTCAGGATTTCCCGGAAGTCCCCGATCGCACGATAACGGTATCGGTATCTTATCGTGGCTCGACTCCGAGAGAAATCGAACAGGCCATTGTGATCCGTCTCGAAGAAGCGCTTCACGACATCGAAGGTATCGATCAAATGGATTCCATGGCGAATTCCAGTTCCGGAAGAGTGGTCCTGGATTTCGAAGAAGGATACGATCTCAATGAAAAACTAAACGAGGTCACCAATCGCGTATCGACCATTAGCACTCTCCCGCCAGAAGCCGAGCGGCCTCAGATCAGCCTAAGAAACAGCTCCGAACGCGTCATAACGATCGTTCTCGCTGGCAACCTGACCGAAAAGGATCTCAAAAAGATGGGCGAACAGATCCGAGACGAAGTGGCCAACATGCCCGAAATATCCTTAGCCTCTCTCAAAGCGATTCGCCCTTATGAAATAGCGATCGAAATATCCGAAAAATCATTACGCCAATACGGGCTCACCTTCGCCGACGTCACTCGAGCAATCCGCGCATCATCCATCGATTTATCGGCTGGGAGCATCAAAACCGATTCCGGACGAATCTTACTTCGCGCCGATCAACAAGCCTACAATCACGAAGATTTCTCAGCGATCACTCTAATAATCAAAGAAGACGGCACCAAAATCAAAATAGGCGATATCGCAACCGTCATCGACGGATTTGATGAAACGCCAATCGTCGCCCGTCACAACGGCAGGCTCGCCATAGCCATCGACGTTTTCCGAACCGGAAACCAAAGCATCATCGTCATCGGCGACAAGATAAAGCAATACATCGAAATAAAACAGAGCCAACTTCCTGACGAAATCGAGCTGGGCTATTGGAGCGACAGCTCCGAGCGCGTTCGCTCTCGCCTGAGCACCTTGACCAAAAGCGCGCTTTTGGGATTCATTCTCGTACTGGGCATTCTCGCGCTTTTCCTCCGACCTAGCCTAGCCCTTTGGGTCGCCTGGGGTATACCTGTCGCATTCTGTGGATCCTTCTTTTTACTCCCGTTTTTAGGAGTAACCATTAACGTTGTCGTCCTCCTCGCCTTCATCATCACCCTCGGGATTGTGGTCGACGACGCGATCATCACTGGCGAGAATGTCTATCAGCACATGCAGCAAGGCTCCAAGCCGCTGACTGCTGCGATCAAGGGCACCCAAGAAGTCTCGGTGCCGGTTATCTTCGGCGTAATGACCACCATGGTGGCATTCTATCCGCTTAGTCTAATGTCTGGCCGATTTGGGGCCTTTTTCACGAACATCCCGCTGGTTGTTCTACCGGTCCTGCTATTTTCGCTGATCGAGTCCAAACTCATTCTTCCAGCTCATTTAAAGCACTGTACCCATTTAATGGATTCGGGTAATTCCAGAAATCCATTTACGCGCTTCCAACGATTCTTTTCCGAAGGTCTCCAAAATGGCATCCTGAAATTCTACCGTCCTTTCCTTAACGTAGCGCTGAATCACCGATACACGTCCGTTTCGATTTTCGTCTGTTTCCTTTTAGTGTTTATCGGGCTCATCTTAGGGGGAAGGATCGGCTATACTCAACGCCCGAGCGTTCCAAGAGACACTACCGCAGTCACTTTGCAAATGCCCTCAGGCACGAGCTTTGAAACGACTTTGGAAAAAGTGAACTTGATAGAAGCCGCAGCTCTGCAACTAAGAAACGACGTCAATGAACGTTACGGCGCCGACGTCATTCCGAATATTTTTGCAACAGCAGGCGGGCAACCATTCGGGAGCAACTTATTCAGCTCTGGAGAAAACCAAGCAGGAATCGACGAGCTTGGAGAAGTCGTCTTGGAAATAGGGTCCCTCGAATCTCAGAAATTCGGATACACCAGCCGACAGCTTGCAGAGGAACTTCGCAAGCTCGTTCCCCCTATCCCCGAAGCGGAAAGACTCAGCTATTCATTCGAACGCGGAGGGTCTGGAGGAGCGCTAACGTTCGAGCTCATTCATCCTGATATCGACTTACTCAAAGCAGCCTCAGCCGAACTTCAACGAAAACTGGAATCATTCGAAGGCTTGTACGACATCATCGATACGTACGAAAACGCGAACGAAGAATACAATTTGGCCCTGAAACCCGAAGCCGAATTTCTGGGCTTGACCGCAACCAACCTCGCTCAGCAAATCCGCTCCGCGTTCTTTGGCTCGGAAGCGCAACGCATTCAACGCGATCGAGACGAAATCCGCGTCATGGTACGCTACCCGGAAGCCGAACGGCGTTCGTTAGCGTCGCTTCAAAACATGATGATTCGAACTGCCAATGGCACGGAGGTTCCATTCGAAACTGTCGCTGAAGTCATTCCCGGCAAGAGCCTGCCATCAATAAGACGCGTCGACCGAAACCGCATCATCCAAGTGAGCGCTGACGGCGACACCAACAAACTGGATATCGAATCGATCGAGTTAGAAATCCTCGAAGAATTCCTCCCAAATCTCGTAGCAACTAAGTATCAAGGTATGGGATTCGAAGTCCGCGGCCGAGCCGCCGAAGCTCGAGACAACAACCGCGAGATGACGGCGGGGATCTACTTTGTACTAGCAGTAATCTTCGCCCTCCTGGCCATTCCTCTACGAAGCTACTTCCAGCCGCTAATCGTCATGTCGGCGATACCCTTCGGAGTCGTTGGGGCAATCATGGGTCACTGGCTCATGGCATTGATTTTCAATTGGAACGGAGGCGAAGTCAGGCTCTACCAATCTTCGATCTTCGGCATGATGGCTCTCTCCGGCGTTGTCGTGAACGATAGCCTCCTCATGGTTCACTTCATGAACGCGAAGATCAAGGCCGGCATGGCGCTAAACGAAGCGGTCCGCCTCGCCGGAGTTCGGCGTTTCCGACCGATTTTACTCACTTCGCTCACAACTTTTTTCGGATTGCTTCCCCTTATGTTCGATCCTCAACCATCCTCGTCTTTCCTCATCCCAATGGCCATTTCACTCGGCTGGGGAATTATTTTTGCAACTACTATTACCCTCGTTCTAATTCCAGTGCTTGTCCTGATTGCAAACGACATAAAGCAATTGATGTGCAAGCTCTACAATATCGACCCACATGCAGTCGAAGAGGAAGATGAAGAAGAGGTTCTCCAATCGGCGTGACCAATTAACGTAGGGCCGGCGCTTGCGCCGTGCCGCGAAAGAAAATCAATCCCTAACTACGCGGCACGGCGCGAG
>JAPKDW010000255.1 GCA_028822375.1 Opitutaceae bacterium | reverse complement strand
CTACCAGCTAAATGTGGCGAAAGTCATTGATGCTGCCATAGCCAACGATGTTATTATCGAACTAAACGCTAATCCTTATCGACTCGATATGGATTGGCGGTTTTGGAGAAAGGCCGCGGAGAAAGGACTTTTGACGAGCATTAATCCAGATGCTCACGCTCCGGATCATTTCGCTTTCGTAGAGGCGGGCGTGAATGCCGCACGCAAAGGTTGGCTGACGCGGGAGAATGTGATCAATGCGTTATCTTTGAAAGAAGTGACAGCCGTTCTCGCTAAGAAACGTCCGCATCTACGAGACTGTTAAATAAGTCAAAATACCGTAGAGCTGGTCCCGCTCAGCGTGGACCAGCCCTACATCCCAAAATGCGGAATTTTTAACAGACCCTAAGCCTTCAGTAACTGGGTCACTTTGTTTTGTCTCAATTTTGCTGGGGTGTGACACGAGTGTGACACAATGACTGCGTTTTGGCTTTAGTATTCGATATGTGTAATGTTGTTTTATTTGCAAGTTGTTGTTAGTTAGTTATTAAGTTCTTTTATGAAATGATTGGTACACCCCTTGCTAGGCAAGTGGCATGGGACGCGTACTAGGAATAGATTTAGGTACCACTAACTCCTGCATGGCAGTGATGGATGGCGATGAGCCAGTCGTCGTTCCCAATGCAGAAGGAGCTCGCACGACGCCATCGATTGTGGCGTTTACGAAAACCGGTGAAAGACTGGTAGGCCAAGCGGCTAAGCGACAAGCGGTAACCAACCCCAAAAATACAATTTTTTCGGCTAAGCGACTGATCGGTCGTAAGTTCGCTGAAATCGAAGACGAAGCTGCAAGTATTCCTTTCAGTATTATTAAGGCTGATAACGGAGATGCTTTTATCGAGTGCCAAGTAGGCGATAAGACGGAGCAATTCGCTCCGCAGCAAATCGCTTCCTTCGTTCTCGCGAAGTTGAAATCCGATGCGGAAGCTTATTTGGGAGAAACGATAACCGAAGCGGTAATCACCGTTCCGGCTTACTTTAATGACAGCCAGCGCCAAGCGACTAAAGACGCTGGCAAGATCGCTGGTCTTGATGTTCTTCGTATTATCAATGAGCCAACCGCGGCATCGCTCGCATACGGACTTGATAAGAAGAGTGACGAAAAGATCTCGGTTTTCGACTTGGGTGGCGGTACATTCGACGTTTCAATTCTCGAAATTGGCGATGGCGTTTTCGAAGTGAAGGCAACCAATGGCGACACCATGTTGGGTGGAGACAATTGGGATACGGCAATCATCAACTGGATGGTTGAAGAGTTCAAAAAAGAGCATGGTATCGACCTGAAGGGTGATCCTATGGCGCTTCAACGTCTGAAGGAAGAAGGCGAAAAAGCGAAAATCGCTCTTTCGTCAGCAACGACCTTCGATGTCAATTTGCCGTTCATCACTGCAGACGCGACTGGTCCAAAACATCTTAATGTTCAACTGACTCGGGCGAAGCTCGAGCAAATCACCGACGACCTTTTCGCTCGTTGCCGCGTTCCTTTCGAGAATTGTTTGCGCGACGCCGAGCTATCCGCTTCGGAAATCGACGAGCTCGTTCTCGTTGGTGGTATGACTCGTATGCCTAAGGTATTCGAAATTGCCGAAGAACTTGCTGGCAAGAAACCGCACCAAGGCGTGAACCCTGACGAAGTTGTTGCGATTGGCGCAGGGATTCAGGGCGCAGTGCTCAAGGGTGATGTTCGGGATGTTCTGCTTCTCGATGTAACGCCACTGACTCTCGGTATCGAAACTGCTGGTGGAGTATCCACCGCGATGATACCACGCAATACGACGATTCCTGCGAAAAAGTCGCAAACATTCTCTACCTACGCGGACAATCAGCCTTCGGTTGAAATTAAAGTTCTGCAAGGCGAGCGTCCTATGGCGACCGATAATAAGGTTCTCGGTACATTCCACTTGGATGGCATCCCGCCAGCGCCTCGTGGTACGCCTCAGGTCGAAGTTACCTTCGATATCGACGCCAATGGTATTCTAAATGTATCCGCTAAGGACAAGGGCACTGGAAAAGACCAGCGCATTACGATTACTGGATCAGGTGGCCTTTCCGAGGATGATATCGATAAGATGACCAAGGAAGCTGAGCTTCACGCCGAAGAGGACAAGAAGGTCAAGGAGCAGGTTGAGAACAAGAACCAGTTAGACAGCACCATCTATCAGATGGAGAAGATGCTGAGCGAATCTGGGGACAAACTTCCAGCCGATAAGAAAGCTCCGATCGAAGCTGCTATTGTCGACGCCAAAACGGCGTTGGAAAGCGAAGACTCCGATCAGATGAAAAAAGCTCTCGAAAATCTCAGCAAGCTCGGCGCGGATCTCTATCAAGCCGCGGCCGCCGAAGGTGGCATGCCGGATATGGGAGACATGGCTGGCGCTGCTGGCGGACCTCCTCCTTCCGGGGATGGGGAAGCGCCAAGAGGCGAGCCTAAGCAAGCTGATGTAGTCGATGCCGACTTCGAAGTCGTCGAAGATGACGAGGAGAAGAAGTAGGCGTATTCAATTTTCAAGTGGCGCTCTCCTTTTATTGGGAAAGTGCTGCTTGCTGTAACCACCAACAATTCCGTTTAACCCAAAGCAATCTAATTAGAAAAACTCAATTATGAGCGCAGTTAAAGTAAAACCACTAGGAGATCGCGTGTTGATCAAACACGCAGACGAAGACGAACAAGTACGCGATGGTATCATCATCCCGGACTCGGCAAAGGAAAAGCCACAAGAGGCTGAAGTTATCGCGCTCGGCACAGGCGCCAAAGACAGCGATGGTAAGGCAGTTCCGTTCAACGTAAAAGTTGGCGACCGCGTTCTCACCAGCAAGTACGGCGGAAGTGAAGTTAAGATCGACGGCGAAACCTACCTTTTGGTTCGCGAAGACGATATCCTCGGTATTATCGAATCGTAATCGATATACTAATAAACCAACAGTATTTAGAAAATAATTACAATGGCTAAACAATTAATATTTGATGAAGTAGCTCGTCAGAGCATTCTTCGTGGAGTTGAAACACTCTCGAGAGCAGTTAAGGTAACACTCGGACCGAAAGGCCGTAACGTTGTTATCGACAAAAAATTCGGTTCTCCAACCGTAACTAAGGACGGTGTTACCGTTGCTAAGGAAATCGAATTGCCTGATCCATACGAAAACATGGGCGCGCAGATGGTTCGCGAAGTAGCTTCTAAGACTTCTGACGCGGCTGGTGACGGAACGACGACTGCTACAGTACTTGCCGAAAGCATTTATCGCGCAGGCTTGAAGAACGTAACAGCTGGATCGAACCCAATCTACTTAAAGCGTGGTATCGAAAAGGCTGTTGAAGCGGCTGTTGCTGAGTTGAACTCTCTTTCCAAGGCTGTTGAGTCTCGCGAAGAAGTTAAGCAAGTTGCGACCGTTTCCGCTAACTGGGACGAAACCATTGGCGACATCATCGCAGATGCGATGGACAAAGTCGGCAAGGATGGAACGATCACTGTTGAAGAAGCTAAGTCCATCGAAACGTCACTCGACGTTGTCGAAGGTATGCAGTTCGACAAGGGTTACCTTTCTCCTTACTTCGTGACCGATAGCGAGTCGATGGAAGTGTCTTTAGAAGATGCATACATCCTCATTCACGAAAAGAAGATCAGCGCTCTTAACGACCTGCTTCCTCTTCTTCAGGGTGTTGCTAAGTCTGGCAAGCCATTCCTCATCATCGCTGAAGATATCGAAGGCGAAGCATTGGCTGCTCTCGTTGTGAACAAAATTCGCGGAACGTTGAATGTCTGCGCGGTTAAGGCTCCTGGTTTCGGCGATCGTCGCAAAGCGATGCTTGAAGATATCGCGATCCTAACAGGCGCGCGTTGCATTACCGAAGATCTCGGCATCAAGCTCGAAAACGTTGAACTCAGCGATCTCGGACAAGCCAAGAGCGTCAAGATCGATAAGGAAAACACAACTATCGTCGAAGGCGGAGGATCTGGAAATGATATCCAAGGTCGCGTTAAGCAAATCCGTCGTCAGATCGAAGAAACATCTTCCGATTACGATCGCGAAAAGTTGCAAGAACGTCTCGCTAAGCTTGCTGGCGGCGTTGCAGTAATCAGCGTTGGCGCGGCGACTGAGCCGGAAATGAAGGAAAAGAAAGCTCGTGTTGAGGATGCATTGCATGCGACTCGCGCTGCGGTTGAAGAAGGTATCGTCCCTGGTGGCGGTGTTGCTTTGATCCGTGCGGCTCAAGCGATCGATTCTCTCAAGCTCGAAGGCGACGAGGCAATCGGCGCCCAGATCATCAAGATTGCGGTTGCTGGACCAATCCGTCAGCTCTGTGAAAATGCAGGTGTTGAAGGTTCTGTTGTTGTTAAAGAAATCCTTTCTCGAGAAGGAAATATTGGATACAACGTTGCGACTGATGTATATGAAGACATGCTCAAAGCAGGCGTTGTTGACCCAACTAAGGTTACGCGTTCGGCTCTTCAGAATGCAGCTTCGATCTCCGGTTTGCTTCTCACTACCGAATGTATGATCACCGATATCCCTGAAGGGGAATCAGCTTCTGCTGGCGGTGGACATGACCACGGTGGTGGCATGGGCGGCATGGGCGGCATGATGTAGTCTGCTTCTCAAGCACCGTTTGAAAATTTCAAGCGACCCTCGCGAGAGGGTCGCTTTTTTGTGTCTGGAATGTTCGTTAGAAGTTGGAGTACTTATGAATTTGCCTAGAAAACGGAGCTTTTTCCCCGATTGGCGGTCTTAGTATCAATAAGCTGACGATTTAGAACGTTTTCCTGTGGGGGGGAGGCAAATACAGTCGGCTTGGAAAAGGGGTGGAGAAATTATGGAAGAAATCCTGGTAATAGACGACGAGCCAATGATTCGATCTATGATGAAGATGGCATTAGCCGAAATGGGATACGTGGTTACTCGAGCAAAGTCCGTCGAGGAAGCTTTGAGTATTTACGAAGAAGATATTTTTCGATTTAGCGCATTGGTAACCGACTTCAATTTGGAGGATGGTACTGGGTTGGATATCGTGAATTTAGTAAGGGGTAATGAAGAATCGACACCGGTAATACTAATGACGGGGAGCGTAAAGATTTCGTCTGGAGATAGCTATCGCGCTGGATTTTCGGCATTCTTTCACAAACCATTTAGCTGTGTTGAAGTCGGCCATGAAATTGATCATCTTCTTGGGAAAGCAAGTTAGCTTTATTTGGAACGGGTCTAATACCTCGAAGCTTGCTTCGTTGCTGACTTTGGTAGCGGCCACTGATCCCGCTGAGCGGGATCAGCATTTTCAACAATAATGGCCGCTCGGAGATCGGCCGCTACCTTTTGAATACCTCGGCTTGCCCCGGGGATGTTTTATCAAATGTTACTAAAGCGTATTCAGAAATACGTTTTAGGATATTTGAATGACTAAGAGACTGCCTAATCAGTCGCGATTCGTAGGGCCTGCGCTTGCGCCGTGCCGCGTATGCAATTAGTTCTTCGTTTACGCGGCATGGTCCACGCTAAGCGCATACGCGTCAATTTAACTGAAATCGTCTGACGGAGTGGAGCGCAGATGGC
>JAPKDW010000254.1 GCA_028822375.1 Opitutaceae bacterium | reverse complement strand
GCGTCGAGCGAGAATACGCGACGACAATCGGCGCGATATCGGAGTCCATCGAAATTGAAGAAGGTCAATTCGTAGACAATCCGGCGACCAAAGCTGGATTGAAAATCGGTGATGATATCATCAGCATCGACGGCCAGCCAGTCGGCTCGTTCGAAGATATATTCATCAACGTCGTTTTGGGATCGGGCATGAGCGAAGACGGCAAACGGGTAACCGAAGTCGGGTACATACGAAACAACGAGAAACACATCGCCATCGTACACCCGATCCTCCACCCAGACCATCAAATGAGAATGATTGGTATCCAGCCAAATATGGATACAATCATAAACAATCTTAGCGATACATTCCCAGCCAAAGAATCAGGACTACAGCCCGGAGACATCGTCAAAGAAGCCAACGGGATAACCGTCTTCAGCTCACAGCATTTCACCAAAATAATTAGAGATTCCGGAGACAAAGACCTAGAGCTAAAAATTGCTCGAATCGACCCTCAGTCAGCCGATTCCGAATACACTGAAGAAATGATAATAATCACTCCCGTCCTTTCGAAACTAAATATTTCCGAAGAGCAGTTCTACGCGATAGGGGCCAGCCTCTATTCTCGAATCGAAACGCAAACCGTCCACATCAATCCTATCGCACTCTCCCTAGACGTTATCGATAAGACCTACAAAACCTTAAAATCGCTAATCAACCGCAATTCCGACGCAAAGCTGAAAGATATGTCAGGCCCGGTGGGAATCGCTAACATTATCGCAAAGACTTCCCAAACTGGAATTGTTCGCGTGATGGAAATCGCGTTAATGATCAACATCAGCTTAGCGATATTCAATCTCCTCCCCATCCCGGTCCTCGATGGAGGTCACATAGCATTTGCAACCATCGCGAAAATCACAGGAAGGCCAATCCCGCCCAATTTTGCAGCCGCAGTTCAAGGCAGCTTTATGCTTTTGCTTTTTTCATTCATGATCTACGTCACCTGGCACGATATTGGTCGTACATTCGGCAAAGAGAAACAATCGTCCCGTCCAGCCGTTTACCTCGAAAAGGTAGAAGAGCCACCGATATGATTCACAGCGAATCAATCCTACTAAACTCCAAAAGAACAATATGAGCGTCTATTGCTCGTCTCGCTTTTCGACAATCCGGCGTTCTAGCCGGGAAGTATTTATCGGCAATCTTGGCGTCGGTGCCGACCACCCGATTCGTATTCAGTCAATGACGACGACGAATACGCAAGACGTCGATGCTACGGTCAAACAAGCGATCGCCTTGGCGGAGTCGGGCTGCGAAATCGTTCGCATAACCGCGCCTAACAAAACCGCCGCTCGCGCCCTCAAAGACATTCACGCTCAGTTTAGAGCCGCCGGATTCGATACTCCTCTCGTCGCAGACATCCACTTCCTCCCATCCGCTGCCATGGAAGCAGTCGAACACGTCGAAAAAGTTCGCATCAATCCTGGCAACTACGCGGACAATAAAAAGTTCTCGACCCGCGAGTACACAGACGATCAGTACGAAGAAGAGCTCCAACGCCTCTACGAAGGATTCTCTCCACTTGTCCTTCGCTCCAAGGAATTAGGACGAGCCATGCGCATCGGAACCAACCACGGTTCCCTCTCCGACCGTATAATGAACCGCTACGGCGACACCCCTCTCGGAATGGTCGAGTCCGCACTGGAGTTTTTGCGAATAGCCGAATCTCACAGCTACCAGGATATTATTCTTTCGATGAAAGCCAGCAATCCCAAGGTCATGATCGAAGCCTATCGCTTGCTGGTCGACCGAATGGATGACGAAGACATGTCCTACCCGCTCCACTTAGGAGTGACCGAAGCTGGCGACGGCGAAGACGGCCGCATCAAAAGCGCCATCGGAATCGGTAGTCTCTTAATGGATGGCCTAGGAGACACCATTCGGGTTTCCCTGACCGAAGATCCCGTTTTCGAAATCCCTGTCGCTCAGGCCCTCGCTAACAAGGTAATGGCGAACTGGAGCGAATCGAATCAAGAGAGCGAAAAACCCGACAGTATCGACCCTTACCACTTTCAACGCCGTTCGATCGCCACATTCGAAGTCGCTTCGGAAAAACGCGTCGGCATCGAAGAGCCACCTACCGTCATCACGAGAACACCCTTCGAACTATCCCAATTCGAAGCGCTCGAAAACGCTCTATCCGAAGCGACTCCCAAGCTCAAGGAAACCCCTATAGAAGGCCTTTGCCTCACCGTTCATTCCGTTGACGAGTTTCAACACATCGAAGCAACTTGGAAACGAATCGAACCCTATGTTTCCTTTCTCGTATTGGAGATTCCGCAGAGTATTGACCTCGAATCGCTTTCAAGAGCTCTACCTCATTCCAAACTGCCACTCGCCCTAATCCGTGACTTCGACGCCGACGCCATCAATCCCTACAAGCGTTTCATGCGCATTTGTTCCGATTTCGACGCGATCCCAATAGTTGGCCTGACACCGAACGTATCTGACGGAATCTGTTCGGAACCCGCCAACAACCTCATCGTCACACTCAACGCGCAAACCCAAACGACTTCGCCAGAACACCGTATTGGTTCTTATCGCCAGCTAGCAGATCGTCTCAATCACTCGCGAAACCTTTCGCCTCTCTGGATCCGAAATACGGATACCGGCCAAAGCGCCGCTCCCTCTTTCCTCAACCGACTCCTCGATGCGAGCATTCTCTCTGGAAGCTTGCTCTGCGATGGTCTTGGCGACCTCATTAGCATTGAGACAGACAAGGACCTAACCCGAGCAACAAAACTCGCTTACAACGTCCTTCAAGGCGCCGGAGCCCGAATATCGAAGACCGAATTCGTCGCCTGCCCAAGCTGCGGGCGCACGCTTTTCGATCTTCAATCGACGACCCAACGAATCCGCGAAAAAACAGGCCATTTAAAAGGCATCAAAATCGCCATCATGGGATGCATCGTGAACGGTCCTGGAGAAATGGCAGATGCCGATTTTGGCTACGTCGGCGGAGCCCCAGCCAAAATCAATCTCTACGTAGGCAAAAACTGCGTTCAATACAACATTCCTCAAATCGAAGCCGACCAACATCTCATCGACCTCATTAAGGAACACGGCAAGTGGGTCGACCCCGAACCCGTCGAAGCGTAACGCTCAAACCTCAATAACTCCTAAAAAATACGTGGGCAAAAATCCAATACAGGTATTTCTAGGCGTTGACGGTGGAGGCTCGAATACAAGAGCTCTCTTGATCGACCAAAACGGCGACCGGATATCAGAAGGCAAATCCTTCGGGTCAAACCCGCACAACGAAGGTTATCCTCAAGCAGCTTCAAACATCAACGAGGCAGTCCAGACGGCTCTCGAAACAGCAGCCCCTGCGCAGCTTAAGATCGAATCTGCCTTCTGCGGTATCGCTGGTATCCGTAATACCGAAGAACAGGAACGGTTGGCAAAAGAACTCCAACATTTCCCTTGGGCTCAAAGCGATCGCCTCGCCATAGACCACGACGTCTCAATTGCCTACGCAGCCGTTCTAGGTACGGAATCAGGCATCACTCTAATTTGCGGTACTGGATCATCCTGCTTTGGGAAAGACCTTTCGGGAAAGACCATTCTAACCAGCGGCCGTACCGAAATCATCGACGATCCAGGAAGCGGATACGCGATAGGCTTAGAGGCAATCGAAGCTGGACTAGTTCAAGAGCTTTCGAACATTCGAAGCGACATCGCTAAACTCGCCCCTAAGGTGATCGACTTGGCTCAAAACGGAATGCCTACAGCCCAAAATATCTTGAACAGAAACGCCGATTCACTCGTTAAGCTTATTCAAGAAACACACTCGAAGATCGAATTAGGAGATACGTTCAATCTCGGTATTATTGGCGGTCTTGGTTCTATCGATACGCTTTACCGAAAAATCCTCCTCGAGAAAGTTCTATCTGAGTTTCCGGGCTCAAAGATACGCCTCACTAGAAACACTCCCGTTGAAGCGGCGGCTCAATTAGCTCTCGGATAGTTTAATCGTTCCGTCCGCCGAACATGCTTAACAAATACAACAAATAGCTAAGCGAGCTCACGAATGCCGCCACGTAGGTCAATGCCGCTGCGTTCAAAACCTTATTGACCCCAACCATTTCTTCGTTCCCCAATATCCCTAAGGAAACCAATTCCTTCTTAGCCCGAGCACTTGCATCGAACTCGACCGGAAGCGTTATCAATTGGAAAATCGTCAAAACGACGTAGCACAAAATCGCGACTTTCAAAAGCGTCCCAACTGAGACATACCTCCAACCAACAAAGGTGGCACGAGACGTCCCGGCTCGTATATCTCGCTAACAAGATACCCTTCTGCAGATATTGCCAAAAGCGTCCAACCACACTTCAATCCCACGCCAAATGACAAACCCAAGCTCCAAGGCCTCCATCGCCCTTTCGAACACAAGCGAACTCCCCTCGCCCGCATTAATCGTCTATCCAGACCGAGTCGAAGCGAACATCCAACATATGATTGCCATTGCAGGAAGCCCGGACCGCCTACGCCCTCATGTCAAAACCCACAAGATGGCCGAAGTTTGCGCCCTTCAAACCGCGCAAGGAATCCGAAAATTCAAAGCCTCTACCCTCGCGGAAGCCCGTATGCTCGCCTCCTCAGAAGCGGACGACATCCTTTTGGCCTATCAACCCGCTGGACCCGATATCCACGACTACGTTCGATTAGCGAAGGAAAATCCGAATACAACGTTTTCAACAATTGTGGATAATCCAGACACAATCAATCTCCTCAATTCCGCCTGCAACGAACATGCAATCGAACTCGGAGTCTTCCTAGACATCAACAGCGGCATGAATCGTACAGGAATCGCTCCCGACGAAACCGCTGCCAAACTTTACGCAAGACTCCACCAATCCAGTAAGCTAATAGTCAGAGGCCTCCACGTTTACGACGGCCACATACACGAATCGAATTTCGAAAAACGGGAACGGCAAACCAATGAAGAATTCGCCAAAGTCGAAACGCTTGTCCAAAGTCTAAATAGCAGCGGACTTGACGTCCCAACGATCGTCGCCGGCGGCAGTCCGACCTTCCCAATCCACGCAAAACGAGCGGCTGTGGAGCTTAGCCCCGGAACAACCCTTTTATGGGATTTCGGATACGGAGACGCCTTTCCAGATTTAGCCTTTCAGCACGCAGCGATGTTATTTACCCGTGTAATCAGCAAACCCGCGCCGGGCCTATTGTGCTTCGATCTTGGCCACAAAGCGGTCGCTTCCGAAATGGAGCCTCCACGCATTCGACTGCTTGGACTGGAAGACGCGACCTTCGTTTCGCACAGCGAAGAACACCTTGTTTTGAAAAGCGATCGAGCTTCCGAAATATCAGTCGGATACTCTTTTCTGGGAATACCCAAACACATCTGCCCAACTGTCGCTCTTCACAACAAAGCCGCGATCGCCGAAGACGGACGTATCACCGGCTTCTGGGAAATCGCCGCCCGCTCGAGAATCCTCGAGTAAGGCATCCCGAAGGTATTCAAAAGGTAGCGGCCGATCTCCCCGCTAAGCGCATTGGCGTCAACTTAACTGAAATCGTCTGACGGAGTGGAGCGC
>JAPKDW010000253.1 GCA_028822375.1 Opitutaceae bacterium | reverse complement strand
CAGCTTCTTCAACAAGAATGACCGCTCGGAGATCGGTCGCTACCTTTTGAATACCTAGGGGCTTGCTTCGGCTTTTTGTAAACGCGACCGCTGGTCGCGTGGGCGATCAGCGATCGCCCCTACAGTCTACAAATCAGGAATACCCCGCTGCCGCTTCGGCAGGCGACGAAGTCGAGAGCTTGCCCCCGGGATGCTTTATTTTAACCTTCAATATTTTCGACCAGCCAACTACCAACTCCACCGCCAGCAGGTTTATCCAATATCGCTCGTAGTTCTTCGCTTCCCTTTCGAACCTGTTCGATACGCCCTGGATTTTCGATGCAATCGATCATTTCACGGACAAGGATATCAGTTTGAGCGTCTCCTTGAATGTATTCCGGATAAAATGGACGATCGAGCAGCAGGTTCGCTATCCCTATATAGGGGATTTTCATAACCATTCGACCGTAGAAGTAAGTTACTGGATGTACCCGATATACGATTACGCCAGGAATTCCAGCCAATGCGCAATTGAGGGACATCGTCCCAGAGCTCGTCAATACGCAACTGGCCTCAACGGGTGAATCATTGGAAACCAAATCAACGCTATCTTTCAGGTCGCCGAATCCATCGAGAATAGATTCCAGCAACGCCTTCAGTGACTGACTGGCATAAACGCATTTCGCCTTGAGCGTCTTTCTCTCTCGCAACAATACCTGTAGCGATTCGAACATAATTGGAGCAATTCTCGAAATCGCGCCTGACCTGCTTCCCGGCAATAGCAACAACGGTCCATTTGGATCATAACGAGTTGGCAATTCGTAGTCTGGCGACAAAAACGGGTGACCGACGAATTTGGTTTCAAGAGTCGTGTCTTCGAAAGACTTTACCTCGAACGGAAAAATGACTGCAAGCGTATCCAGTAATTCCGCCATTTTAAAGCGACGTTTAGCTTTCCACACCCAAACTTGCGGGCTAATGTAGAAAATCAGCCGAATCGATCCTCCTGACTGTTGGGTGACCTTATGCTCATCTAAAACTTTCGCCAACCTAAGATTTAACCCAGGGTAGTCCACAAAACAGACTGTCTTCGGCTTATGCTCTAGTATCCACGCGATGATCTCATCTCTTAGTTGCCTAAAAGCTCCGTAGTGCTTCAGAACCTCGAACACCCCAATTATGGCGTAGGGCATCATGTCGCAGACAAGCTCAGCGCCAGCATTCTTCAAATTCTGCCCACCCATGGCGACGATCTTCAAACCCGGTTTTCTCGCCAAAGCCGCCTTAACCATTCGAGCCGCTTGTTCATCGCCCGAATGTTCACCGGCTATAATCAAGACGTCTACCTCGCCAACAGTAGGCGCAGGCAAAGGAAAATTCGCTCGTACTAATTCGTTCGAAGACATTGTGTAATTGCTACAATCTTAAAACTTCCGCCAGAAGCGATCAATTCATTGTCGAACGAATTTGATCCGTAATTTGTATCGCTAAATCCAAAGCGGTCTTGCCTAGCTCGCCTCCAACTTTCGGATCGCGGCGATTGCGGACGCTATCCGTAAACGAAGCCAATTCCAGCTTCAACGGCTCGCCCTTCTCGATCGGTACTTCTTGTTTGTCCAAGCCAGCAGCTCCCACATTAACGTGGTGTCCCGCTTGGTTCATGAAATCCAATGAAAGGTATCCTGATGACTGAAAGACCCGTATCTCGCGGACTTTTTTAGAACTGACGCGACTGACGTTTAGGTTGGCAACGCAACCGTTTGCGAATTCAATACGAGCATTCGCGATATCTTCCGTTTTTGAAAGCACACTTACTCCTACGCTACGAATATCAACCGGCTCGGAACCGACCAACTGAAGCACAACGCCAATATCGTGTATCATCAAATCCAGCACGACGCCAACTTCGGTTCCTCTCGGTTGAAATGGAGCCAGGCGTTCCGCGGTAATATACTTAGGGTTGCTCACTACTTCTTCCAAGTAGCTCATTACCGGGTTAAAATGCTCGATATGCCCAACTTGCACCAGCGCATTCGCTTTGTTCGCAGCAGCCAGAATTTCTGACGCTTCATCAATACTCGCGCAAATCGGTTTTTCTATGAGCAAATGACACCCAGCCTCAAGTAGAGGAATGGCCACTTCATGATGTTTATCAGTCGGCACAACAACGCTCACCGCATCGCAAGCTTGAGCTAATTCTTCAAGCGTCGATACGATCGGGCAACCAAACCGATCACCAATTTCCTTAGCTCGAACCGGATCGTGTTCTAAAATCGCCGCTAGTTCCACACCTTCGAGCTCGCTATAGATTCGCGCATGATGCTGTCCTAGATAACCGACTCCGGCTACGCCGCACTTTAGTACTTCTTCGTTCATATCAATATATCAATTTCCCTGAAAATTCATGATCACTCAACGCGCTCGCTTAGCTCGAGCACGCCTTGTTTCAGATGCCAAGAATCGTCCATACGCGATGCATAGGCCGTATTGTGCGTAACCAAAACCAAGGCCACGGAATCTTCGCGACACAAAGCCTGAAGCATCTCCATTATAGAGTCTCCGGTGGTCTCGTCCAAATTTCCAGTGGGCTCGTCCGCTAATAGAATTCGCGGATTCGAAATCATTGCCCTGGCAATCGCAACACGTTGACGTTCTCCGCCTGACAATGTCGCGGGCAAACTTTTCATGCGATCACCTAGTCCGACTCTCTCCAAAAGTTCGATAGAGCGTTCTTCGATCTTTTCGACTTTACCTGAAATACGACCGCCAAGCATGACATTGTCCAAGGCTCTCAATTCGGGAACCAAATAGTAAGATTGAAAAACCATCCCTATGAGCGACCCGCGCAGCACCGATAGAACGTCTCCGGATTTTCCATCTATAGATTCGCCTTTCCAGAGAACATCACCTCCGTCCGGAAGATCCAATCCAGCCAGCAAATTTAATAGTGTGGATTTTCCGGAACCTGACTCTCCTTGAATGCTCGCGCTCTGGCCGGACTTCAGCTGAAAATCGACTCCTCTAAGAACTTCGATCTGCTTTTCGCCGCTCTCGAACGATCTCTGAACCGATCGGGCTTCTAAAATAAAATCACTCACTGCGCAAAGCCTCCACGGGTTTTAGTTTACCCGCTCTAATCGCAGGGATCAAACCAGCAAGCACCGCTACCAGTATCGACAATGTCGATATAACGACCAAGTCGAACGGCACAATGTGAACCGGCAAATAAGAAAACGCGTAGATTTCCTTCATCGAACTACTCACACCCATAATGCTAGAGATTCCCTGGGTAATCTGAGTTCTGAAAGCCAGAACCAAAAAGCCGAGGGCGAAGCCAAGCATGGTACCCGTCACGCCAATTAACAATCCTTGAAAACAAAAGCATGCGGACACCTGACGTGATGTTGCTCCCATCGAACGATACAACCCGATTTCACGAGTCTTTCGTATCACTGAAATCAAAAGCGAAGATGTTATCGAAAAAGCGGATACGATAATGATGAAAAACAAAAGAAAGAACATCATTCGTTTTTCGAACTCCAAGACCGATAGAAACTCAGACTGGGAATCCATCCAGGTTCGAGCGTAATAAGGTCTCCCTAGAGATTGGGTCAGCGTGAACGCTTCTTCTTCCGCATCGAGACCTTCGCCAAACTGAACCCGTAAGCCATGAGCCCCATCGCCCAAATCATATAGATCCTGCATCAACCGCAAAGAACCAATAATCGTATTCTCATCCGCTCGTTGCCAGCCTGTTTGGTATATGCCTGCAATCCTGAGCAATCGCGGTAGCAAAACCTCATCTCCGCCACTCTGCTTCAGCTTAAGCCCCATGAGCGGAGTATACAGATCGACTTCATCTCCAGGAAGCAATCCCATCTGGGAAGCGAAACCAGAACTTAGCAAAAGCGAATCATCGTCAAAATCGTCGATGTCACCAAGCGTCATATACGAAGCGAGCTTATCCAATTCCTCATCCGAACGCATATCAACCCCTTCGATAATAGGATAAAGCGGCTGATTGCGAAAGAGCAGCATTACTACACCATTGGCATAGGGTGTTGCTCGAGTTACGCCCTCCTGGGCCTCGATGGAAGCTACCAGAGAATCAGGATCGTAGAGAATGCCTCCATTCGTCACTCTCGCATCTCCGTACGTATCCGCAATTTTGGTACGAATCTCATGACCAAAGCCATTGAATACGCTTATCACGATTATCAATAGGGCGACGCCCAAGGAGACGCCCGTAACCGACATCAGCGTGAAAAACGGAAACCGTTTCCCTTGCGGGAAAAGATGCCGTAGGGCTATATGCAAGTACCAAGGCATCGGATTAAATTAAGAGTTAAGAATTAAGAATTGAAAAACAGTATGCTCGCCAAAAGCGTTCTCCTGCTACGTTTAGGACCGCAACTGCGGATAGAGGATAACGTCGCGAATAGTATCCGCCTCCGTAAGCAGCATTACAATACGATCGATTCCCATTCCGAGCCCGCCTGCCGGTGGCATGCCGTACTCTAGGGTTTCCAAAAAGTCTTCGTCGATATTCTGAGTTTCTTCACCGGCTTGCTTCTCGAACATTTCGCGCTGCATATCAGGGTCGTTCTGTTCCGAGTACGCTGGAGCGATTTCCATACCGCCGATACACAATTCGAATACATCGATTGTGCTCGAGTCATCTATGGTGATTTTAGCAAGCGGACAAAGTTCCTTCGGCAAATGGGTGACGAATGTCGGCTGAATCAGATTAGGCTCAATCAGCTTCCCGAATATTTCATTCGAAACCTCATAGTCTTCCCAATCTTCCTGCGCCTCGAGTCCGAGTTCTCGGGCCTTGGAGAGTTTTGCGTCTTTCGACAATTCGAACCAATTCGGATCCTCAACTTTTTCACAAACGAGATCCTTGTACTTCGCTTCCTTCCACTCACCGAGGAAATCGATAACCTCGCCATTGGGCATTGTTATCTCGGTCTTCTTAAGAACGTCTTTCACCAGATAGCGAATGAGGCTTTGAATCAGCTCCATCATTCCGCGATAGTCCGAATAGGCCTGATATAACTCGAGCATCGTGAATTCCGGATTGTGGCGACGGGAAATCCCCTCGTTGCGAAAATTCCGTCCAATCTCGAATACGCGATCGAATCCACCGACCAAGAGGCGCTTCAAATAAAGCTCCAAGGAAATCCGCAAAACGAATTCGCGATCCAAGGCGTTATGTTTCGTTAGGAATGGGCGAGCAGCTGCTCCACCTGCTATGTTTTGAAAAACGGGCGTTTCCACCTCGAGATAATCCCGTTCCTCGAGAAAACGACGAATCCCGCTAATGATCTTACTTCTATTAAAGAAGCGCTCGCGCGACTCGAGGTTCATGATCAGGTCTAGATGCCGCTGACGGATTCGTTGTTCCTGATCCTTTAGTCCTTGGAATTTCTCCGGCAAAGGTCGCAGGGATTTCGAAACAAGCTCGTATCGTTCTGCCCGAACGGTCACTTCTCCAGTCTTTGTCACAAAGAGCGGGCCCTCGACTCCAATGATATCGCCAGCATCGAGCTTCTTGAATTCGGCATATGCCTCCTCTCCTAGCGAATCGATTCGAACGTAGGACTGAATAATGCCGCGCTGATCCTGGATCTTCACAAACTGAGCCTTGCCC
>JAPKDW010000035.1 GCA_028822375.1 Opitutaceae bacterium | reverse complement strand
GAAGAGTTGCTGCCAAAACCGGTTGATCGTTACACGAGCGGTAAGCGGATGATTGGGAGCGACCAACCATTCAGCCAAGTCCATTCGCGAATACATTTCCTCTTTCGCATCCATCGGAGGCAGAAACGATGGCGTATCCCGCTCGACTGCATCATCAGGAGCGTCATAAGCGCCTCCGACCAAAAGCGTAGCCTGTCGGGGCGGATCCATTTCGCTCATAATCATCGCTGCCGGAATGCTTTCTAAGAAAACTACGCTATTCTTTTCGGATGCCTCAATTCGATTGAGGATATCGTGAGCCTCGCCTGTCCGAACATTGGTCATCCAATCATTCTTCTTCGCGAGCTCCTGAAGCATTTGAGCAGTTCCCCAATCCGATTCGCCCCGACTCTTCGCTTGCCATTGAGAATCGGATACGAAATTGAATGTCTCGCTTCCTATTCGGTATTCGAGAATGAAAGCGAACCCAGCCTGTCCAGTCGCTTTCGCAATAATCTCATTTTTTCCGGCTTTCAAAAGATTGGTCACCTCGGCAACAATGCTTTTGTTTTCCGAACGCGCTTCGCCAAGAGCCTCTCCATTGATCTCAACTTCCGCTCTCGATGCGCCGACATACCGAACCATCGCCACATCCGGAACTGCTTCCAACGATAGCGTAGCGCGAAACTCCACCGACTTGGATTCAGCTTTCGCGTCATCCCAAATCCACGGGACCGAAACTTTATTGTCAAAATCGCCCCACTTTTCAGTTAGTCGCTGGCGGCGGTCCATAGACTCCAACTCAAGATCCAAACGCTGCTTAGTCGCCTCAAAACTAGCCAATTGCTGATTTTGTTTTGGGGTCGCAAGATTGATGAATGGCGGCTGAAGTCCTCTTACAGGCCTACGCACAGTTTCCGCTCCACCGCCGAAATTATTGAAGAACGCGTAAAGCTGATAAAAATCCTTCTGCGTGATCGGATCGTATTTGTGATCATGACACTGGGCGCACTGAACCGTCAGTCCTAGAAACGCGGTTCCAAATGCCTCAACTCGATCGAGAACATTTTTATGCAAGCTCTCTTCCGGCAAGGCTGTTCCCTTGTCGATGATCATGTGCAAACGGTTAAACCCAGAGGCAACCAACTGATCCAAAGTCGGGTCTTCGTAGAGATCTCCCGCCACCTGATAGCGAATGAAATCATCGAACGGCAGGTTCTCATTAAACGATCGGATAATCCAGTCGCGGTAGGTCGAGAAGTCCCGGTGAAAATCCTTATGCATCCCATTGGTGTCGCCAAGCCGAACCAGATCCGCCCAATAGCGAGCCATATGCTCTCCGTAAGCTTCCTTGCCGAGAAGACGATCAACCAAATTCTCGTAGGCTGCGGGACTCTTATCCCCAATAAATGCTTCGATTTCTTCGAGCGTTGGCGGAAGCCCTGTCAGGTCGAAAGTCAAACGACGGATTAAAGTGCGCTTGTCCGCTTCGGATTTCGGCAGCAGTCCTTTACTTTCGAGCTGAGTCATCACTCGATTATCAATCGAGTTTCCATTCCAATCCGAGTCGATGATGCTTGCCGGAGCGGACTTTTCCGGAGGAATAAACGCCCAAAAGTCCTGATACTCCGCGCCCTCCTCTATCCACTTTTTGAACAATGCCACTTCACCTTCGGTCAAAGCCGTCTTGCGCGATTTCGGCGGGGGCATGACCTCGTCTTCGTACTCCGAAACGATGCGAAACCACAGCTCGCTCTCCTCGAGTTCACCTGGCGTTATGATGCTGTAATCGTCTCGAGGCGTAAGCGCTCCGAATTCCCCGTCAGGAATATCTAGACGCAAATCCTCTTCGCGATCCCCTTCGTCAGGGCCATGACAGTGAAAACATTTATTCGAGAGGATTGGGCGAATGTCTCGATTGAAATTGATGGAGTCCTCTGCCGCCAAACCCTTGACGCCGATCAAACAAACAACAACTGCGATGTACTTTAAAAATGGGTTTCTCATATTAGCGAATTCCGCTTTCCGCGAGGAGTCAAAAATCGTTTAGAGACTGTTAATAAATCAGTGTAAGAGCGGGTTTGTCCCGCAATTTTAAATTTTTATGGTATAGACAGGCATTATCGCGGTCCACGCTTAGCGGGACCGCTCCTACAATTAGGTAGCTGAACCACCGACGAGTCGGGGTCTACGACAATCTTCGACTTATTTAACAGCCTCTCAGGCATCGAAAACAATAGCAGTCACTCCACCGGACCAAGGCAACAAATTTCAGACTGTCAGGTTTTTCATCCATCACCGCTCTAAAACCATCGGTAGAGTACTGGAGACCAACTCCTCCACGAACAGCCTTCCATAGTCCGAATAGCACGCTGACACATGAGGCGTTAAGAGAACATTCGGCATGGACCAAAGAGACGATTCAGCTGCTAACGGCTCGACTTCAAATACATCTAATCCAGCACCGGCGATTTCACCCTCCCGCAACGCCTCCACTAACTCGGCTTCTCGGATAGCCAGCCCGCGACCTAGGCTATAAAACACTGCGCTCCGTTTCATCGATCGAAAATGCTCTCGTCCAATCAAACCACGTGTTGACTCATCTCCCGGCAATAAGCTCACGACATGATCGAATCCGCCAAGCTTCGCCAAGCCTTCATCAAATAGCAGCACGTTTTCATCTCCGTTCAATTCTGGTAAAAACCGCTTCGTTCCCCAAACCTCCAAACCCAAGCGTTTCAAAAACACCGAGCACTCACGACCTAGATTCCCGTATCCAAGAATCAGTACTCGTTGCCCGTTCAACAGTCTTCTCCGAAAAGGCAGTGCCCGCTCCCATTTCGACTCCCATTGATTTCTCAATTGAAAATGCAATCCATTGTTAAAATGCAAAATCATCGCCAACAACGATTCACCCATTATCTTTCCATGAAAAGCGCCATAAAACGTCGAAACCCGACCACTTGGATCTGGATGGACCCAATCTCTTCCCGCAGCTGGCGTGACGATACTTTTCAAACGACCACTGCTCGGATAATCGCCAGCGCCCATCCTCCAGGTAACCCCAATATCGGTTTCCGAAAGACTCTCCACGAACTCTCCATAAGTATCCAAATATCGAATCACTGCGCCTGGATACGTTTCTCTCAATAACGCAAACGCTTCAGGCCCCATCGAAAACTCAGGCACTTGGCTCTTCAAAAAGACGGAAAACGTTAGATCCATTTCTTACTCCATGAAACTTCCATCGATTTTTCAAGTGCCCCTTCCGAAAAACGCTGCAAGGTAGCGGCCGATCTCCGAGCGGTCATTATAGTTGAAGGTGCTGATCCCGCTCAGCGGGATCAGTGGCCGCTCGGAGATCGACCGCTACCAAAACCAGAAACAAAGCCAACGACAAGTCGGGGTCTGCGACAGGCTTCGAGATATTTACCCGAAGGGAATAAACGATCTTCAATCGCGGCATGGAGCAAGCTCCAGTCCTACAAACCCACAACCGAATCCTCAACGCCACTCATGCTTTGGATACCGGCCTTTGAGGTCTTTTTTGATATTCGGATAAGAGGTCGTCCAGAATGCTTCCAGATTATCGGTCAATTGAACCGGTCGTCTATTCGGCCCTAAGATTTCAATCATCGGTCGACAACGTCCTTGGCACAAGGTCGGAGTTCTATCCAAATCGTACAGCTCTTGAATCTTGGCCGACAATACAGGGCGCTCCCCCAACTCGTAGCGAATTCGAGCCGTTCGCCCGTTCGTCAATTTCAAACGCTCAGGCGCTTCGCTCTCCACCAATCGCTCGACCTCGACGCCAAACCAGATTCTAACATGTTTCAAAACCTCCTGCCGTTTCAAGTCCCGAACACTCTTGGCTCCGTGACAGCATTGCTCGATCAACAAAGCCTGTGAATCTTCGTCAAACGGGCTAATCTCGTATTCGGGATATTGCGACGATAGGAATTGCACGCGATTGATAAATGAGTCCACTACCGCATCCCATTTGTCTAACTTCGCCTTTCCCTCTTTGACTAAGCGAGCCAAGGCTTCCGCGGCCGCATCCAAGTCGACGTCTAAATTCTCTTTCGCCTCGATAGCCAGATCTCGATAACGAACAAACACGGTTTCCACTACGCGTTTCTTGCGTTCGTCGAACGCCGTCTCGCGGCCCGACTGGAAATCGCTCGGAAACAAATCCTCCAACCAGGAACGTTGAATCTCGGAGCACAGATTCAGCACCGTCGAAACTTCTCCGCTCTGCTTTCCAATCTCACTGATCTCGCAAGTCACCAACAACTCCGCATCTCTCGCCAAACTCTCGCGAGCCAACATTCCGCGAAGTCCCCCTGTCATTTCGCAACGCAAGGTCCCTCGATCCAAGCGTCGACACACACGGTCCGGGAAACCCGCCAGCAGACTCTTCACAATTGCTTCCTCGGTTGCTGGCGCTTCTTGGATCAACGAAAGATCCGCATACTTCGCGTATCCAAATATCTGTTTCGACAAGTTCGATGCCTGCCTGGCGCTTTGAGCATGAATTCCCAGCTCCTTGCAAAACCCAATCTCGAAACGGTTCGCATTCGCCGCGCTCCAGGCCCGCATCTGAGCGACCAGGTCGCTATTCGCGCAATCGCCAAGCAAAGATTCCCGGCGATTCACTACCGATTTATCAACCTTTCGAATCAATAACCCACGCGTCTGCGTCACCGCTGCCGCCAGAGCCATTTCTTGTACACACCCGAAACGATCCGCCGCTAACATCATCGCCGCATAACGCGGATGCAGCGGAAACGAACTCATCCGTCGCCCATCTCGTGTCAGCTTCCCGTCCTCATCCATCGCGCCCAGCATTCGCAACAAGGAACGAGCCTCGTCCATTCGTTCTGGCGAAGGTCTTTCGAACCACTCGAATCCCTCCAAGTCATCCACGCCAGACGCCATCAAGGTCAAAAGCGATTCCGCCAAATCCATTCGCAAGGCTTCGGGCTCATCGAATTCCGAACGATCGCCATGATCGCGCTCCGTCCACAGACGAATGCAGCGCCCGGGCGCCGTTCGGCCAGCTCTCCCCATTCGCTGCTTGGCCGATGCGTGACTAATCTTCTCGATCCAGAGCGTGTTCAAGCCACGAAGCGGATCATAACGAGCAATCCGAGCCTGGCCGCTGTCGACCACGATTCGAACATTGTCGATCGTCAGCGAAGTTTCCGCCACGTTGGTCGAAACAATGACTTTGCGTCTCGAGCACGGATCGATCGCTTCATCCTGATCTCTCGAACTAAGCTCGCTGTGCAAGGGAAGTAGTTTGAAATCATGCGAAGACAACCGCGCTCCCAAAGCCCGAATCGTTCGACCAATTTCGAACGCGCCCGGCATGAACACCAAGATGTGTCCCTCCGGTTCGTCGCGCGCGGCATCCTCAACCGCCTTCGCCGCCAACTCCCAAACAGGAGCCTGCCCATTGGCCAATCGCCCATCGATGTGACTGAGCTCGACCGGATAGGTTCGCCCTTCCGAACGCACGATCGAACAAGGACTTAGATAAGTCTCCAGCGCCGTGGTATCGAGCGTTGCTGACATCACAATGATCTTCAGATCTGGCCGACTACTTTTTTGCAGCATCAACGCTCGAGCCAAAGTTAAATCGCCATGCAAACTGCGTTCGTGAAATTCATCGAAAACGATCCCTGCGATCCCCCGCAATTCCGGGTCGTTTATGAAGCGTCGCAGCAATATGCCCTCGGTCACGAAACGAATGCGCGTTTTGGCCGAAGTCTGGTTCTCGTTTCGGATCTGGTAGCCGACGCGATCACCAAGGCGTTCGCCCATTTCAAAGGCCACTCGTTGAGCCAGCATACGGGCGGCGATACGGCGAGGTTGCAACACGATCAGCTCCCCACCTTCCAAAAAGCCCGCTTTCGAGAGCATTTGCGGCGTTTGAGTGGATTTACCCGAACCCGTCGGAGCTTCCAAAATAATCCGAGAATTATCGCGAAATGCTGTCAGAAACTCTATTTCAATCTCATGGATCGGTAAACGCATAGTGTATAGCGGAATACCCAGGCTCAAATTTCTTCAGAAATCAAAGCCAACTTCCGATATACTCTCTTTTAGAGGCAAAGGTCATCAATCCGCTTGCCAAAGGAGAACCGAAGCGCCATGCCCATCGCTTTTCCAAAAAAGAGGAGTATTCCATGAAAGTTAATAACGACATCCGCAACATCGCAATCATTGCACACGTTGACCACGGCAAAACCACTTTGGTCGACTGTTTGATGCAAGAAGGCGGCGTCTACCGCGAAAACCAACAAGGCCAAGAACGTGCCATGGATTCGATGGACCTCGAACGCGAAAAAGGCATCACCATTAAGGCCAAGAACACCTCCGTACATTGGCAGGGCAAGACGATCAATATCGTCGACACTCCAGGTCACGCGGATTTCGGCGGCGAAGTGGAACGCGTAATGAAGATGGTCGACGGCGTATTGCTGCTTGTCGATGCGAAGGACGGCCCTCAGGCCCAAACCCGCTTCGTACTGCGTAAAGCCCTTGCTCACGGCCTCAAGCCAATCGTAGTGGTCAACAAGATCGACCGCGATTTCGCCGATCCAGAACGCGTACATGATCAAGTATTGGAACTCCTTCTAGAGCTCGACGCCGACGAGGACCAATTCAATGCTCCTTTCCTCTACGGATCCGCCAAGAACGGCTTCATGGTCAAGAACCTCGAAGATGCGCAGGAGAACATGACGCCGCTCTTCGAAACAGTGGTTGAAAACATCCCGGCTCCCCAAGCCGATATCGAAGGCGAATTCCGCATGCTTATCAGCAACATCGACTGGGACAACTACGTTGGCCGCGTTGCAGTTGGAAAAGTTCTCAGTGGCCAAGTTGAAACCGGCGGCAAGATTTTCCGCGTCAAAAAAGACGGAGCCCGCGAGCGGGCCAAGATCACTAAAGTCTTCGAGTACACAGGTCTAGGTTCCAGCGAATCCGCCCAAGGCGAGGCAGGCAATATTGTCGGCATTGCTGGTTTCGATGAAGTGAACATCGGCGAAACCCTTTGCTTCACCCAAGAGCAAGAGCCGCTCCCATTCGTGGAAATCGATCCGCCAACGATCCAAATGGAGTTCGCTGTAAATGACGGTCCACTCGCAGGTCGCGATGGCAAGCTCGTTACGTCCCGCCAAATCCGCGAACGCCTCTTCCGCGAAGTGAAGACCAACGTCTCCATTCAAGCCCAAGATTCCGACAAGAGCGGCGTATTCAATGTATCCGCTCGTGGAGCGATGCAGATTTCCGTCCTCGTTGAAACGATGCGTCGCGAAGGTTTCGAAGTCCTCGTTTCCCGCCCGACCGTCATCACCAGAGAAGTCGACGGCAAAATCCATGAACCTTTCGAAACGCTCTGGATCGAACTGCCGGAAGACTGCATGGGCGGCATCATGGAAAACCTTTCCAACCGTCGCGGTCAAATGACCAACATGGAAACCCGCAACGGAACGATTTTCCTCGAAGCGGAAATCCCGACTCGTGGCATCATTGGCCTGGAAATCGATCTGGTTAACGCAACCAGTGGACACGGTATCATGTCGCACCTCTTTAAAGAATACCGCCCAATGGCCGGCGAAATCACAACGCGCCTGACCGGAACCTTGGTCTCGATGGCCGCTGGCAAAACGACCGCCTACTCACTCGCTGCCCTCGAAGATCGCGGCAAACTGTTTGTCACCGCCGGAGTCGAAGTCTACGAAGGTATGATCATCGGCGAGAACCCTCGCGCCTCCGACATCCCAGTCAACCCGGTCAAGCCCAAGCAGCTCACCAATTTCCGTAGCCAAGGCGACGGAAAAGCCATCCAGCTTTCGCCTCCAGTACATTTCTCTCTAGAACGCTCCATCGAATACATCGCACCCGATGAATTCGTCGAAGCGACGCCAAGCTTTCTCCGCTTGCGCAAGCGCGTATTGAACGCCACACTACGCAAACGCTCAGAGCGAGTGAGAGGCTAGTCTCTAGACAGGCCTCCAAATCAGGCGCATTTCGAATGCAGTGGCGGAGCTCTCTCCGCGCTGCACGTCTAATTGTCCTCAGACTCTCTAAATGGAATGGCTTCGCGCAGAAGCCAGTCTCCATTGCGTTTCGTATAAATTTCCAGCTCAGTTGCTCGGCATTTGAGTGGAAGCAAATCTCCGTTCAACAGGTGAAACGCCTCCACCAGTTTGTATTCTCCCAGTTCACTGCCCATCGCTAGCGTTAGCCGCATGCGGTGGACCTCTCGAATATCAGGTTCGATTCCAAGCGCTTGTTGCAACGATCTGCGCAACTTGAAAAACGGCTCCAACGAATCAGGCTCAAGATATAGCGCCTTTTGCAATTCGTCCCATTTCAAACAGGACAGCGAATAGCCGAACGTCGAAAGTGACCGACACAGTTTCACTAGTCGATTGGTTAGCTGCAAACGCTCCTCCAATTTCACCCGGTCCGAACGCATTACTGAACACAGCTCAATATGAGCTGGGATCATAGCCCGAGATGAATGCATATGCTTCGAACGAAACCCATGTAAACCGGGCGTCCACACTTTCATGGGCATCACGATTGTCAGTGTTTCATTCATACAAAGAACGAGATCATCGCTTCGCGATCAGTTTCTGAAGCCGCTCCCACTCCTCAATGTAACGTTCGAAATGAGTTTTGCCTTCGGCGATTCCTTTAAGCATCAAATCGCGAATCAAAGCCTGTTCATGTTCGTAAGCTTCGTTCCCCAACAATCCTCCAAAATGGGCCACTCGAGCCCATAGCAAATGCGTCGTAATCGCATCGAATTCATTGTAATTAACAATCCCCTGCAAGTCACCCTGTAGCCACATTCCGGAAACACTTCCCCCATCCGTATCCACTTTTCCGGGAATCCCGCTAAGCGTTGCGATTTCATTGAGTTTCGGAGTTTGAGAGTAGCGTCCGAGAATTGGAGCCAAGTCCACATTGAAATCCCCGCTCTGGGCAAAGTAGTCCACGCCTTCCCAAGGTTTATCGGGCCGTTCGCCCATACCTTCGCCGAATAATCCGTTCACAATGGAGCGCTGTATAATAATCGGCACGTCCGCATTGTGAGAATTGTATCCGACCAACTGAGGCTTTCGAGAGCCGATCGCTTTCAACATAGTCTGCAGAATCGACTTTTCCTTCACCTTCTCGCTATCGCCCGTATCTGTTGGAAGCGAAACGAGTTTCAGTTTCACCTCTCCCTGTGATACTTCTCTGAAAATACCGGCGATCGAAACAATGCGACACAGCACCGTTTTCAAATAAGGTTGCGGTTGCTCTTCAGTCGCCCCGGCTTCCGCCCAAAGTCGCTTCATCCCATCTTCGTAGGCTTGAACCCCTTCTCCTCCTACGCCGTGCAAGATCTCGGCAGACAGAGGATCTGGGATCCACTCTATATCGAACGAAAAGAGACAGGGAGCGATGGTCTTGAACACAAAAAGACGGTAAGCGAAGTGAAGGCATATTGTTAAGGTAATTCTTCCAGCGTCGTTATCCTTGCGTAGAAAACGGAAATCCATCAACACAACAAGCCATGCCATACGAATCAGAACTCGCCGTCGCTTTAGAAGCCGTACGCCAAGCGAGCGCCCTTTGCTCCACCGCACAAGCCGGTCTTACTTCTAGCGAACATATGGACAAAGCCGACAAGTCACCCGTAACCGTGGCCGACTACGGAGCTCAAGCTCTTGTTCTAAACACCTTAGCCAAAGCCTTCCCCGACGATCCCGCCGTCGGCGAGGAAGATGCGGGAGATCTTCGAAAAGAAGAAAACGCTGTTCTCTTTTCCAAAATCGTCAGCTACGTCCAAGAAATCGATCCATCAATGGATGAAGCAACGATTCTCGAATCAATCGACCGAGGCGGGCATTCGGGAGGAGCCACCGGACGTTTTTGGACACTTGACCCCATTGACGGCACAAAAGGCTTCCTACGCGGGCAACAATACGCTGTAGCCTTGGCGCTTATCGAGAATGGCGAAGTCCTCTTGGGAGTTCTCGGCTGCCCTAACTTACCCGTCGATCCCGATACGCCAGACGGCGAAAAAGGCTGCCTGCTCTATGCTGTAAAAGGACAAGGCAGTTTCCAAGCCCCTCTTAGCGATCTTTCAAAAGCGACCTCAGTGGTTTGCGATTCCATTTCAGAAGCTGCCCAGGCTGTCTTCTGCGAATCCGTCGAATCCGGCCACACCGCCCACGGCCGTTCCGCCGTTATCGGCGAACTTCTAGGGTCAAAAGCGACCCCCTTCCGAATGGATAGCCAATGTAAGTACGCAGCCGTTTCTAGGGGTCAGGCTTCTATTTACCTTCGCCTTCCTACCCGGCCAGGCTACGAAGAAAAGATTTGGGATCACGCCGCCGGATGCATCGTGCTAACCGAAGCCGGAGGCAACGTTGCAGACACTTTTGGCAACCCACTCGATTTTTCTCTCGGACGAACTTTGAAACTCAATAAAGGTATCGTTGCCACCTCGGCAGGCGTCTTTGATTCAGTCATAAAAGCTGTCGTAAAGTCCAGTCTGACTGATTCCTAGCCTAAGTGGAAAGGTACGCCACCAAACGTCCCCTTGCCGTTCTCAGACGCTCGAACAATCCATTTTGCGAATAGTATTTCTACGCGCTCTGGGATGGGAATACTTCTCAAACGTGCCTAGCGACTAAAGTTCAGCTGTTTCCAAGCGATTATAGAGGTAATCGCTCAACCACGAGGCACATTGAACTCACATTCCCACAGTCTAGGTCGGTTTACCAACGTTACGGCATTCATTCGCAGCGTCTGCTTCATTGCAGGCTTAGCTATCTTGATTCCGTTCCAAACGAACCACGCCCAATCGCTTTCGGCTTCTATTCAAGCCATGCTCCAAAACTTTCCCGAAATCAAAGTCGGGCAAGCCGATGTGCGCATTCAAGAAAGCGCAATCGATACGGCCCGCAGCCAACGCCTTCCCCAACTCGGTCTCAGCCTAAGAGGCGGCGAAGAACGCTTTAGAAAACCCTCGTCACGCTACTCTCTTGCAAAATTGGGCGGATTTTCATTTGACGCTAGTCAGCTCCTTTTCGATGGCGGCTCCGCAAGAAGCCGAATTCGCGAAGCCCGAGCCCTCAATCAACTTAGCGAAATTGAACTGGAGTCTACTCGCCAAGGCCTCGCCCTGGATCTTTCGCAAACCTACGTCGACATCATCAAATTTCGCACCTTGCTCGGATTTGCCGAAGAAAGCGCTCGCATCCACCGAACCGCTCTCGACAAAACTTCGCAGAAACATCGGGCCGGTGCCGGTCCTCGGGCCGATGTCGAATTGGTGACCGCCCGTTTATCCATGTCGGAAGCGACCCTCCAAGCGCGACGCCGTCAACTCGCCTACGCAGTCACAACCTACCGTAAATACACTGCTCTCGACCCCGACGAACTAGAAGAACCCGAATTCCCAGACTGGGCCCTCCCGGTCTCAATCGAGGAAGTCAATCTAGGCCGCAACCCAAACATACGCTCAGCTCTGGCCAACATATCCGCTACCGAAGCACGTCACCGCGGAGCCAAAAGCGCTTTCCTCCCTCAATTCGACTTATTCCTGCAAAGCAGCCGCTCCGACAGCGCCCGATACTCTAATCAGCAACAAGACACTTCAGGCCTCGTCGTCATGTCCTACGACATTTTTGGCGGCGGTCGTCGCAAAGCCGATCTACAACACACGCTCTCCGCGATCGACAAGGCCACCTACGAACTCGAGACCACCGAGTCCGAACTAGGCGCTGCGTTCATGAATGCATGGAACGACCTAACCATAGCCGAGGAACGCCTCTACCGGCTTGAAGACTATCGCGACGCGATGACCTCTGTCGTATCCGCCTATCAAAAGCAATTCGAGCTCGGGCAACGCGCCCTCATCAATGTTCTCGACGTCGAGAACGAACTTTTCTCGGCCAAGTCCTCCGTCGCCGAGGAACGCTACAACCGAATTCAAGCCGCCTACCGAATCCTCTCAGTCAACGGTACGCTCTTAGAAAATCTTCAATAAGCAAATTTCAACATTCGAATATCCCTTCAAATGGAATCCAACGAACCAAGCAAACCTTCCAAGCCAGCAATCGACCTAAGAGTCCTCATCGTCGAAGACTCGAAAATCGAAGCCAAATTCACCGCCAATCTTCTCAAGAAAAACGGATACGCCGTCGTCCATGTCCGCGTCGAAACCGAAGAGGAAATGGTAGCCGCCCTCGAAGAGCGCAAGTGGGACATAATCATCTCCGACTACCAGATGCCCGACTTCGATGGCATGCAGGCTCTCCAAGTCTTCCAACGCTACGATCTCGACATCCCTTTCATTCTCGTCTCTGGAAAAATCGGCGAGGAAACCGCTGTCGATCTCATGAAAATGGGAGCCCATGACTACATAATGAAGGGCAACACCGCTCGCCTGGTTCCAGCCATAAAAAGCCATCTCCAAGACGCAGCCAATCGACGCGACAATCTCCGTCTCGAAAAACGCCTCAAGGAAAGCGAAGCCCAATACCGCGGATTCTTCGAACATGCTCATATCGGCATCTTCCGTTGTTCGGAATACGGTGCCCTACTCGATGCCAACGGCCGTTTGGCAAATGCATTCGGCTACGAAAACGCTCAAATCTTCATGAAGGAAGTGGAATTTCTCCGGCCAGAAATCCACGATCTTAATACACGGGATGCTCGCACCGTTCAACTCATCGAACTCGCGAAGGAAAGCGAAACCTGCGAATCTACATTTCACCGTCGGGATGGTTCCATTTTGGAAGTGAAAATCAACGTTTGGGCAATCCAAGAAGATCCCGAAAAGCCCGTCTACCTTGAAGGCGTTATCGAAGACATCACCGAACAAAAGGCGATGGAGCGCAAGCTCCGCGAAATCGAAGAACTCCATGAATCCCTCATCGATCTAACCAGCAACCTGTAATGAGCGCGATCGACAAGACCAATACAGCGCCGCCCAAAGGGCCCGCCACGAATCGCCTTACGGGTTCCATCGGAATTGAGCGCCCAGAAACATCGACGCCATGCGAAAGTTCGCGTGTCGATGACCCCTTGCTCGAATGCCTAGTAACGCTTGGAAAAATACACCATCGGCCGGTTTCAAAAGAAGCGCTGATCACCGGCATGCCGCTGGTTGAAAACCGTCTCACGCCAAAACTTTTTCTTCGCGCAGCCGCAAACGCTGGCTTCTCTTCGCGAATCGTTAAGCGATCCCTCGCCAAGATACCCAACCTTACATTACCCGCAGTCCTCGTCCTCAACGACAATCGAGCCTTGGTTCTCGTTGAGCGAAAAAGCGACGATACCTGTCGCGTCATCCTACCCGAAACCGGAAGCGGCGAGACCACCGTCAAGACCAGTGAGATTGAAAAGGACTATTCCGGTGCAGTGATCTTCATCAAACCCGAATTCGATTTCGACAGCCAATCCGAATCAAGTTCGGAAAGCATCAATGCCAAAAATTGGTTTTGGGGAACTCTCTGGAAATATCGCAAGATTTACTTCAACGTAATCCTCGCAGCTGTATTCATAAACATATTCGCCATAGCTGGTTCGCTATTCGTGATGAGCGTTTACGATCGGGTCATTCCCAACAACGCAACCAATACGCTTTGGGTATTAGCGACCGGCGTCTGCATAGTCTACGCATTTGATTTCCTTCTAAAATCGCTCAGGGGGCTGCTCATCGACAAAGCCGGAAAAAACGCCGACGTACTCATGTCTACGTTCATCTTCCAGCGAGTGATGGGCATTAAGATGCAAAGCAAGCCAAACTCATCGGGCAGCTTTGCGAATCAAGTCAAAGGATATGAAAGCCTACGCGAATTCTTCACATCCGCATCGCTAACGACGCTAATCGACCTACCTTTCGTTTGTCTCTTCATCCTATTCATGGGGTACATCGCCGGATGGGTCGCCCTCATTCCGTGCGCTGCGATCGCTCTCATCATCGCACTCGGAGCTATGATGCACATCCCTCTCAAACGAGCCGCCGAAAAAGCTCACGGAGCGTCAGCCCAGAAACATGCTATTCTAGTAGAAGCGATCAACGGTTTCGAGGCAATACGTGGACTATCCGCTGCCGGAAGTTTTCAAAAACGCATGGAAGATTCGCTCGGAAAAATGGCGAAAAGCGAAGTAACTTCACGGCGCTACTCCTCCCTCGCTTCTAATTTCACTGTATTCGTTACCCAGATGGTTTCCGTCGTCATCATAATAGTATCCGTCTATAGGATACACGATGGCGAAATGAGCATGGGAACTCTAATCGGGTGCACTATCCTAGCCGGGAGAGCCATGGCCCCAATCGGCCAAGTAGCCGCTCTGCTCTCTCGACTGCAAAGCTCGTTCGTCTCTCTCAGCGGTCTTAATGACCTCATAAAACTTCCTCAGGAACGAGAAGAAGGCCGCGATTACATCAGAAAGCCGAATTTCGAACCACGCATTTCGTTTAACGACGTCACCTTTTCCTACACATCTGAAAGCGTACCCGCGCTTATTAACGCCTCCTTCAAGATCGAACCGGGCGAACGCGTCGCGATCCTCGGTCGCGTCGGTTCAGGCAAAAGTACGCTACTCCGGCTTATCCTTGGATTCTATCCGTCAACGGAAGGCATGATCACCATCGACGATACGGATATCCGACAAATAGACCCAGCCGATCTGCGTCGAAAACTTGGATACATCGGTCAGGAGAACCTTCTCTTTCAAGGATCTCTAAAGAGCAACGTGATGATAGGCGCGCCTTGGATGGAAGAAGCCGCGATGATCGAGGCCGCCTCCCTATCCGGCGTGGAACGCTTCGTTTCCAAACACCCGCTTGGATACGATCTGCAAGTTGGAGAACGCGGAGAACTTTTGTCTGGAGGCCAACGACAAGCCGTCAACATTGGACGGGCTCTTTTAAACAAGCCAAGCCTGCTAGTCATGGACGAACCAACAAGCGCCATGGACGCCAATGCCGAACGCGACTTCATCTCCAATATGGAACGTTATTCCAAAGAAGGAAATCGTACGCTGATACTTTCTACCCACAAACCGTCTATGCTAAAACTGGCCGACCGTATCATAGTAATGGACCAAGGCAAAATCGCCGCCGATGGACCAAAGACTGACGTCATGCGTCAACTATCCGGAGGAGGAGGTAGAAACTAATGAGCCAAGAATCACAATCCAGTTCACTCCCTTCAGGATCGCCCAAAGAAAAAATCTCGGCCGAAGACCTCGATTTTGTTGCCGATTGCAAGACGGCTTTTCTCGAAGAGAAGATGCCCTATGCAAACGCTCTCCTTCTGACAGTCGCCGGCATCGTAGTCGCATTGTTCATCTGGGCATCCAATTCGAGAATCAATGAAATAGCCCGTGGCCAAGGAAAAGTAATTCCATCAGCGAGCTTGCAAATTATCCAGAGCCTCGAAGGCGGCATCGTAAGCCAAGTCCACGTGTCGGAAGGACAATACGTCAAGCATGGGCAGCCTCTTGTCAAGATTGACGACACCCACTTTAGTGCCGCTTACCACGAGAGCCTTTTTGAACATAACGACTTGCTAGCGAAAATCGCTCGCCTTGATGCCGAGTCAAATGATGCCCAAGCTATCATTTTTCCAGAAGGATTTAACAAGACAAGCTCCGAACTTGTCGCTTCCGAAACGCTTCTATTCAAAACTCGCCGAGAGAATATCGAAACTCGTCAGAAAAGATTGCAAAAGAGCCTAGCCCTTAAAAACCGCGAGCTTTCGATGACTCGTCCGCTCGCCGATTCAGGAGTCGTCTCTCAAGTCGAACTCTTGCGATTGGAAACCTTAGTCAATGACCTCGAAGGCCAAATCGAAAATGAATGGTTCGACTATAAAAGCGAGGTCGTATCTCAAAATAACGAATACAAGAATCGCCATAGGCAAATCAAAGAAACCTTGCGGGCTTACGAAGATAAGATTCTCCGCACGTCAATCACTTCTCCAATTTCCGGTGTTGTAAACAAAGTCCATATCAAAACTCTCGGCGGCGTCCTCCAACCAGGAGCGCCAATTATAGAAATCGTACCGAACGAAGACAGCTTGCTTGTCGAAGCGGACATCAGCCCTTCCGACATTGCTTTCATTAGCCTCAAACAAGAAGCGACTGTAAAGCTAACTGCCTACGACTTCTCAATCTATGGTGGATTGAACGGTACGGTCGAACGCATCAGCGCTGACACCTTTCAAAATGAAAAAGGGGAAAGCTTCTACAAAATCCTTGTTCGCACAGGCGATCGATCCCTACAAACGTCAGGAGAGGCGCTCGAAATAATCCCGGGCATGGTTGCTCAGGTGGATATCAAAACTGGAAAGAAGAGCATCCTCGACTACGTATTGAAACCATTGATGCGGGCGAAGATGAATGCATTTACGGAACGCTAAAAGCCACCCCGTATTCCGCTACCGTCAAACAAGTAACTTTTTCTACGGTCCGTAAATCCCGCGACCACCAGGGCCGAAGATAATTGACGGCATTCGAGGCTCTCTTCTCGGAATCGGAGCTGGAAACCGTTCGTCTATCTCTCTCGATCGGGCCTTTAAGCTTTCCCGCTCCAAAGCAACAAAAGCTCCACCGTGCTCGTAGGTCAATTCCCGCATAAGATTGGCAAATTTCAGACCTGATTGGCTCAGAGACAAGGTGCTGCGAATCAAATTGGGAAACCCAATCGCATTTATAACGGCCAGCCGCTCTCCGTCTTTTCCTTTATTCAATTTATCAAGAGTATTGAGAACCGGCTCCGACTTGCCGGTAAACTCATCCCCGAAAACATAAATACCCATTTTCATCTCTTCATCTTTCGGGTTCGCTAAACGTCGAATCGCTTGCGCAACTCCTGGTACAGGATTACTTTCGCTATCGTATTGATAAAGACGAAGCGCGCGTACCATGTAGTCGCGAGTTTCCTTATTGTCCTTCATCCAAGCGCTACCCATACTGCGTCCACCGACGATAAATCGCCCATTCGCATCGAGTAACTGAATGCCTTTCACTTCAGGATAGGATTCCAAAGTTTCCTCGAATTTCTGGATAACATAGCCCCAAACCAATCGCGTATTGGGATCGCGCATACTTCCAGAGGTATCGATCACGAAAGCGATATGATTGCTCTCGACGGAAACTCCAACAGGTGTATTTCTCTCCGGTTTTTGCTCAATCTCGGGATCGGTCTGCCTAGCTGCCAACTCTTCCTCGAGATCCTCGATATCCGTTACGAACTTATCCTTGCTAAACTCTTTGTCGTTTATCTGCTCTTGGAGCTTTGCGATCACCGCGTCCAAGTCTTCTTCTACAATCTTCTTATCCTTTTCCTTCGTGTCTTCCATCTTGACCAGAATCGACGTTTCTTCAATAGCGATATCGTACTCATTTATTTGAAGCATTCGCTGTTGAATAATTCGTTCTAAAGCAATCCGAAGGTTTGTAACTTCCGTGGTTTTCTTTCCCATCGTAATTACGAACAAGAGAATAATCGCTCCAAACCCGCAGCAAATTACGTCCAAGAAGGACAAACTAAATATTTCTGTCGACCGTTTGCGCTTCATGTATTCGGCCAAGTTCTAGAGGGGCAGACCATCGCTCCGCCTTGATCATCCGCAAGGCGCCAAAAGTGAACAGCAGCACCCGGGTCATTTTTCATTGGATACAGAAGAACGTTAACAGGAACAGGAATGGTAAGCGCTTTCTTCGCCACGCGAAACATATTGATGCGATCATGATCGTCGACCACGCTAGAAGTCGTATAACTATCCGAAAGTGTCGGTAGGCCATCGACAATCAAAACGATTCGATCCGGCTCAATCGGCAGATCGCTCACCATGCTAAAAGCCTTTTCAAGGTTCGCGCCATTTTCGGGCACGACTTCTTCTAGCAAATCGAGCACCTCTTTAGTAACCTTACGGTCCGATGGATCCATCCAGTCGACTCCGTAACTCGTTTGCAGCGGATCGATCTCATCATTAAATATTATCACTTTATAACGCGAACTCGGTTTCAGGGTTGCGATCAGCCATCGCATGCCTTTTTTGACCCGCATCCATTTAGGAGACTCTCGTTTCTCATCATCCGTATCGCTAAGTCGCCCGGAAGCCGCTTCCGGCGTATCATCCATCATACCCCCAGACGCTTCGATGAGAAAAACGACGTTATCGCCTTGAATATCGAAGCCTGTCAGGTACTGCCGACGAATCGGGTTGAGAATAGGAATTGGCGGTTTTTCCTCCTGCTTGGGCAGGTTTTCCTTATCATCAATTAGCTTTCCCAAGTCCTCTTCCATTGACGACAATTGAGCGAGAAGCAGAGCGAATTCATCCTCAAGCTCGGTCTGCATTTTAACCTTCACGATAATCTCCTCCTCAGCATTATGATTCCTGTCGCGAATAGTAGACAGCGAGCGATGCAAATCTTTCAACTCCTTGTCCTTTGAAGAAATCTCATTCTCCATCTGCCCAAGCACCACTTGGATCTTCACTTCAATCTTATCCATGGTATCCGATTTCTTACCCACAGTTAAAACGAAAAGCAGTAATACCGCTCCGAAACCGCAGCAGATCACGTCCAAGAAGGACAAGCTAAATACTTGAGTTTCGCGTTTTTTTCGTTTCATCGGAGTTTCGGATAAACCAATCTACTCGATGCAGTGAACGAGCAAGAGCCGCTTTCGGGTTCCTTGTATTAAAATTTCAATGGCATCTCCTGCCTTTAAGCTAACATCGACATCCGTCTCCAAGCTTGCTCTTTCCAAGGCCTTGATTGCCCAACGATCATCCGCAAAGTTCAGATTGAACAGTGGCTGAGGCGATTCTAAGGTCTCGCGATCTGCAACCAAATCAAAGCGATCGCTTTCGCCGACCCCTACCAAAAACGACTCACCTTCCAAGCGGTAACCTAAACCATCGCACACAATATGGGTTGGGTTCAATGAACGACCTTCTCTAACGACGCGTATCGACGCAATTGCCGGCGACGTATCCAATGTTTGTTTCTCAGCGAGAGCATCCATTGAAATGCCTACTTCCACTCGCATTTCTTCAACGTCGTTCTTAACTTCCCAGTCTTTTCCGTAATTCGCAGCTCCGAAAGCCGCGCTTTCCGACGGCAATTCCTTCACCAGCCCCACTCCTTGCGAAACGATCGATTCTTTCAATCCTTGGATTGCCGCCGCTCTTCCGGACAACGCAATTTGTATCGCTTCGTCTCCAGTGGCAAAATCGTTCACCGCTCTCAAAATCAACTGCGTGAGCTGCTTCACCTGCGGTGCCAACTCGAATGCAGCCAGCTCTTTAGAGATCACCATTTGGCGAGACTTTTCTCGCGTCAATACTTCGATATTCGCCACGCTTTGACGGCCAAAACTAAACAAAGCTTCACGCGCTTGAGCATGAAACGCCCGTTCAATTTGACGATCCTCATTAATGTCGAACGACGTTTCGACCAAAAACTTATTCGACATCGATGTCGTAAATCGCTCCAGCATTTTGCTAAACCCATGTTGCGTCAATCGAGCGAAATAAACCCGTTCGAGCCCAGAGCGTTTGTGAAAAACCGAGATATGAGTAGCGTGAGCCAAGAGGTCGACATGGAAAATTCGCTCGCCTTCGGGCACATTCCATAACCCTTCGCTGTATAACGAAGCCGCGGCAATATCGACAATCCCAGCAACCGGAATTCCATTATCCGCGAGAATGCTCAAGAGCAGCCCTAAATGCTCTTCCGATTTTTCATTCGCCTCAAGGTAATGCCCCGGAACGGCAATAATCGCCCGATCGATTTCCCCGACCTCCTTTTCGATCCGCGTCGCCAAAACCTGAAAGAACTCGTAGGCCAATTGCGAATACATGGTTTTACTGTAGTGCCCATCGAAATTCGTAGACTGAAAAGACAACTCATCAATGAACTTGCTACACGTGCGCCCGGGATAGACGAAGTTCATTTCCTGCGCCTCGGACCCAAACCAAAGTTCTCCAGCGCGAGCATACGCGCAAGCCGGCAGCGAATCCGCCTCATTCCCTAAAGCCAAAGTACGCGAAGAGCCATCCTCTTTGATCAAAACGGCATTCACGCCGACATCGCTAAGTTCAATTCCTAGTGTCGCCATATCAAGTGAAGCTAATTTTCGACTCTTCGAGAGTAGGTTTCTTCATCAGCCCGATAACCTTCTTAGACGCATTATCCTGCAATTCGATTACGAGAGACTCTTGCTTCGATTGCAAAAGATGGACCATCAACATGAGCACGATACTCAACATCAAGGCCACGAAAGTAGAATTAAACGCCAAACCCAAACTGGTAGTCACTCCGCTGATATCGCCTCGAATCGCCATATCCGCCTGCTCCAACGCCTCACCAATGCCCCGAACCGTTCCGATGAAACCTACCGAAGGGATCGCCCAAGCGATATATCGTATAAGCGAGAGATCCGATTCTAACTGCTCATAGGCCATTTCAGCTCTCTCTCTCATCGCGTGAGCCGCATCTTGAATCGAACGAGTAGCGTCAAACCGGTGCAACGCCGCTTGAATAACATCCGGCAAAATCTTACCGCGCAAACGCTGCGATCGTCTCAGTTGACTTTCCACTTCCTTATAATGGCCTAGAGCATCCTCGGGGATAATGCGTTCTCCACGAGAAATCTTAAGAAATGGATGCTCCATCATCGACTGCTCCCCTTGTAGTTTTACGAATTTGAATCCTATGATGATCGTCGCCCACATCATCAGAATAAGACAGGTTTCCTGCTCGATATTCTTCAAAAGCACGACCAGCGAGCGCTCGGGAATAAATCCCCCATCTGGATTCTGACTCGCGCGAATATCGTCCATCATTTTAATCTCATCCGCAGCTGGTAGGATATAGGTATTATAGACCGTCACGACAACGACTATTGAAAACACAAGACCCACTACTTGGATAATGAAATCTCGAGAGAGAAACCCTTTACTCTTCATAATTTACAATTGCCTAGGACGGCTTAAACCAATTTCTATAAGTTACGCAATCTGACGCATTTAATCCAGCATTCGTTACGCTAATCTCTACGGAAAGCGAACGCTCGCGGATTCACTGAAAATATCTGCAACAAAGCGGATTTACAAATGTCAGCAAAAAGTCTACATTCTCCGAAATAACAACGAATCCAAACCAACCAGCGATTGCGTAGTTAATTATTAAACATGAATCGGTCGAAAATTCTTGGAAAAACAATCGTAGCCCTCGTCAGCCTCTCCCTGATGACATTTCAGTGGGGTTGCGCAGGGCCCGCCGCCTCTAAAACCGTAAAAGGAGCAGGAGCCGGCGCCGCAGTAGGAGCCATTGGCGGGGCATTAACAGGTCAGGATACAGGAGGTATAGCAGCCCTGGGTGTTGCAGGAGCCGCGGTCGGAGCCACCATCGGAGCCATCCAGGAAGGCAGAGAACGCAAACGCCAGGACACTCTCGCCCAGCAACGGGCCTACAATCAGTCCATCGCCATGCAAAAACGGGCGATCGATAAGGAAAAGGCCACTTTGCAAGAAGAACTCGACATAGCCGAAGGTTTTAGAATTTCCAACGAAGAGCTCGAAGAAATGACCGGGAGAGCGGAAACCGCCGAAGGCCGACTCAAGGTTTTGCAGGCCAAACGTCAAGCCGCCATCGACCGTAAGAACGCCCTCGAAGAAGCGGAAGAACGTGAACAGGACGCATTGGCGGAAATCGACCGTCTCGAGAAGGAACTTGCCGAACTTGAAGGTAACAACGGCGATGGCACCAGCCCTTGAAAATTGATCTCACCGACCCGAGAACCATGAAACGCCCCCAGCACCTACCCTTTTACCTATTTGGGGCAGTCCTCGCACTGCTGCTTTACGGCTGTAACACGACCTACGAAATGGAGGTCGATGCCATCAAGAATCCCAACATCCAAGATGCCGATTCATACGTAATCGTACCGCGGGATCCCGAACAAGACGTGAACGATCTTCGCTACAAGGAAACCGTCGCCTACATCAAAACCGCTTTGTCGGGAAAAGGCATGTACGAAGCGATCAACGCCTTAGAAGCGGACATGGTCATCGAAGTTGACTACGGTATGGAGCCTCCTAGACGCGAAATGAAAGTCATCGAAGAGCCGGTTTTCGCGACAATCCAAGAACCCGATAGCTATCAGACCGTAAGCCAACGAGATCCTAAGACCGGGCGGGTCATCACTTATACAGTGCGCGTCCCCGGGAGACGTTCGCGTGAACTGATTGGCTACCAGGAACGACTTGTTGCCATTATCATCAACGAAAAATACATGGAGCTAACCGCCAAGGAAAACATGCTCGATGCGGTTTCCAGCGATATTCCTGCTCAAGAAATTTGGAGCGTTCGCGTGCGCAATTACGATGAAAACGACGATTTACGAGAGTACCTCCCAATTATGGCCGCATCGGTTGCTGACTACGTCGGCGAAGACACCGAAACGAATCACAAGGTAAGACTCAAAGACAACGACGAAGTTGTGGATTTCATCAAACGAGGAATTATCGCGACTCGCCCGGAAGAGGCTATCGATGCAACCGACTCTATCGGCGCTAATCAGTTCAGCGAAGACAATAACATCTAAGCTAATCGCTACTTCCGGTCGGACGGTTTCCCAAGAGCGTATCGAATAATCAATCGGAACGTTTCCCTTAGTCCATCGGGACGGTTTCCAACTCCGATGCTTGCTTCCGCAATTCCGAAAGCGATTCGAAATTGTTCGATAAGCGTTCGATAAGCGAAAAATAGGCTGTGTTTCGGGTCGTAAATATTCGTAGATTCGGAAGTCAATCCATTGAGCTCGATAATCCGTAGATTACGCCCAGCCATCAAATCCGCTTCCGACGGAACGCGGATATCGTAACGTCCAAAGTGAAACCCCTCTACTTCCCGACTCATAACATCAACCGCTTCCTCTAACTCGGGAGTCATCAATCCTTCTCCATCTAAAAACAGGGCTCCTCGACAATGAGTCCCGAGTTCCGTCAGGGAATAAACTTCTCCCTCGGGAATAACTCGCCCCAAGTCCTGTCGATAGGCCTCCAAAAAGAACTTCGCCATCCCTACCGCTCGTTCATCGGCCAGAATCAGACGCTCCAAGGTCGATTGCCCATTTCCCGTCACGCGCATCAACCGCTTGTCGGTTATCGAAAACACTCGGCCCTTTTCTTCGTTAGGATAGCGGTAATAGAAGACCCCATACTCCCGCCCCGGAAGAAACTCTTGGGCAACTGTATCTTCCTTCTGGGCTTCAAAAAACCGCATCGCTTCCTCCTCGGAACTGATAACCTCTACACCCTGTCCTCGCTGGCCGACATCAGGCTTAAGAACGACTGGATAAGACAAACTCTGATCCCTCATAAATCCTCTAAGACATGTCTTTTTCTTCTCTAAATCCCATTCAAGCGGGATAACTTCAAACAATCCCACTGGTGATCCGAATTTCTGTAAGTGAGAGAGAATATCTCCTTTCGACTCATACGCCAAACCACTCGCCGGCATGCATGGATTTACCGCAGTGAGCATCGTAATCGATCGATGCCGAACCATCTTCCAAAGAACGAAACCGATAATCGGCGGATAAAACAGCCACATCGGCCAATATTCCCAGCGAATCGTTCGTTTAAAACGCGAATAGAGCATTCTCCGTCCTCGCCAACTGAACAAGCCAGCCGCGAGCCGAACAAGCGTGAGAATAGCCAGCGATGAGATCAACAACCCCCAAAGAGCCCAGCCTTCGTATTGATCGAAAAACTCCAGAAACGCCCCGCCCATAATATATGAGAGACCAACAATCGCGGGCGTCCAAATCGCAGCCCCCAGCAACAGAGCGAAAGCAAAACGAAACGCATTAGCTTTCACCACTCCTGCCACGAAATAAGTCGGCACTCGACTTCCTGGAATGAACCTGGTCGATACGATCCAAGCCAAGCCTTTCTCGTCCAACCAACGAGCGATGCCGTCAACCCTGTCTTGGTTCATTAATCGCCGAATGACAGGTAATTCCAAACCAGATCGACCCAAGACTCGCCCCAAGAGATAGATAAAGAAATCGCCTACAAAGATTCCAAGCAGACACCCGATAAT
>JAPKDW010000252.1 GCA_028822375.1 Opitutaceae bacterium | reverse complement strand
TAATAACGCTTTCAACTGGCGTCTACACTGTCGTAGTCACCTCGGCCGATGGTGGTGAGGGAGATGTGCTCGTTGAGGCTTACGAGGTTTATTGAATAGCGATTCGGTGGAGCTGAATCAGTGATGGCGTCCTAGTAGCCCATGTATCCTAGCTCGCCTCATGCGTGATGGAGTGCGATGGAGTTCGCAGAAAGCCAGCCAGAGAACTATACGTTTCCTGCCATCATGGCTATGCCTTCTTACTCTCCGATTGAGGAACTCGTTTAGGCTTTGTATTCAATTTTGTACGTACAATGATACAAGAAGAGGATTGGCTGATGGGAATCGGCTAAATCCAGGAGGTCGCCGCTAGTAGGTAACAGTGCAGTGATCGGCGGCCTCCGCTCCTTGGGGGCATAACGCTGAGGCTATACAAGAGGGGAAGTCGCGGAGCGACTGTAGCGAATTGTATACGCCGATTTGTTGGGATTGATTAGATTAACCATGATGGTTGGATATACCGATTTCCTTCTATTCGCTCGTAACTATATCCCTCCAGTTCGTGGCTTTTTCCGGCGTGGCGAGTTGACCCGAATGAGTGGCGTTCTTGTTGAGGAAGGTCGTAAATTTCAGTTTAAGTGAATCCATCAGGTCCCTGTTGGAACTCCTGATGTCTTTAGACTGGTCCTCATCGTCTGTTAGCAGGTAGAGCTCATCCATCGCTGCGCCCTCGAAGTCTTTCGAACTCTTCGATAGGTTCATGATGGCACTCAATATTTCTCCATTCGAATCATATGAATAGAATGACCAGCCCATTTTTTTCTTTTTGCTCGCTTTTGCAGAGTCGGCCAAATTCGGGGCTTGAATAGCCATTAGATCCCTCACTGGACCATGTGACTGCTCCCGGGGAGCGGTAAAAAGCCGCGAGAAATCATAGCTATCCAGAGCTTGGTCGTCCGGCACTATCACTCCGGCCAGAGTGCAAACCGTCCGGTATAGGTCGGTGAGGCTGATTAACTGATTGGTAACTCTGGTATTCGGAGGCAAAATTGAATTCGCGCTCTTCCCCCCCCCACCGGATGATAAGCGGAACCCGGTGTCCTCCTTCGTAAACAAAACTCTTCATCCCCCGCAAGGCTCTCTTATCAAGGCCGACGCCTTGGCCATTTAGATGGGTTTCATTGGCATGGGACGGGTATTCGGCATACTCGGTACGGTCACCCCCGTAGGGTCCTCTATACCATGGATGCGCATCCACGGCGTCCAGGGTGGGATTGCTCCAGGCAATGCGTTCGGAGATTTCCGCGCCATTATCGCTGGTGTAAATAATGATTGTGTTTTGTAGCTGCCCTGCCGCCTTCAGCTTTTCCATGAATAAGCCCAATGCGACGTCGGACTCATAGAGCATATCCGTTCTCTTGGTGGGTGTGACCCCTTTGACGCGAATGGCGCCATGGGCTGAGCGATCCTCCGTATTGAGCGGATCGGAGACATTAAAAGCAGATGGAGGAGCATAGGGGCGGTGTCCGGCCTGCGACATGTAGTGAATATAAAACGGTTTATCCTGATCATCCTTGAAGTGCTTATCGAGGAACCGCAGCGCACCCTGCATCAGGAGGGGGCCAACACTCTCCGTGGTGTAGTTGTCCATGACATACAGCGGACCCCGAACCTCAGTCGAGTATTTCGATTTTTCACTCTCGTCGGTGATCCTCCTGAAATGCTGGTTTATTTCCTCCTTGGTAAGGGGCTTGAATTCGCTTGTTGCTCTCTCATATCTGACTAAGCGGTCATTTTGGAAGAACGCCAGAGGGCTCTTTTGTATCCCGCTGGGTAGGGACAGGGAATAGTCAAATCCGTGCTCACTTACTCCGTCATTAAACTTTCTGGTCAAATCGGCTTCGCTAAAATTACCAACGACTTTACCCTCAGCGTTCTTGAAAACGCCCCCGAGATGTGTTTTGCCGAAGAAGGCAGTGTGGTACCCGTATTTCTGTAGTCGATCGCCCAGTGTTTCCTGACCGTTGAGGATTTGACTGGGAGCATCAGGATTCCAGGTCCCATTGGGAAGACGTCCCCGGTATACGTGGTTACCGGTCAGAATCGCGTATCTGGTTGGTGCGCAAACCGCGGCAGGAGAATGGGCGTGATGAAAGGAAATGCCGGACTTTGCCAGCTTATCAATATTAGGTGTTATGCTCTCTCCTTTCTGGGGATTGAAGGCGTGTATATCACCGAAACCGATATCGTCGGTCATAAATATCAGGATATTGGGTCGGCCAGTTTTCTCTCCCTCGGCGGCGATACCGGTTCCTGAAGAGACAAGTGCCGTACATGCGCACAATAAATACAATAATACTGGCTGTTTGATTAAGGCTTTTGTCTTCATTATTTTTTCGTCGAACGTTTGAGGTCTGGCAGCGCCTACCGGGGGCGCACCATCGACTTGAGGTTTATGGTTGTAGCTACGGAAATCATTCCGACTCGGGGCGGGTAGGCGCTTGTCCAGCACCGTCTTGTTGGGCATTTTGTGGGTCTTGCTTTCTGTCGGTCGGAGGCGATCCGATCCGCCGGGCCCGAATGTGTTCTCCCCCATTCCTGGTGAACTTTTCCACCGCTCCGACATTGCCCTCGACGACCCAGTAGTTGATGTCACCAATGCCGAGGTTTTTGGGATCGTAGATATTGAAATCGGTTGCCTGCCACTTGTTGTCTTTATCGGTCTGCCCATGGCCGGCTATTTCCATATCCAGCTGCTCAATGCAGAAACCGTGCTTGCCCGTCACCGTGACGCTGCGGGTGCAGCGCTGCGCACCCACCCGGCCGAACCTGGAGGCGTGATTGGCGAAGGCGAATTCCAGGCCGTTGACGTTCGAGGCCAGATTGATGTTATCCCCATCTGTGTGCTCATTGACAAGGATGCCGGTATGATATCCAGTCACTAACACGTTGCGCAGGATGGTGAGCGCGGCATTGTTGCAGGCTGGCGTGATGATGCCAGCCGTGCCATGACTCGGTTTCGAGGCTTGGACATTGTAGATGTCGGTGTTAACGAACACATTCTCTAATTTGCACTGGGCGGCGTGTTGGAGATCGATGCCGCTTATAGCCGGATTGTCATAAGTTCGAACATCCAGATTCCGGATACTCACGTACACCCCGGAAAATGAATGATACAACTTTTGGGGGGTGTTTGCAGCCGAGATGACCGCGGAACCGGATTTTGAAAGACACTGAATGATCGTTCCATTCCTGGGAAAAGGAAATGCTCCAATCGTCCCAAAAACAGGAGTCGGCTCACTCTCGCCCACAATCTCCACGGTGATCCATTCCTTGGTTCCGGGAACTATAATTCTTCCACGATAGACTCCGTTTGGGATGTACATGCGGCCACCGCCGGCCTCGACAATAGCCTTCATGCAGGCCGTAAACGCCTCGGTGTTATCAGTCTTATCGTCGCCTTTCGCCCCGTAATCCGTGACATCGAAAGTCTTCGCCTCCACCTGCGCTACAGTTGCCGCGGCCATCATCAAGCCGCATAAGATCATTCGTTTCATGGTTTCTATCCTTGTGATTATGATTGTCGTGTTATTTTTCGCCAGCCCGTCGCATGTGAATGCCTTGCGGGCCGATCTTACTGAATTGTGTCACCATGCTCCGCACCCTTTCCGGATACCGGGCACTCAGGTTTTCCTGCTCGTTCCGGTCTTTGGCGAGATTGTAGAGTTCCGGTTGGGCCGGATTCTCCAGGATCAGTTTCCAATCGCCCTCCCGCAGTGCCTTGGCGAAGGGAAGAAGGCGCGACTCGTTCGCATCGCGCTCCTGATCGCGCAGTGAGGCCACAAAGCTCTTGCCATCCATGGCTATCAGCTTCCGGCTCGCGAAGGTTTCCGGATACGACACCCCGGCCAGCTCCAGGCAGGTGGGCATGATGTCGGCGATGTGGGAGAGCCGGTGTGACAAGCGCCCTGGCTTCTTCAGCCCTGCGGGCCACCACGCAACCAGGGGGGATGCGATCCCTCCCTCGTAATAGGAGGTCTTGTAATTCCTGAACGGCGTGTTGCTCTGCGCCGCCACGGAAGGCCCGTGGTTCAGGAACGTCTCTCCGCTTCCCGGGCGGACGCCGTCCGGAACCATGCGGCCCTTGTCAAAAACCATCTGGGAACTGGCGCCGTTGTCGGACAGCACCAAGACCAGCGTGTTGTCGAGCTTTCCGGCCTTCTTCAATGCCGCCATCATGTCAGCGGTGGCGCGGTCGATGCTATCGACCATGGCGGCGTGGATCGCCATGCGCTGGGCCTCCAGGTAGCCGCCGGCCGCCGGCTTCGCGTAGAGGGCTGAGTCCGGCAGTGTGGTGCCAGCAGCGATCAGACCGTCTCCGATCAGGCGATCCAGACGCGCCTGCATGGTCCTTTTTCGGTCTTTCCCCTGGTACAGCTGCCTGTACGGAGCGATGTCCTTCTCATTCGCCTGCAGCGGCCAGTGTGGCGCGTAGTGCGAAACATAGATGAAGAAGGGCTGGTCGCTTCCGGCCTGCTCCTCAATAAAATCGACCACGAAGCCGGAAATGACGTCTGTAGAATACGCTCCCTCCGGCCGCTTCCACCTCTTTCCGTCGCGGAACCATGGGGTGCCTTTGGCTTCTTTGAAATAGTTGCCGGGACCGCCACTGGCTGAACCGAGACAACGGTCGACTGACCGTGCGATCTGAGACGGGTTATGCCAGTTGTCCCCAATAATCATGTCCAGCCGGCCAACCGCGCAAGTCCGGTAGCCCTCAGCCTTGAGCAACTCAAAGGCCGTGACGCAGTTCCCGGCGAGGTTGGCGAAGATATTGGCACCGGGCGCCTGCCCCACCTTCCAGGGATAGCACCCGGTCATCAATGCTGCGCGGCTCGGACCGCAGATGGCACAGTTGTAGAAGCGCGAGAAGCGCAAGCCTTCCTTTGCAAGCCTGTCGATTGCCGGTGTGCGGATCTCTCCGCCATAACTGCCCAGATCAGAAAATCCCATATCATCAGCCATGACGATGATGATATTCGGACGCGCAGCGTCGGCCGCCTCAACCGGTTGGGGATTAGCCATGCTTGCCAGCACGCCAATGAAGGCGAGAAGCATGTCTTTCCGGCTGAATATCATTTTCCGCATAAGATCTCTCTTTCTTTACCCAACAAGTTATTCTATCATTATTGACTGAGCATCCCAGAGCATAGGAACTGCTTCAAGCTCGATTTAAGTGATAACACTTAATTAGATGACTGTTCTAATGACTGAGCATCCCATTTGGCGTGGTATGTCATTAATGCCCCATCATCCTATGCCTGAGATGGTATCTGCCAAAGCACCGCCCCCTAAAAAAAAGGGCTCCAAGGAAGCTTCGGCAGCGATTGTTACAATACGTGCCGGGTTAGGCTGTGCTTGTGATTCAATCAATCCACGGAATTCCTAACTTGAAAGCGCGACGTAACGGAGTGAAGATGGCGAAGCAAATAAACCTATCAACCTCCCCTCCGAATCAAATCGGAACAATTGAATTTCCTATCAACCCCTCCGAATCAAATCGGAACAATTGAATTTCCTATCAACAATTCGTTTGATGTTGCGTGTAACATTGAGGCCCCATTCCGAGCTATCTGGATCAAAGCTGAAAGTCGTTAAAGGAAATGCCAGCTCGGCAAACCACCCATATTCATTGACCAACGTTTTGGCATCCCAAATTCCATCCCACTGAGTATTCAAGGTTGTGTTGTTGCTAATGCTCCCATCCTGACGGGCGCCATTGGGATTGATCCGAAACCAATAACCATTCC
>JAPKDW010000251.1 GCA_028822375.1 Opitutaceae bacterium | reverse complement strand
ACGGAGTCGAGGGCTTGCCCCGGGGTGGCAAACAAAGGGCGCAGATATTCACTCCAAATCGCAAATTATTGCGAAACATTCATCGTACGAACTTGTCATCGCAAAAGCTCAAACGATGAAGAAATCCCCCTACCCGAGAATTGCCCTTTCCATAATCTTGTTCGCGAGCGGATTCTTTGCTCACGCGCTGCTTTTTAGATCTAAGCCTCCAAACCCTCAAAATTCTATCGCTGTTGCGCCGAGCCAAAAAGCGGAAATCGACTCTCTCAACACCGAACTAGCTGAACTTCAAACTGCGTACGCTTCGCTCCAAACGAAAATCAGTCTTTCGGGAATTTCACCGTCATAGCGCAGTAACTCGCGCAACGTTGTCTAGCCTTCTTCGACTTCGCGCTTCAAGGAACGATCGAACATAATCGTCCCAAACGGAATGAAAGACATCAGGCCGGCAATAAATGCTCTACTGAATTTCCATTTGCGCTGGTTCCATACGATAAGCAAGACCACGACATAGACAACAAACAGAAACCCATGTAGCCATCCCACAACCTTCACCGGTCCGGGCATGTCTGCGAAATACTTCAAAGGCATACAAATGGCCATTAGGATAATAAGCGAAAGTCCCTCTAAGAGAGCTACTTTACGGAAAAATTGAAGGAATTTCATTGTAGTAAAAATTCAGGCTACGGTCTGCTTCAGTCTGCCAAGCCCTTCAATTGTAATTTCAATTTGATCGCCGGACTCCAAAGTAAAACCAGTACCTGGAACGATTCCAGTCCCTGTCATCAAATAGCAACCCTGAGGGAAGCGCAGCTCGCGAAACAAGTAGCCAGCCAATTCTGCAGGTTTCCGTTTCATTGCCGAGAGTTCGGTTTCACCTTCGAATACGATTGAATCCGTCCGACGAATTTTAAGCGAAATCTTCGTCGATGCAGGCAACTCAGTATCCAGTACGCAAAGACAAGGTCCCAATCCAGCAGCGCCTTCATAGGTTTTCGCCTGCGGAAGGTAGAGCGGGTTTTCGCCTTCAATACTGCGAGAGCTCATATCATTGCCGATCGTATACCCGATGATTTTTCCGTCTGTCGACAAAGCCAAGGTCAACTCCGGCTCAGGTACGTCCCAGCTGGAGTCTTGACGAATTCGGACACTCTGCCCGTGTCCCATAACGCGATGAGCAGTGGATTTAAAGAATAGCTCAGGTCGATCCGCATTGTAGACGCTCGCATAAAAATCGCTACCTCCCGCCGTTTTCGATTCCTCCATACGGGCCAGTCGACTCGAAAAATACGTGACGCCCGCCGCCCAAACCTCCTGCGATCCAATTGGTGGCAACAATTCACTTTCAACTGCCTCGCGGGCCCGATCATCCGAAACAAGATTGTATTCGTTCAATTGAGAGCGAAGCGCGTCGCCTTGAAACAATTGATCCCAATCGACTTCCCAGAAGCCGAATTCATCATCGCGAGAAACCACGACGCCAGAAGTAGTACGATAAATGCAAGTAGTCATAGATTTGACTACAAGCAAAGGACGTCAATCGCTTGCAAGCAAGCCCCTACTGAAACGGCTTACGCAGCGTCCTTCTTTTCCGAGTTCGGACTCTTCTTTTTGAGCTGAGCTTTCTTTCGGCCTTCGACTACGCCGCGATCGATAACAACCTCTTTCACGTCATCGCGAGAAGGCACTTCGTACATGACCTCCAAGGTAATGCCTTCCATAATGGAACGTAAAGCGCGGGCTCCTGTTTTCAACTCGATAGCCTTTTCAGCGATCGCTCGAACCCCATCTTTAGTAATCCGGAGCTTAACGCCATCCATCGCGAAGAGTTTCGAGTACTGTTTGACCAACGAGTTTTTAGTGCTGAGTAAAATGCTCTCCAAATCGTCTACGCTCAATTGATCCAAAACCGAGATAACCGGTAGGCGACCAATGAACTCTGGAATCATTCCGAATTTCACCAAATCCTCCGGCTCCACTCGCTTCATCACTTCCTCGCCCTTCATTTCGTTGGTCGTTTCCGCCCCGAAGCCAAGAGTCGTTCCGTCCGAACGGTTAGTGATTATATGATCCAAGCCGACAAACGCGCCGCCACAGATAAAAAGGATTTTAGAAGTATCGATTTGCACGTACTCCTGATTCGGATGCTTGCGTCCACCTTGAGGCGGCACATTGCAAACAGTTCCTTCGAGAATCTTCAAAAGAGCCTGTTGTACACCTTCGCCCGATACGTCTCGAGTGATGGATACATTGTCCGTTTTCCGACCAATCTTATCGATCTCATCGACGTAGATAATCCCGCATTCAGCCTTCGCCGCGTCGTAGTTGGCCGCTTGCAAGAGTCGCAAAACGATATTCTCCACATCGTCGCCAACGTAACCGGCCTCCGTCAACGTTGTCGCATCCGCAATCGCGAACGGTACGTCCAAAATGCGAGCGAGCGAACGTGCTAGGAACGTTTTTCCCGAACCGGTTGGACCAGCGAGCAAAATGTTACTCTTTTCGACTTCGACGTCTTCGTATTCAGAACCTTGAGTCAGAAGACTCGCCTCGGTTACTTGCTCCGCATCGAAATTGAGGCGTTTGTAGTGATTGTAGACAGCAACCGACAAAACCTTTTTAGCGTGGTCTTGACCGATAACGTAATCGTCGAGAAAGCGTTTGATTTCCAAAGGACGTATCAGATTGAACGAAGGCGAACCTTCTGCCCCCTCTTCGCCATTCTCGGCTCCTCCAAGCTCTCGATCGATGATCGTCTTACAGACGGAAACGCAACCGTCGCAAATATAGACGCCCGGGCCCGCAATCATTTTACGAACTTCCGACTGCGATTTTCCGCAGAACGAACAAAGGGTCATACGTGACGATTTTGCCATATTCAAATATTCCTACTACTAACTCTTCTTCTCCTTAGGAGCCGGATCCATAACCTGATCAACCAAGCCATATACCTTCGCCTCCTCGGCGCTCATGTAGAAATCGCGATCGGAATCCCTCTTAATGTCCTCTTCCGACCTCCCCGTGCAATTAGCCAAAACTTCGTTTAGCTTCTCGCGCCAGCGAATGATCTCCTTAGCCGCAATGGAAATATCCGAAGCTTGGCCACTCGCTCCACCGGAGGGCTGGTGAATCATGATCCGACTATTAGGCAACGCAAAACGCTTGCCCTTCGTTCCGGCTGCCAAAAGGACAGTGCCCATGCTCGCTGCCATGCCGATACAATAGGTCGCCACATCGCAGCTTAGATAGTTCATCGTGTCGTATATCGCCATACCGCCCGTAACAACTCCACCAGGGGAGTTAATGTACATGTGGATATCCTTTTTAGGGTCGTCCATCTGCAAAAACAGCAGCTGCGCGACAATCGCGCTAGCGATCTCGTCGTTTATCGGCGTTCCGATAAAAAGTATCCGGTCTTTAAGCAACCGGGTATAGATATCCATGGACTGCTCGCCGCGTCCGGTGTTTTCGATTATTTGAGGTAGATAGTAAGACACGATATTCTAATAACTTTCTCTAAAAATATTAACTTTCCGAATTTAGCTTTCGCCGCCGTCGGATTCAGAAACCCTAGCTTCGCCGCATAGCATTTCAAGCGTCTTGTCGAAAAGAACAGACTGTTGAGCCATTCTCAGACGGTTTTGATCTTTCTTTAACTCTTTAACGAACTGATCGGGCTTTTGACCGCTTTGATACGCCTGAGAAAATACGAATTGCGACATATCCTGATCCGAAACTTCTACAGACTCCTTTTCAGCAATCTGAGAAAGGATGAGTTGAAGCTTCACGCGACTCTCGGCTGTCTGCCGCGACTGAGCATGAATGTCCTCTTTATTCGCTTCGAGCTGATCCTCAGCTACGCCGCGCTGCATGTTTTCCATGACCACTTGGCGCATCGAGTTTTCAGTTTCCGCTTCAACCAAGCTCTCTGGTAGCGAGAAGTCGACCGATGCAGTCAATTTCTCGGAAACTTGACGACGAAGATCCGCCTTACGCTCCTGTTTCTTTTGACCCTCGATCCAGCCTTTTACGCGTTCCTTCAACTCGTCGAGATTCTTGACCTGCTGCGCTTCGAAAAAGGCATCGTCCATTTCAGGGAGCTTGCGCTCGCGAACTTCCAGAATTTCAACGGAGTAAACCGCCTTTTTGCCTTGTAGTTCTTCAACGGTGAAATCCGCCGGGAATTCAACTTCTAAATCGGATTTGTCCCCAGTCTTCAAACCTTGCAATTGATCTCCCAATCCAGGGATAAGGCCTTGGTCGGAACCAATCTCTTCCCAAGTTTGAGGCATCTTTGCGTAGATAGGCTTATCAGCGACGATTTCGCTGATCGGCGTTCCGTCAATAGATCCTTCGTGCGAAAATTTAACGTAATCCCCTTCGGCGGCTTCGCGCTCAACGGGAGAAAACTCCGCCTTTTCCTTGCGGATTCCATCGATTGATTCGTCAATATCCTTATCCTCTACCGCTTCCGATAGACCTTGCAGTTCAAGACCTTTGAAATTCTCGACCGTAAACTCCGGGCGAACGTCGATCGTAAACGTCACGACCAGATCTTGACCTGCGACAATCTCGCCGTCCTGGACATCGATGACATTGACCAATTCAACTTTAGCGTCCTTCGAACCATCTTGGTAGGCTTTCGCCATCACGCGTTGCTTCAATTCGCCAGCTATATCCTTGGCGTATTTCTGACGCACGATGCTCAGAGGAGCTTTTCCAGGTCGGAACCCGGGAATCTTAGCCATTTTCGAAAATTGATCGAGAAGGCCTTTTTCTTCAGCCTCCACTTCGTTAGCCTCTAGCGTTACGGCTAGAGTTTTTCGTGTGTCTGTAACGTCTTGTAGGTCGGTTTTCACTGAGCTTGATCGTTCAATTGTTATGCCTATTCTTAGAAAAACGCGGACAGTAGATGACAAAATTCCCTTCGGTCAATGCATTAGAACCTCTCTGTGAAATAAAATCCGCCCCGATGCCACCCACAACCGCGCTACACTATTATAGGGACTCATCAATCTAGGTTTCGTTAGCCAACTTGCATTTCCCGCTTGAGACCCGCGCAATAAGCGTTCTGCTACTGTTACATGCGCGCATTCAAGGCCAAATTCCCAATGCTTGTCGTCGACACGGCTTCCCGTCGCGTCTGCGTAGCCTTGATCGAAACGCCCGAAGCTGACACTGCCACAAAATTCAGCAACGAAGAAGCCTCCCTATCCCTTTTCCCAACCATCAAAAGCCTACTCGAAGAGCGATCGATGAAGCTCGCTCAGCTCCGGTCCATAGCTTTTTGCGAGGGGCCCGGTTCGATGCTAGGCATCCGCACGGCAATCATGGGAATTCGAGCATGGATAGCGACCGGACAACTCGAAGACTGTAAACTCTATTCATTCAACAGTCTCCAAATCGGAAAACATGTCATCGCAAATACGTCGGACGCACCTGATTCATATCTTGTCGTTACCGATGCTCGACGACAAAGCTGGAATTGCCTCAACAGTCTAAATTTGGACGGTAACGCAGTCGAGCTCATCCAAAATGAAGCTCTCGAACAAGCCACTCAACCAGTATACTCGTTCGACGAATTCCCAATTTGGACGAAAACTCAAGCGAACATCATTCGCCTATTTTATCGCCCTGAAGACGTTTTTCAAAGTTTAGCATTCCTGGGCCTACTGAGACAAAACCCAGACACCGAGCCCCTGAACACACGAACGCTTGAATTTGCGAAATGGATTCCCAAAGCGCGTACCGCCGATCAAATCGAATCGTGAACGATCCATCCAACATACCACTACGCTGTTGGGCGGAGATCGACCTCGCGGCCCTCGAGCGCAACCTAAGATCGATTCAAGCCAATCTGCCCGATCGCATCAAGT
>JAPKDW010000001.1 GCA_028822375.1 Opitutaceae bacterium | reverse complement strand
CGAGCTGGGTTCAGAACGTCGTGAGACAGTTCGGTCCTCTATCCGCTGTGGGCGTAGGAAAATTGAGGGGTTCATTCTTCAGTACGAGAGGACCGAGAATGACGGACCGCTGGTGTTCCGGTTATCGTGTCAACGGTATCGCCGGGTAGCTAAGTCCGGAATGGATAAGCGCTGAAAGCATCTAAGCGCCAAGCCAATCCCAAGATAAATTTTCCCTTGAGAGTCGTGGAAGACTACCACGTTGATAGGCTGGATGTGTAAGTACGGTAACGTATTGAGCTAACCAGTACTAATTACTCGATAGATTTAGTCGTGATATTCTACGTTCTGGGCGCTTGTATTACTTTCTGAATTATAAGAAAAGATTTTTAACTAAAATTTCCACCAATGAAGGCATGCGTGCATCTGGCAACGCAGGAAGAAGCCTCATTTTAAACTTTTGGTGATCATAGGCGAAGTGACCCACCCGTTCCCATACCGAACACGGCCGTGAAACCTTCAGCCGCCGATGGTAGTGAGACGCAATGTCTTGTGAGAGTAGGTTATTGCCAGATTATGGCCCGGTTTTCCGAAAGGAGAGCCGGGCCCCTTTTGTGTCTGGACACTTCTGCTTTAGGGGAAAACGTCTATTTCCAATTCAATTAAAGGCTCTTGCGGCAAAGTGCCTGACTATTCATCTTTTTAGATGATTCACGAAGCGCGTTGAAGAATCCAATAGAAGAACCGATAGTGATTTTGCCGAACTTGGGTAGGCGGTTTTCAGGCGTAACGTCGACCCTGTTGCAGAATATGTCTCAACAAATAACGTTGAGTTCTGGTTCACCCGTGATCGCTAGCAGAACAGGTGGTTTTGAGTTGGTAATTCGTGATCAAGTCGATGGATCTATTGTAGATTGTGGAGATTCCGCTCAAATTGCAGCGGCTTTTTCGGAAATGGCATCTGATCCTGTACGCCTGGCAGCGATGAGTCGATCGAGTCGAAAACGTATCGAAGAATCGTTTACAATTGAACGAAAAGCTCGAACTTTGGTCGATGTTTATGAAACGTTTTCCAAATGCGAAGCGGAAGAAGTATTAAGGAATCCGTAGGTTCGACTACCGGTTAATTCACTGAATATTTTTGGTAGATTACCTAAATGGAACGAGCTCTTTAGCTCGCTTGTTGGTCATAGAGATTTCGATATAGCTTACACCGGTCGTATAGATCGGCGTGGGAGCCTTCATCATCGATTTCTCCGTTACTGAAAACGATGATTTTATGAGCGTTTCTAATTGTGCTGAAGCGATGAGCTATCATGAGAACCGTTTTGCCGACCACGAGCTGGTTGAGGGCTTGTTGGATTTTCTTTTCGCTTTCAGAATCCAATGCCGAAGTGGCTTCGTCTAGTATGAGGATCGGTGCGTTTCTCAGGAAAGCCCGAGCAATCGCGATACGTTGTTTTTGCCCTCCTGACAGGCGAGTTCCACGTTCGCCTACGATTGTTTTGTATCCGTTAGGTTGGTCTTTAATAAACTCGTCGGCGAATGCTTGGCGAGCAGCTTCGATAACATCTTGGTCGGTTGCATCTTGTCGACCGAGCCGAATGTTTTCGATTATAGTATCGTCGAAAAGTACAGGATCCTGTGAAACAACTGCAATATTTTGCCTTAAATCCGTGGTTTTTAGGTCCCGGATATTGTATCCATCTATCGTGATACAACCGTCGTTTACGTCGTAGAATCGGGGCACGAGATTGGCGAAAGTGCTTTTCCCTGCACCACTTGGCCCGACCAATGCGCAAACGCATCCGGGTTCTATCGATGCATGAATGTTCTTGAGAGCAGGGGTGTCACCGTAGGAAAAAGAGACGTTGTTGAATTCGATTTTACCTTGTAGCGATTCTATGGATACTGGAATATCTGGTTCATCAATGTGTATTGGCTCCGATGTAATCTCTTGAATGCGCTTAAGGGACTCGGCCCCTTTTTTGAGCTCCCCAGCGAGATAGCTGATGCGTTTTATGGGCGAATAGCTGAAGTAAAGAGCGGTAAAGATAACAATGAATTCTTCGCCGGCAATACCTTGATGATAGCCGATTACAAAAGCGGACCCTAGTCCGATCGACGAAATGATTTCAACGATTGGCGAGAGAGCGAAAGTGTATTTGACTACTTTCATCTGCGATCGGAACAGCTCGCTTACTTTGTTTGAGAATCGCGTATTCTCTCGTTCCTGCAGATTGAATGCTCGCACTTCTTTCGCGGCTCCAATGTTTTGGGAAAGATCGCTAGTGACGTTGGAAAGTTCTTCTTGTTGAGCTTTAGCCTTTTCGCCAAGCTTTTTGGTCAGTTTTCTTACCGGAAGAACGACCAGTGGGAGAAGGGCGATGCTACAATAAACGTAGACGACGCCATCGTTTTCCCAGCCTTTGTAGGCGAGCATTGATACGGCGCCCAGGAACGTGAGGGGCGCTATCGCGAGATCTCGAGCAGTGATCGTTAGCGCGTATTGCATGGCTTGCGTATCAGCGGTCAGTCGAGCGATAAGGTCACCTGTTTTCTTCCTTTGGAAAAATGCGATCGGAAGGCGTTGGAGGTGCGCGAATAGGTCTCTTCTCAAGTCGCGAATAACAGCGAGACCGGCAAAATTAAGGTGATACGTACTTAGGAATGTGCTGACTCCAATGATTAAGAAAAGGACTGGAAAAACGCTGGCCATCAGAATGACTTCGCGGAGATCCCGGTCGTGCGATCCATTGAGTACGATGGCGAACAGTTTCCCCGCGCCGAATGTGATTCCGGCTCCGGTGCCCAATCCAGCGATAGCGCCGATGAAGAGAGCGAAGCGCACGCGCCGCTTGTAGGGTCGGAGTAGTTCCAAGAAGAGCTTTAGGTCCTTCAACATAGTCGGGATCAGACTGGCGTTTGCTTGGCTGGGTTCAATCTTTTGATGATTTCACGTCGAGCGCGTCCCTCAATCCATCACCGAGAAAGTTCATGGAAAAAAGTGTGATTGAGAAGAACGCGGCGGGAACGATGAGAAGCCAAGGGAAAACCATCATCTTTTCAGCCCCTTCCTTGATGAGCGTCCCCCAAGAGGCGTTGGGGGGTTGGACGCCTAAGCCTAGAAAGCTGAGCGTAGATTCCAAAAGCATTACGGCTGGTATGAGCAAAGTCGCATAGACGATGACTGGACCGAGAATATTTGGAGCGAGGTGGCGTAATATTATAACGTGGGTTCGGACCCCGGTGGCTTTCGCCGCTTCGATGAATTCTTGATTCTTCAAGTTGACGACTTGTCCGCGAACGATACGTGCCATCGTAAGCCACTCGACAGCGCCGATAGCCAAAAATATCAGGAGCAATTGATGGTCGGAGCCTTCGAAAACGACCATGAGCAGAATGACCAAAATGAGGAAAGGAAGCGCGTAGAGAATATCTACCAGCCTCATCATGAAGGCATCGGTTTTTCCTCCTACGTAGCCGGAGATTGATCCGTAAAGGACTCCGATGAGTAAGGAAACGAAGGTGGCTAAGAAGCCAACTCCCAGCGATATTCGCCCGCCCTGGAAAATTCTCGCCATAAGGTCACGCCCATGGCTATCCGTACCCAATAGGTGGATTTTGGGAGATTTCCTAAAAACGATCCCGTTGATATCAAGGATTTCTCCGTCGCGTATTCGGGTGACGTCGCTCGCTGGGTTTTCGGCGTAGAGGTCCGAAAATTCTTTGGGAGTTATCGTTTCGTCAGGCTCGATTGCCTCCGCATCGTAACGAACCTCAATAGCCATTGTGAGGGGTGGCGTTGCTCCGAAGGACAGGGTCTGAAAGGTGGGAGAATGGGGGTAGAAGAGTGGGCTTGCGTAGCAAAGCGACACCATGATCAAGAAAACCCCTAAGCCAATCATTGCCAATCGGTTTTCGCTTAGTTTAAACCAAGCATCTTTCCATGGAGATCGAGGCTGAGCCTCGGTTTCAAGTTCAATTTGAACGCTCATCCGTATCGAAGTTTTGGGTTTAGCATAACCTGGGCAATGTCGACGACCATATTGGCTATGATGATGAGAGCTGCGTAGAATAGAACGGTCGACAGAATCAGCGAATGATCTCGACTGAGAGCGGCTTGAATGAAGTGCCTTCCTAGGCCTGGTACTTGGAAAATGGTTTCCACTACGAATGATCCGCTAATGAGACCGGCTAAGGCGGGTCCGAAAAAAGAGATGACCGGCATTATGCCACCTCGTAGCGCATGAACGAGTACAACGGCTCTTTCGGATGCTCCTTTTGCTCGAGCCGAACGAATGTAGTCCATGTTTAGCGCTTCGAGCATTCCTCCTCGGGTAAGTCTGGCAATGTACGCGGCGTAGAATAGTCCCAGAGTGAGCGCAGGTAGAATTCGATCCGACCAAGAGAACCAGCCTGAAATATTGAGCCATCCGAGCCAGACTCCGAGCAACAGCGCTAGAAGGGGGCCTATCACAAATGTTGGGAGGCAAATGCCAATCATGGCGAAGCTCATTGGAGCGTAGTCGAGTAGCGAGTTCTTCTTTGCTGCAGCTAAGATGCCGACGGGTAGTCCAATTGCGATTGCCACGAACATTGCGAGTATGCCTAGTTCAAGCGAAACTGGGAATGTGTCTAGAATGATGTCTTTTGAAGTTAACCCCGGATAGCTGGTAAGCGGTGGGAAATCGAAGGATATGTGCTGCCAGAGCGTCCTGAAATATTGGATATAAGTCGGGTCGTTGAATCCGTAGTATTCCATTTGTTGCTCGAGAATGTGGGGAGCGACTTTTCGTTCTTGGCTGAAGGGCCCGCCTGGCGCGGCCCTTACCATGAAGAAAGTGATAGTGTAGATGGCCAGCAGGATCGGGATGGCTTGACCTAAGCGAATGAGGATGAATCTCAACATATTCGAATTCGTTGCGTTCGAAGGGGCATTTCTTGTGCGTTTACCTATTCGAAGTAGACGTTCTTGTAATTGCGAACGTCCATTGGAGTTGGGTGCCAACCCTTGACGCGTAAATCGATGCGATGATCTTTGACGTAGTAGTAAATGGGTATTATTGGTAATTCATCGAGAATAATCGATTCGGCTTTGGCGAGGATATCAAGTCGTTTTCGATCGTCTTTTTCCATGTAGGAACTCTCCACGAGTGAATCGTATTCGGGATTCGAATAGTTAGGGTCGTTTTGCCCACTGTCAGACTTCAAGATTCGCAGAAAAGTGTCTGGGTACATGTAGTCTCCAATCCAGCCCTTCCTTGCGATCTGGTAGTCGCCTGCAGCTACTGTATCGATGAAAACTTTCCATTCTTGATTTCGAATTTCAATATCTATCCCAAGTATTTGATTCCACATTTGCTGGATGGCTTCGGCTATTGCTTTGTGGCGTTCAAGCGTGTTGAATAAAAGAGTGAATTTAGGGAATCCCTCGCCTCCGGGATACCCTGCTTCAGCCAATAATTCGCGAGCTCGTTTAGGGTTGAACGTTTCCATAGGCTCGGGTGTGTAACCGGATATTCCAGGGGGAGTAAAACTCGTTGCGGGGAGTTCGCCTCGCTGAGTTACGCGTCGAACGATCGATTTGCGATTAATTGCGAGACTGAGGGCTTTACGTACCTTAGGATTGTCCAATGGCGGGACAGTGACGTTTAAGACGTAATAGTAAGTTCCGAGATACGGATCGATTCTCAGTGTTGGCTCCTTCCTCTCGAGGTAGACAGGAACGAGGTCTGCCGGTACTTGGTAAGTGAGGTGAAGGGCGCCTGCGTCGAACATTTGATTTTCTGTATTCTCGCTGACAATGGGAAAAAACTTGATGCCATGTAGCTTTATAGAGTCCGAGTCCCAGTAATCGGGATTCTTTTCGACTTCTATAATTTGGTTCATCTGCCAATTCTTAAGCTTGAAAGGACCATTCCCCACATATTCTTCCCGTATCCAATTATTAGATGGATCGTCCATCTCTCCATGTTTTTCGACCGTCCGTTGGTTGACCGGAAACCAAGAGGTGTGTTTAATGATATTGTAGAAATAGGGAATAGGATCCTTAAGAGTAATCTGGAGCGTATGGTCGTTTAGAGCTTTGGCGCCGACCTTGGTGAAATTAGTGATTTCTCCTTCATTGAAGGCTTTAGCATTTACCATAGAGAATAGCATTTCCGCGTATTGGGAGCCTAGCCGAGGCGAAAGAATTCGCTTGAATCCGTAGATGAAATCGTGGGCGGTTACTGGGTCGCCATTGGTCCAATTAGCATCTCGAAGATGGAATGTCCAAACTGTGTTGCTCTCGTTTTCCCATTTGTAGGCAATTCCTGGATGCGGTAAGCTGTCATCGGTGGGATGTGGAGCAATGAGCCCTTCAATCAAACTCATAATGACGTGATGCCCGTTCATCGATGAATTGATGTGAGGGTCGAGGCTGTGGGGTTCGCTGCCGTTGCCTAGAAGAAGGATTCCCTTCTTTATCGCATCGTCAGCAGGAGTCGCGAATAGGTAGGGAGTGAAAGAAAATAGAGAAAGGCTTAGGACTAATTTGGTAATGTTCATTGCGATAATTTTATGCCCTTGTATGAGCGGAGATCTATTAAGGATGCAGGCCACTGTTTTACTTTAGGACTGATAAGATAGTCTTTTGTTTTCCAAAAAATGGGAATAATGGGTAATTCTTTTCCCAGCAAGGTTTCGGCTTCGGCGAGTTTTGCGAATCGGTCTACTGGGTCAGCGGTTTTCGTGGCGGCTTTGATTAGGGCATCGAACTTTGGTTCCTTCCAGCGGGCTCGGTTGAAATGACTGTCGCTTTGCCAGATTTCGAGGAAAGCCATCGGGTCAATATAGTCTCCGTGCCAAGCTAAGTAGCTGAGATCGTAGTCGCCGGCGTCCAAGCGTGCCAGGAGAGATTTAAACTCCATGTTTTGGATGCGGATTTCGATGCCGAGTTTTCGTTGCCACATTTCTTGCATGGCTTCTGCGAGGGCTATCGAGGATTCGCGATTCGAAACTAGAAATTGTAGCGGTTCGGTTAGGATTACCTTTTCGGGTTGGTCGTTGGTTGCGAAGTCGCCTGCTTCGTAGTCTGGCATGGAACCGGGAGTGAATCGAGTTGCGGGGAGTCCTGATTTTTCGATGGCTCGGATAAGGAGTTTGCGGTCGATCGCTTGGCTTAGCGCTTGTCGCAACCGGATATCGTCTAGACGAGGAGATTCATTGTTCAGCAGTAGATAGGTTGTCGCTAGGGCGGGGTCATTGCGCTCGCTTTCCGGGTTCCGACCCATTTGCTCGCTTGGAATTTCTTCGGTAATATCGAGTTGGCCTGACTGGAAAGCGCGAAATTCCGTTTGAGTGTTTTCGAACGGATAGAAGTGAAGGGAACTAATGGATACGTTTTGAGCATCCCAATAGTGTGGGTTCTCGATGAGAACAATGCGTTCGTTTCGTCTCCAGGTTTCGAGCGAGTAGGGACCGTTTGAAACGAATTGAGCGTGAGTCGCCCAATTGTTGGCTATGTCATGGTAGCCGCCGGAAGCTTCGATACTCGGACGATGGATCGGTCTCCAAGACCAATGTTTCAATTTTTGGAGAAAGTGGAGCGTTGGATTCTCTAACGTAAGAACTAGGGTCTGGGGATTGGGCGTGGCTACGCCTACTTCTTCGAAGTTTGAAAGAGAGTCTTCGTTGTATGCTTTTGCATTCTTAAGATCGTAAAGGAAGGCAGCGTTGGCGGCTCCGAAATTTGGATTTAACAAGCGCTCGTAGGCATTGAGAAAGTCTTGAGAAACGACTGGTGTTCCGTCGGACCATTTAGCGTCGGACCGGAGGGTGAATGTGAAACGAGTAAAGGTTTCGTTCGTTTCCCAATTCGAGGCGACTCCGGGAACGATATCTTTGTCGTTGTGGGGCGAAGCAGCAATGAGTCCTTCGAATAGCGCGTTTACTATGTGAGCTTCGGCTATGGTTGTCGCTACATGCGGGTCGAGCGAATTTGGCTCGGCGCCATTTCCGATACGAAGCGTATTTGAAGTTTGGGGTTCGCTCTTGCTTGAACAGCCGACGAAGAAGACCGCTAAACATAGCAGGCCGAGAATTGTATGAAGACCGAATCTAGAGAACATCGTTAGATTTTCGCGAGCAAGCAGGTCGCATGTGCGGCAGCGCCTTCGCCTCGGCCTAGGGAACCGAGGCCTTCGTTGGTGGTGGCTTTGATTCCAATTTGGTTGGTTTGGATACCTGCGCTTTGGGCTAGGACCGTTTTCATTTCATCTACTCTCGGGGCAATCTTGGGTTTTTCGGCGATTAGAGAGGCGTCTATATTTCCGATTTCGTATCCTTCTTTTCGGATTGCTTGAGCTACTTCTTTAAGCAGCTCTTGAGAATCGATGTTTTTGTATTTTGGATCTGTATTGGGAAAGTAATGACCGATATCCGGTAGTCCTGCGGCTCCTAGTAGGGAGTCGCAAATCGCGTGCGTGAGTACGTCGGCATCGGAGTGGCCGTCCAGGCCGTATGGAGTATCGAAACTCACGCCGCCTAGGATCATAGGGCGCCCTTCTTTAAAGCAGTGGATGTCGTAGCCTTGGCCGATACGGATGTTTTGAAAATGGGACATTTTCTAGGTTATTAGACTGTAGGCGATTGGTCTTTTAAGGTTAGTAGGTACTCGGCGAGAGGGATGTCTTTGGGTGTGGTTATCTTGATGTTAGGAATTGGATTTTCGATAAATTGGACGGATTGGCCTGATTTCTCGATTGCCGAGAGATCGTCGGTGATGGATTGGCCATTTGCGATGATCGTTTTGTAGGCGGCTTTGATTAGGGAAAACTTAAATGCTTGCGGGGTTTCCATCGACCAGATGTTCGAGCGATCGAGGGTCCGGAGAGTGTATCCATTGTCCGAGGGAGTAGCTTGCTTGATTGTATCGGTTGCGCGTTTGGCTACGCAGGCGACTTGATTTGCTTTCGCGGATTGGGCGACGGCATCGATCGTTGTTGGCGTGACCATTGGCCGCGCTCCATCGTGGATTAAGACAACTTCGCAATCAGTGGGCGTTACGCATAAGCCGGCCCAAACGGAATCTTGTCGCTCTGCTCCTCCTTGCGCCCACGTGATACTGGAAAATTTGTCCGAAGGAATGAAGGCTTCCATTGCATGGCGTTGTTGTCCGTCTCGATAGACAATGACAATCGAATCGACGGCTTCGGATTCCGCGAATGCGTCGATCGAGTACTGAAGGGTTGGCTTACCTTTTATCGGGAAGAGAACCTTGTCTGTCGTAGCATCGGTCATGCGCGTTCCTGATCCTCCAGCTAGGAGAATGGCGGCTGCGAACGGCGAGGTAGATTCCATGAATGCGACAGTGCGGTTTGTTTCTCGTGAAATCGAATTGTGGCTCTATCCGAGGTCGTTGCGAATGGCGGCTACCACGGCTGCGGGATCCTTGGCTTGGTAAATCGGTCGTCCGACGACGATGTAGTCGGCTCCTTGTTCGGCTGCGAGCTGAGGAGTCATGATCCGTTTTTGGTCGCCTGCATTTGCTCCGACCGGGCGGATACCTGGAGTGACGAGTTTGAATTGGTCGCCGTGAGTGGCTTTCACGCTAGCCGCTTCGTGTGGGGAGCAAACAAGACCACTCATGCCTGCTTTGTTTGCGAGCGCTGTAAGGGCGGAGACTTGCTCGGCGGCTGTCCGTTTGACGCCAATTTCGGCGAGGGTTTCGTCGTCCATCGATGTAAGGACAGTGACGCCGAGAAGTAGGAGGTCGGGTTTGTTTTCTTGTTGGGCTTTGACGGCCCATTCCATCATTTCTCGGCCTCCGCAGGTATGGATTGTGAGCATGTCGATGGGCAGGTTGCTCACGGACGCAATCGCTTTGGCTACTGTGTTGGGGATGTCGTGGAGCTTTAGATCCAAGAAGATACGTTTGCCGAGACCGGCGATTTCACGCACGTACTCGGGTCCGTAGCGGGTAAACATTTGGAGGCCGATCTTGACCCATTCCAATTCGTAGCCTGCCTGCTTGACGAGTTCGATCGCTTGTGTCCGATCTTCAATATCGAGAGCCAGAATGAGTTGGCAGTTTTTCGTGGTTTCTAGCGATGTAGCCATAGGTTATGAGAGATACTGTTGGTCTTTTGCAGCTGCTGGCAAAGGCAAATAGCGGGTAATTGGGATCTGTTTGAGAAAGGGAGGACTGAGCCACTGGTTTTCCGAAGAATTGCGGGCTTGCGGTATCGAGTCGCGAGACCAGCGTTGTGGTTTACATTGGAAAAAATGACGGAAATCGAAGTTTTCAGTCCGGCGAAAATCAATCTGACGCTTGCGATAACGGGTAAGCGGGAGGATGGGTTTCATAGTTTGACGAGTCTGGTCGCTCCTTTGTCATTTGGAGATCAGGTTAGTATAGGTGTGCGTCGAGGCGGATCAGGTATTGTTTTGACGACAAGCAATGCGGCATTGCCGGTAGACGAATCCAATATTGCTTGGCAGGCAGCGGATCGATTTTTGAAGCGATTTGGAGTCGAGGCTTCGGTTAAGATTCGGATAGAGAAACGTATACCGATTGGCGCTGGACTTGGTGGAGGTAGTAGTAATGGATCTTCAGTTCTTAGTGGGCTAGCTAAGTTGTTCGATATCGATAATTTGAAGGTACTTACGAGTATTGCTGAGGAATTGGGGTCGGATTGTCCGCTGTTTTTGCGTCCGGAACCGTTGGTAATGCGTGGACGCGGGGAATTGATCGAGCGATTGAGTAGTGATGTCATTCGAACGCTAGCGGGAAGATCAGTGGTTTTATTTAAGCCTGGATTTGGTATTTCGACGGCTTGGGCATATGGAGCTCTAGCCGTCGCGCCGCAGGATTACGCGAGCGCTTCCGAAGCGGAGGCGAAACTTGAAGAGTGGAAACGGGGAGAGCGTTCCTTGGAAACGCTGTTGATGAATAGCTTTGATGGGGCCGTTGGGCGAAAATATCCGAGTATTCCCTTGTTGCTGGAGTCGATTAGGACGGAAACAGGAGCGGCTTGTCTGACGTCGGGAAGCGGGAGTAGTTGCTTTGCCATATGCGAGGACTCTGAAATTGACCGAATTCGGTCGATTGTTGCCGAAAAATGGGGAAAAACCGCTTTTTTCGAGCTCGCTCGAATATTGGATATTTGATTGACGGAGGCGAATGGGCTTTCATCTTGAAGCGGGCGACGAATAGAAGTGGGTTTCTTCGTCCTTACTCTTTTTTACTCAAACGATTGCTCTCGAACTCATGGATTCGAATTCTCCTCAGGAACATCAGTATGTAGGGATCGCGGCTTCGCCGGGGATCGCTCATGGTTCGGTGTCTCTGATTCGCGAGAAAGCGCTGTCGGTTCCGAAGTACAAGATTGACGAAGGTCAGATGCAGGGCGAGGTGGCTCGCTTTGAAAACGCCTTGGTCGAGACTCGGAAGCAAATCCAGAAGATCCAGGAGGCTATTCGGGAGAGCCTTGGAGAGGACGAGGCTCGAATTTTCGATGCCCATTTGCTCGTATTGGAGGACAATGCCCTGATCGACGAATCGATTCGGGAAATGAAAGCGACTGAGGAAAACATCGAAGCTTCGGTGTGGGCTGTGGGAAATCGGTTCATCGAAGCTTTGGCGAAAATCGACGACGAGTATTTGCGCGAACGGGCGAGCGATATTCGCGATGTGCTGCGGCGTTTGCTCAGTAATTTGACAGGGCAGACGCTTGAAGGTGTCCAAGGTCCAGACGAGAAGCATGTACTCGTCGCTCACGATATTGCCCCGTCTGATTCCGCGTCGGTAAATAAGGAACATTTACTCGGTTTAGTAACGGATGCGGGCAGCAAAACGAGCCATACCGTTATCGTGGCTCGTTCGATGAATATTCCCGCCGTTGTTGGCCTTGGAGACATTACTCAAAAGGTGCGTCCTGACGATGTCGTATTGGTTGATGGATACGAAGGGCGCGTCATTGTAAACCCAAGTAAGGACACGCTTTATAAGTATGGAAAATTAAAGGACGAACGGACTTCGATCGAAGAAAGGATGCTCGTTCTTTCGAAAGAGCCTTCCTTGACTCAGGATGGTTATCAGGTCCAGTTGATGGCGAATATAGAGTCGGCTGCAGAAGCAAAAAAAGCGATTGAATTAGGGGCGGACGGAGTCGGTTTATTTCGTACGGAATTTCTATTTATGAACGCTCGTTCATTGCCGACTGAAGAGGCTCACTTTCGAGCGTATCGGGACTCGGTCGAAGCGATGAAGGGCCTGCCGATTGTCATTCGAACATTGGATATTGGAGGCGACAAGGTGCCATCGTCTTCAGAGTATGGCATGGTGGAGGAGGCGAATCCATTTCTTGGATACAGAGCGATTCGCTATTGCCTTGGACATACGGATGTTTTTCTTACTCAACTGAGAGCTATATTGAGAGCAAGCGCTCACGGTGATATTCGTATTATGTATCCCATGATTAGCGGAGTTTTTGAGTTGCAGCAGGCGAACGAACTTCTCGAACAGGCGAAAGCGGAGTTGAGGGAAGAGGGTGTTGCGTTTAACGAGGATATTGTTTCCGGAGCGATGATCGAGATCCCTAGCGCGGCTATCGCCTGCGATACTTTGCTTAAGGGGTCCTCGTTTTTCAGTATTGGAACCAATGATTTAATACAGTACATGATGGCGGTCGATCGATTGAATGATCGGGTGGCTCATTTGTACGAACCTACGCATCCTGCCGTGGTTCGCACTTTGGAGATGATTGTTAAGGCGGCGAAAATCGGTGGCATTAGCGTAAGCGTTTGCGGCGAGATGGCGGGCGATCCAGTGATGGTTCCGTTGCTAGTGGGCTTGGGTATTGACACTTTGAGCGTCACTGTTGGTTCTTTGCCAAACGTCAAATTCGTAGTGCAAAACATGAAAATCGTGGAAGCTCGAGACCTTGCAAAAGAGGCCCTATCGGAGCCTGACGCTTCTAAGACTTATGAGCGTCTACTTGAGTTTTATAACTCCCTCATGGCGGAGTTTTATTGAGGAAACCTTGTTAGCTTACCGCTCGTTTGATTCCTGTGGCGAGCAAGGTTTCGAAACCAGGTTCCTTGGTTTCCTTTGAAACGACGGATACGGATACGTTGTCAAAGCCGGAGTTTTTTAGCCAGGAGTGCAACTTGCCTTCGGAAAACCCGAGCCAAGTATCCGCGTAGAGTTCGCGAGCTTTTTCGAAGGTATGCTCTTTTAGATCCAAGATGACGATTCGTCCATTGGGCTTGAGGATTCTAAATGCTTCGCTGATCGCTTTTTCCGGATGATCTGCGTGGTGAAGCGCTTGGCTGAGCAAAGCGATGTCGACTGTTGAGTCTTCGAGTGGCACGTCTTCGATGTCTCCAAGCAAGTACTCTAGGTTCTCGAGTTGATTAGCTTTGGCGAGCGCTTTGCCGACTTCGACCATCTTTGAAGCTCGGTCGATACAGTAGACTTGTTCTGCTTGCCTGGCAATCAACTGCGAGATCATGCCTTCGCCAGCGCCAAGGTCGGCGATCGTAACTCGGGGCAGAAGATGAAGCAGCATGTGCCCGATACCTTCCCAGGATCGGCCGGGGCAATAGTTTTTCCCGAGGCGACCGGCGATCAGCTCGAAATATTCTTCAGCAACCTTGCGCCGTTTTTGGATAACGCGTTCGAGGTTTTCCGTGTCCTCGTGGAGTTCGGGGGAATCGGCGACGACTTGAATGGCGGTCGCAATGAGTTGGGATTCGGCGGAACTGAGGCTTGAGCGGAGGGAGTAGAAGCTCTTCTTTCCGTCGCGCCGATCGATGACGAGATCGGCTTGTCGTAGGACTGAGAGTTGCGATGAAATACGCGATTGCGACATTTCAAGCGCTTCCTGCAGTTCGGCGACGGAGAGTTCCTCTTGGCGAAGCAGGGCGAGGATTCGAAGTCTCGTTGGTTCGGCGAGAACCTTTAGCGTGTCCCAGGCAGGTTTCATTGAGGTGAAAGTAAGAAGTAAGAATGAAGATTTAAGAAGTTAAAAAGCGTTGGTGGCCGGTTTGGCGGAAGGGCTTGTTGCATTTGGGCGCAAAAAACCGCGCTTCCCAGAGAGAAGCGCGGTTTGAAAGTGTTTGGTTTGGAATTCGTCTTAGCTTGCTGCTACGACGTCGACGTAACGTTCGATCGAGATGATCTTGAGTAGGCTGTCGAGACCTTCGATATGCAGTTCCACTTCTTCGCCAGGAGTTTTGCCAAGCATGGCTTTTCCGAGAGGCGTTTTGTAGGAAATGATCTGCGCATCGGGCTCGCTGTCCCAGGCTCCCAGGATCGTGTAGGTGATCTCCTTGTTCGACTTTTCGTCGAGCAATTTGACGATACTGCCGATGCCCACATTGTCGCTTCCGATTTCGCTGAAGTCAGAGATTTTCGAACGCTGCAAGTCCATTTCCAGCTTGTTGCGTCGAGCGAGCAAGAGACTTTGGTCTTGCTTGGCCATCTTGTATTCAGAGTTTTCTTTCAAATCGCCATGCTCGCGGGCGACGCCGATAGCCTTGCTGTTTTCCGGAATTTGCTTGGATACGAGATCGTCGTATTCGGCGACTGCCTTGTCGTAACTTCCACGAGAAACGATGAGGCCAGTAGCCTTTGTTTCTTCGCCAGTTTCCAGAAGCGATTGAACTGCAGGGAAAATTTTGATGAAGCGAGCGAGCAGGGACTTCTTGGTCAATTCCTCGAAACCTTGGTTGAGAAGCAAATTGTTCGCCAAGTCACGGGCAGTTTCCGAATCGGCCTCTGCGAGCAGATCGGGAATCAATTCCTTGTCCTCGCTGAGAATATCCGCGAGCGGGATCCGGCGAGAAGTGACGATTTGCAAAGCTTCGTAATCGATCGCGAAGAAAATCGCGTTCAAGAGACGTGGGCGAATCATTGGGCGAACCAAGTTCCCGTATTTGCGGGAGTTACGGTTCTTAACGATCCAGAGGAGAACCGGTTCCTTGAGGTTCTGCTCGGTCTGCCAGCGTTCGAAGGTCTCTAGGATGTCTTCGTCGAATCCATTTTCGAGTAAGAAGTTGACCGTGTCTGTAGTGAATTTTCCGCTGCTGCTCTTGAGGAGGCTGAACGAAATCTCTTTCCAGTCGGCGGGATGCGCTTCCTTGATGAGCTTGAGAGCGCGTGTTTGTAGGTTGGTTGCCAGCTCTTTGAGGAGAAGGTCCAGGCCTGAGACGTCGCCTACGAGATCGTTGAGAACGGGTTCGAATTCGGTGAAGTCGACTTCCAGTATGGTAGCTAAGTCATCGCGAACCCAAGCGCCCTTCAGCTTTTCGGCTGGGGTCAATTGGTTACTTTCCTTGACTGCGGTGGCGAGTCCATGAAGGACAACGGCGAGCTGCTCTTTGATCTCAGGTTTTTCCTGAACGATTTCGAGAAGCTTGTCGGAGATCGCTACACGGCGTTTAGCCGATTGCGTCTGCGCGTATTCTTCGAGGAGCTCGTCCTCGATGCTGACTGGGTCTTCGCGAAGCACGTACATACCGGTCTTACGCGGTGGAACGGCGATGCGAGGATCCTTAGCGAGAATCTTCTTAGTGGCGGTCCACCATTTCTTGAACTTAGCAACGTCGCCTATTACCTGAGTAAGTATGGTCTCTACTTCGATCGCGCTCGTAGCCCCATTTGGGTATTGCTTGAGCAATTCGACAACCAAGTCGGCTTGCTGTTTAGCGACCATAGCTTCGATGGCTTCCGGTTCGGTCTCCTTGCGAGCAAGCAAATGCTCGGGAGGCAGAACCTGCATCGTCGCGACGCAGAAGCCCGGATCCATGCGGTGGCCTTCTTTGCCATCGAAATCGATGATCAGCTTACCGCTGGTAGCATCGAAATCTTTGATTTGGCCGAACCCCCAGCTTTGGTGAATACAGTAGGTTCCAGGCTGCATTGACTCGAGTTTTGCCTTGGCAGGTTTTAACTCGGGTTTACGCGTAATGAGTTCTAATACGGCTTCTTCGTTCATCTGAAGTTAAGAGACTAAAAGTTAAAGAGAGGAGGGTTTTTAAGGAGTTGTCAACGAGCGTCTCTTAGACAATCTAACTCGATCATTAAAATGAGCGATTCTTCTTGGAGCTGGGCGGCTGAATTAACGTCCCGATTTCTTAAAAAGCCAGCCCGACTCCAGCATTTGATGGAGTGTTTGCCGGATACGATGGACCCTGGAACGCGTCGGCGGTGCCAGTTTTTGCTGTACGGAATCGTTCGGCATTGGGCATTTTTGGAGGCAGGACTGGACGAATGGGTCAAAAAACGTCCGCGTGTTGGTTTGAGAGCCGCCTTATTGGTGGCGAGTTTCGAAATAATGTCGGACCCGGTAAAGGGCCCGCAGATTGTCGATCATGCGGTTCGCAATATCGGAAAGAAGTACAGTAAATCCGAGCGTGGTTTGGCTAACGCCGTTTTGCGGAAAGTGTCAGCCCGAATGTCAGAACGGCTTTTGGTAGAGCCGACGGATGCGGCGGGAATTGCGATGCGCTATAGCCATCCGTTGTGGCTTATCGAACGATGGGAACAGCAGTTTGGCTTGGAAGGGGCTCTCCAGATGGCTGAATGGAATCAACGTGAGCCTGAGCTTTACGCGCTTTCTTTGAAGGAGGATGTGCCGGTCGCGATCGGCGAGACTTCCCAGTGGGAGCGTTATTCCAACCTGACGAAGGAGGCTTGGCCAGCGGTTCAAGAGCAACTGGATGCTGCTTCGATTTATATCCAAAACCCTGGGGCTCGATTGGCTCCGGAGATGCTTGCCAAATTTTTCGTGGATGGGCGTGTCTTGGATTTGTGCGCTGCGCCGGGAGGGAAGAGTATTTATTTAGACAAATTTCTGGGCGAAGCGGCGAGCGAGATTGTCGCTTTGGATTTGCCAGGATCGCGTTTGGCGCGGTTGAAATCGAATGTGGCTCAATTCGGTTCAAGCCGAATCCGTGTAGTGGCGAGCGACGTGTTTAACCTAGACCTGGAATCAATCGGTTCGTTCGAGGCGGTTTTTCTTGATGCGCCTTGTAGCAATACGGGGGTTATGCAGCGGAAACCTGACGTAAAATGGCGCCTTAAACGAGAGGACAGCAAGGAGCTTGCGGGGCTTCAAGAGCGGATGCTTGAGAAGGCCTCGTCGTTCGTTTGCGAAAAGGGAGTGCTTCTATATAGTACATGTAGCATCGACGGAGATGAGAACGAAGGGGCGATCGATCGTTTTCTCTCGTCCTCGACCGGTCAGGCGTTCGAGCGATTAGAGAGCTCTACGAGTCTTCCTTGGGAATCGGGGCACGACGGTTCGGGCGTTTGCGCGATGCGTCGGCGTTAGGATTAGCCGGGTCTAACAATCTGCGTGTAAACGAATACGGGATAGCAACTGTTATTCTTTGACCGGATTCGGAATTCGTGTGCAGAGAATTACTGCGATCGCTGTGATGGCGGCTCCTGCTATGTACAAGAGCGTAGATCCGAACCACCAGAAAACGAAACAAGCGAGGATTGGACCGATTGCGCGAGCGAGCGAACCGATTGAGCGAAAGGCTCCCAGTGCACGGCCTTGTTCGCTCTCTGAAGCGAATAGCGAAACCATTGACGTAAGCGTCGGGCTGCAAAGCCCCATGCCGAACGCCATAAATCCTAGACCAAGGTAGAGAATGGAAACGGAAGGAGCGACCGCAAGAATTACGAGCCCGACAGAAACCAGCCCTAGGCCGGTTGTCGCGACGCGTCGTTCTCCTAACTTGGGAGCTAGGCGTCTTACCAGTCCTCCTTGCACGAGGACTAGGATGAAACCGACGAATACCATCATCCAGGCGTTTTGCGTGGGCGTGAATCCGAATCGGTTGGCTCCTAGAAAGGTGAGCGTGAATTCCATTCCTGCGAAAGCGAACATGAAGACGAAATAGGTCCGGTTCGTTTTCGCGATGGCCGGGGAGAGCTTTTCCCGAAGGCGGGCAATCGGACTGCGATGTAGGCCTTGTCCGCGTTTTTCTGCTGGCAAGGATTCCGCGAAGCGAAGTTTAACCCAGACGAAATTCAAGAGAGCGATCGCTGCTGAGATGAATGCGACAACCGAAAAGGGATTGATCCCGTAGGCTTCCCATTCTGGGTGGGATTCGAGGAGATTGTACCGGCTGCAAAAGCCGCCAAGCGCTGGACCAATGATAAAGCCTAAGCCAAACGCGGCTCCGACCATTCCCATTCCCTTTGAGCGGTTTTCTTTGGTCGTCACGTCTGCCACCGCTGCGGTGGCTACGGAAATATTGCCGCTCATGCAGCCTCCGATGAAGCGGGCGATGACGAGTAAAAGGAAAGAGCCGGCGAATCCCCAGATCACGTAGCTAATGAAAACTCCGAGCGTGGTGGTTAGGAGGATGGATCGGCGACCGAATTTGTCGGACAGGTTTCCCCAGATCGGGGCGAAGAAAAATTGGAGAATCGAGTAGAGCGATCCGAGAATGCCGCCGAAGAGTACGGGAGTGAACCGGTCGCCAGCGCCCGTCGCTTCTGAAAAAGCGTCTAGCGATTCGGTGAGGCTGAGCAGAATTCCGCTTTGGCCATAGTGTTCTAGAATTGCAGGGAAAAGCGGAAAAATGATGCTGAAACCTACTAGATCCATGAAAATCGTCAGGAATATGACGCTCAGGGAAAGAGACTTTACGGAAGGTTTGGACTGTGAAGATGCGTTGCTCAAGAGCGTGGATTTATCGACGGCTCATGGGTCGAGCGCAAGTGTATAGTACCGAACGTTGATTGAAGGAGCGGGAACGGCGATTGCTTTAAGCTTGGACTCTAAACGAGTCCAAGCAATCGAAATGGTTCGGCTAGAGTCCGAGAGCGTTGAGCTCTTCCACGGTCCATGGCATGGAGTGATCCTTGTTGGTATCTAACGTCTTCCGTATCTCCTTATCCGATACGATATCGGTTTTGTTCCCCGAGGCTGTTCGGATGTAGCTAAGAACTTGGGGAAGGCCTTTGCCTTGAAATTGAGGCATCGGTCCGTGGCCTGGCATGTCGCTGTTCCAGGCAACTCCTTTGACGTCGATTGGGCTGCTAATGCCGTGATTGACGCCTGGATTGACGCGATTGGCGAAAACGCGTTTGTCGGATGCTACGTTTACGTTGATACCGTTTTTCGAGAGGTGGCCGGAGTTGCGATTCGAGTATTCGAAAGGTTGAAAGTCAGCGAGTCCGGGATTGCTATTGGAGGTGTAGAAGAGGCGGCCGCAGTCGTCCATGCTCATTCCCCATTGTCCGCGAGTGGCGGGGACTTCGATCTGCAATTGTGAGCCGTCCCATTTTCATGCGGCGCTTGGACTTGGCATATAGGCGGGCACTCTACTTATGGTTGTCGACTGTGACCCCTGGCCAGTCGTCAGTGCGGAATGGAGTTGCGGGCAGTCCGTCGCGGCTGAAGAGATTGCATTGGGGGTTGTTGGCCCATGCGTAGCGGACGGCGGCTGGCTTATCGATGCTGTCGCTCCAGACTTCGATCGTATTGGCGTCGACGATTCGAGCCTGAGCCCAAACGAAGGTTTCATCCTTGCCGGCGATAGAGAATCCGGTCGGTTCCCGAGTATCGAATGAATACAAACCTTGCCCTACGTGATCGAATGTTAGGGTTACTTTCGATCCTTTGACCTTCATGCTTTTGTAATTCGGGCTTTGGTGGACGATGTCGATTCCGTAGTCTTTTGCTAGGGCCCAGCGTGCTAGGCGATTGGCGACGGTGTGTTTGTCTCGCGGGTGGATGTCTCGGCCTTCGCCGACATCGATGATAACGGCTTGTCCGGTATTATCGAGAGCGTCCATGGTCATGGTCTGCGCTTCTCGCAGTTCGGCCCAGTCGGAGTCTCCGGGTTCGGATACCATCTCTTTGAAGTCGGCCAGCTGGACGTAGTAGAACGGAAAGTCGCCTTGTCCCCATTCGTCGCGCCAGTGCTGGATCATGAGCGGGAAGAGGTGGCGGTATTGGTAGGCACGGCTGGCATTCGATTCGCCTTGGTACCAGATAGCGCCTTTGATGCCGTATCCAATAGTTGGGTGGAGAACGCCATTGTAGATATTCGCGGGGCGGTGGTTGCCGGTGAGCGGATTGCGGGGAGCTCTTGGGCGTTGGCCGTCTTTGCCGTTGGCGGTCCAGGTATTGAGCTTGGTTTGGTAGTCGGCTGTTTCTTTTTCGATGTCGAACTCGCTCTCGGTCTTTTCCCAATTTGCGATGAGTTGAGCGTAGCGTCGGTCGGATTCGAGAATGTCGCGTCGTACCCAGGCTTCTGCGGATGAACCTCCCCAGGCATTGTCGATAAGTCCGATTGGGACGCCGAGGGCTTGTTGGAGTTGGAGACCGAATCGATAGCCGATGGCGGAAAAATTGGATACAGTCTTGGTGGAGCAACGTTCCCATTGCCCATCGAAGTCTTTTTGCGGTTCTTGCGTGCCGACCTGGGGGACGGAGATGAGGCGAATTTGCGAAGAGTTGGCGGTGGCAGCTACGAGGTCTCCGTCGTAGGAGTTCGATACGGGCCATTGCATGTTGGATTGGCCGGAGCATATCCAGACTTCGCCTACTAGTATATCTGCATAGGAAAGAGAATTCTCGCCTTTGATGACCATAGAGTGCGGCCCGCCAGCGGGAAGCGGTTCGAGAGCGATTTTCCAGTCGCCGTTCGAGTCGGCTTTGGTGGCGTGAGATTGTCCTGCGATTGTGATGACAACCTTTTCACCGGGATTCGCCCATCCCCAAACGGGATTGGCGTGGTTGCGTTGCAAGACCATGTGATCGCCAAAAATGGAAGGCGTCGAGACGTCCGCGTGGACCTTGGACAGGGCGATCGAGACAGTCGCCAAGAGTAGAATTCGTGTTAGGGAAGCTAGCATCTTTTAAAGGAGGGGAAGAATTGAGTTAAGAGAGGCGGAACCCTATGATTTGGATATGGAGAGTCAAAGCGTATTTGAGGTTGCCTTCCGGCAGAATTGCGGCTGATTGGCGATTTATGGTTAGGGTAGTCGCTTTCAGTTGCCATTGGACTTCGTTTTTGTCTTTTCAAATATCTTGTTTATGCCTCTTCGAAAAATAAGTTTGTTTACTGCTTGCGCCCTCGCTGTTGGTGGAGGGCTTGTTGGCTTTTTGTGGATTCAATGGGGAGAGCGGCCTGGATCCGTTTCGGTAGTCGCTTCCTCGGATGTACGCTTCAATAGAGATATTCGGCCGATTTTTTCGGAGACGTGTTTTAATTGTCATGGACCTGACGAGCATTCACGCGAAGCGGACCTTAGATTGGACACAGTGGATGGGGCTTATGCTGCGTTGGAAGACGGAGGTTTTGCCATAGCGCCGGGAGATTTGGAAAAGAGCGAGGCTTGGTCGCGAATCGTTAGCGACGATCCGGAATTCATCATGCCGCCACCAGATTCGCATTTTGTTTTAAGCGATAAACAAAAGGCGACGGTGGGGCAATGGATTGAGTCTGGCGCCAAATATGAAGAGCATTGGGCGTTTGTCGCTCCGAAGAAATCGGAGTTGCCGAAGGTTGGAAACAAGTCTTGGGGGGATTCGCCGATCGACCGCTTTGTCTTGGCGAGGTTGGAACAGGAAGGTCTGGAGCCTTCGGAAGAAGCGGATCGCCGCGCTTTGATTCGCCGTTTGTCTTACGATTTGACGGGTTTGCCGCCTTCGCTGAAAGAGGTGCATGCATTTTTGGAGGACGATCGTCCGGATGCCTACGAGCACGTGGTTGATGGCTTGTTAGCATCGCCACATTTTGGGGAGCGCATGGCGTCGGCTTGGTTGGATCAAGCGCGTTATGCCGATACGAACGGTTATTCGCGCGATGGAGCGCGCACGATGTGGTTGTGGCGCGATTGGGTGATTCAAGCCTACAATGAAAACAAGCCATTCGATGCCTTTATTCGCGAACAGATCGCGGGCGATTTATTACCCGATGCGACGCCGGAACAGGTTATAGCGACCGGGTTCAGTCGTAACCATATGATTACTGCCGAAGGGGGGACTATCAAGCTGGAGAACCTGACTAATTACGCGGTGGATCGAGTGAAGACGACTTCGGAAGCTTTCTTGGGCCTGACAATGGCTTGCTCCCAGTGTCACGACCACAAATTCGATCCGATTTCACAGGAAGACTACTATCGAATGTTCGCGTATTTCAATACGCTTAGCGATGAAGGAATCGATGGCGCAGGCGGGATAAATGCAGAGCCGACTATAGAGGCTCAAACGCCGATCAGACATCGGGATATCGAAATTGAAAATGTGCGAACGAAAATGGGAACGCTCGAGACGTCGCGCTCTCTCAAGTCTCGTCAATTGCTTGAGTCATGGGAGGGACTTGAACGTGCCGAATTAGAATTGCTCGGTAAGAATCTACGTTTGCATGGGCTAAAACCGCTTATGGCGAACAATCCGAATATCCCGCCAACTATGGTTGAGTTCAATGAGGACGATTCGATTTTTCTGAAACAGGAATCGATAGCTCCTCAAGGCACGTTTTATTCGTTCGCGATGAAAGTACCGGAGGGGATTGAAAAGGGTCTTACGGGCGTTCGCATCGAGTTTTATCCCAATGAATCGGTGAACGACGGATCGCTTGGGTATGGCGTCGGGAAAAACGAAGGAGCCTTTGGAGTATCAGCTGTATCCATTTCGTCAGGTACCGTTCCTGTCGCGGATTTCGATTTGAATAGCGAAGTTGTCGTAGGTTCTGCAACGGCCAGCTATTCTCACCCTGATCATCCTGCTTACGAGATGCTAGATCCGCGGTGGCCTACAGCGTGGTCGCCGCTTGGGAAGGCGAAGCAACCTCAGCACTTGACCTTAACATTTGCCGAGCCGATCGACCCGGATGTTTCGCCGTATCTCTCGGTTATGATCAACTTTCAGCAAATCGCGAACGCAGGCCATTTAAAAGTGTTCGCGATGACCGGGCGCGATGACGGCACGAATATGTCTGAGGATATTCAGAAAATTTTATATACGGACTCAAGTGATCGCAGCGCTAGGGATGTTAAGCGAATATCGGAGTATCACGCCCTAAACGATCATCGCTTGGCTTCGCTAAATACTGAGATTGCGATTCATCGAAATCGTTTGGAGGAGATGACTGCTCCCTATTCGACTCAAGTAATGGATACGGCCAAAGAGCCCAGGAAGACCTATATGCTCAATCGAGGCAGCTACGATCAGCCAGGGGAGGAAGTCAGTCCGGGTGTTCCGTCGTTTCTGCCACCGCTGCCCGAGGGGTCGTCGGAGGATCGACTAGGCTTGGCGGATTGGTTTGTCGATCCGAAGCATCCGTTGACGAGTCGCGTTGCGGTTAACCGGATATGGCAGTTGTTTTTCGGGACGGGATTCGTCGCGACCTCTGCTGATTTCGGTTCGCAGGGCGAGTGGCCAAGTCACCCGGAATTGCTTGATTATCTAGCGGTTGATTTCGTCGAAGGAGGGTGGAAGGTGAAAGCCTTGATCAAGAATATCGTAACTTCGGCCACCTACCGGCAAGCCTCGAATGTAACGGATGCGATTGTGGCTATCGATCCGAATAATCGATTGCTCTCGCATGGTCCTCGCTTTCGTTTGTCGGCGGAATTCATTCGAGATTCCGCATTGAAAACGAGCGGGTTGATGAATGACTGGATTGGCGGTTCGAGCGTGAAGCCTTACCAGCCGCGAGGGATTTGGCGGGAAATTAGCCACTATGGATCGGTCAAGGATTTGACGCAGGTATTCGTCCAGGACAAAGGATCGAATTTGTATCGAAGAAGTCTTTACACGCTTTGGAAGCGTACGAGCCCGCCACCGTCGATGATGGCTTTCGATGCTCCGAATCGCGAGCTTTGCATGATGAGCCGAGAAACGACGAATACACCCTTGCAGGCACTGACGCTGCTAAACGACCCACAGTACGTAGAGGCTGGTCGAGCGTTCGCTGAGCGTATTCTTTTAGAAACTCCCGATGCGAAGAGCGGGGAGCGCGTGGCGCTGGCATTCGAAACGGTTACGGGACGTCTAGCCAATGAGGCCGAGCTTGATGAGTTAGTTCGCGCTCTGGAAGATCAGCGAGCGTATTTCGAATCTAATCCGCAAGAAGCGATTGCGGTGTTGAGCGTTGGGGAATCGAAGCGCAATGAGAATCTCGATACAGTTGATCATGCGGCATATGCAGTGCTCGCGAATCTCATTTTTAATTTAAGCGAATCGATAACGAAGGGGTGAGGATGTTGCTGGCTAATAAATCTAGACAAAAGGAATTTTATGGATCCTCGAATTGATTTTAATCGAAAACTGACGCGACGAGCGCTCTTTGGCGATGTGGCGAGAGGTCTGGGTGGGCTTGCTTTGGGTTCATTGTTACCGCCCCAGTTTATGCGAGGCGGAGAGCTGGACGGTGGGATTTCGAGCGCGGTGTCGGGCGCTGGATTTTTGCCGCATTTCGCTCCGAAAGCAAAACGTGTAATCTATCTTTTTCAGTCCGGCGGGCCTTCTCACATCGATCTTTTCGATTACAAGCCTGAGATGCGTAAGCTTCATGGCGTCGAATTGCCTAATAGCGTACGCGGAGGTCAGCGCGTGACCGGTATGACGGCGATGCAATCGAGCTATCCGTTCGTGGCTCCATTTTCGGATTTCAAGCGTTGCGGTAAACATGGCACGTGGATCAGCGATTTATTGCCCTACACGCAGAAAGTTGCCGATGACATAACGATTCTTCGGGGCATGAATACGGAGGCGATTAACCATGACCCGGCGGTCACCTATATCAATACGGGGTCGCAGCAAATGGGACATGCGAGTTTAGGCTCATGGCTCAGTTATGGACTCGGTAGCGACAATGAGGATTTGCCTGCTTACATGGTACTGCTTTCGCAGGGATCCGGTAAGAACCCAGGTCAGCCATTGTTTTCTCGTTTGTGGGGAAATGGTTACCTTCCTTCGAGCTATCAGGGAGTGAAGCTCGGTTCGGGCGGAGATCCGGTTTACTATCTTAAGAACCCTCCGGGAATTGACCGTACTCAACGCCGCCGCGCTTTGGATCGGCTAGAGGCTCTTAATCGAGAGCATGCCCGCGATGTCGGCGATCCGGAAATCCATGCTCGCATCGATGCTTACGAAATGGCGTATCGCATGCAGACTTCTGTGCCGGAGTTGATGAATTTGGATGATGAGCCGAAATCGACTTTCGAGCTCTACGGAGAAGAGTCGCGGCGTCCGGGGAGCTTTGCGGCGAATTGTTTGATGGCTCGCCGAATGGCGGAAAAGGGCGTGCGTTTCGTGCAGCTTTTCCATCGCGGCTGGGATCAGCATAAGAAATTGTCGACCCAGTTGCCCAAGCAATGTCAGGACGTCGATCAGGCATCTGCGGCGCTGATTAAGGATTTGAAGCAGCGCGGATTGCTCGACGAGACCTTGGTTATTTGGGGCGGCGAGTTTGGGCGAACCGCGTATAGTCAAGGCAAGTTAGGCGATATTAGCGCGGGCCGGGATCATCATGGTCGTTGTTTTTCTATTTGGATGGCTGGTGGCGGCATAAAAGGCGGGCACGAGTTCGGTCAAACGGATGAGTGGGCCTACAATATAGTCGATGGCGGGGTGCATATCCGCGATTTGAACGCGACGATTTTGAAGTGCCTCGGAATCGATCACGAGCGATTTACTTTCAAGTTTCGCGGCTTGAATCAGCGTCTTACGGGCGTCGAGAAAGCCCGAGTGGTTGACGAGATATTGGCGTAGGGAGTGGCCGATGAAGCCAAACCTTTCGCGTGGATCTATTGTAGGGCGGGTCGCTGACCTGCCGCTTGGAATGAGATGTCGCCTCAGCGAGACGGCTTTGGGTTGCTCGGGTTGAAAGAACGCGTCCGGAGGCCACGTACCACCTGGGGCTTGTATTGTGGTGGCGCGTGGCGTCCCGACGCGCGATTTTTCTTAGAGATTGTTTATATTAGTCCACTTACTTCGAGCAAATCAACTGTAGGGCGGGTCGCTGACCCGCCGCTTGGAATGATATGTCACCTCAGCGAGGCGACCTACAGTATCGGAATATCCTACTGCGTTTCAAGAAACTCCATTATGCGGACGTCGTAGGCTTTGTAGCGTCCCATCCAAGGGGCCATGATTTCCTTGGCGTCGCTTGGCCAGATAGCGGCGGATTGCTTAAAAACCGCTTCGTCGTATGGATAAGCTTCGCTGACATGGTCTAGGGCGTTGATCGCTTGGAGTCGAGCCATGACGTTTGCATTGTTGAGAAGCACTTCGTTCAAAACAGGGCGCGGGTCTTTCTTGCCGATTCTAGCAAGGTGTTCCGCTGCGGCGATTCGTGTCGCGGCTATTGGGCTTCGCGTTAGTGCGGTGATTCGTTTGACGGCTTTTTCGTCTTCGGTTTTGAGAACCATGCAGTTCACGAGAGCCCAGTATTGAATAATTGGATTCTTATTGCCGAGATTTCGGAAAAGTTTTGGAAGCGCTTTTTCGCCTTTGTCGAGTAGGGCGTCGGCCGAGTCGAGGATTGCTTGGAGTGGGTATTGGATGGGGTCTCTCGAGATTTGGTAAGGCGTTTTACCGGAACCGCGGCTCCATTCGACGAGCAGGGCTTCGGGGACGAATCCCGAGTCGTGTATACTCAAGAGGTGGTCGCGGTTGGCTTTCCGCATGCGAAGGAGAATTTCGCGATGTTTTGGGTCGTTGGCGAGATTGTTGACCTCGTCGGGATCGGCATCCAGGTCGAAGAGTTCTTCAAGCGGAGCCGGCAGAAAGAATGCGCTTTGAGCAGCGGTGGCTTTGCCTTGCTTGAAGAGTTCTTCTAGTTGAGGGGCGACGGGATTTTGCCAGAGGTAGTTGACGTGCTGACCAGTTGGGAGGTAGGCGAGGTAGTTGCGGATGTAGTTGAAATTTCCATCGGTTACGCCGCGTTTAAAGTCGATGCGTTCGTCGGCTCGAGCTCGGAAAGTGTAGGCGTATTCTGGCGCTGCGCTTCGCTTTTCTCCGAGAAATGCGCGGCCTTGCATGTGTTCCGGGATTTTAGCTCCGACTAGGCTGAGGAGGGTTGGGGCGAAATCTACGAAGCCGACCATTTCATCGGTTTGGGTTCCTGCTTTGTGAGGCGAAAGGTGTGCCCATTTTTTGGGGAAGTGAATGACGAGGGGTACGTGTGTTCCGCTGTCGTAAATGAAGCGTTTGCTGCGCGGCATGATGCCTCCGTGGTCGGAATAGTAGAAAACAATCGTATCATCGGCCAGGCCTGCCTTCTCGAGCTCTTTGAGCTGTTTGGCAACGAATTGATCCATTTCATTGATACGCGTGTAGTAGTTGGCAATGTGTTCGCGCGTCAAACGGGTGTCAGGGAGATAGGCGGGTACGTGGATCTTGTCCAGCGCCGCGCCGGGGCCTACGGTATTCTTTTTAGGATGAAGCGAGCTTTCGTGAGTGACGGTTGTATTGAAGATGGAGAAGAACGGCTTTCCTTTGGGACGGTTTTTCCAATGGGCGTTTTTGCTGCTGTCGTCCCAACCCGGCATGGATTGGTCGATGTTGTAGTCTTGTTTGCTGTTGTTTGAGGTGTAGTAACCCGCTTCGCTGAGGTACTTTGGATATATCTTAATATTGGCGGGTAAAGGAGCCTGGCTGCGCATGTGTTCGCCGCCGACTGATGCCGGGTACATGCCAAGGATGAGAGTGGTTCGCGCTGGTCCGCAGACGGCTGCGTTGGAGTAAGCGTTTTGGTAGAGGACGCCGTTTTTAGCGAGTTTGTCGATTGTGGGAGTCTTGGCGAGCGGGTCGCCGTAGCAGCCGATGTACGGGCTGTTGTCCTCGCTTGTGATCCAAAGAATATTGGGCCGGTCGGCTGCGAAAAGGGCGCTTGAGCCGATTACTAGAAGGAGGACGACTTTGAGGGTAGCAGTTGTTTTCATTCGGTTGTAGAGGGCGCTGACTATGGAGATTAGGCTGAAGTTGTCTATGTTATTCCCCTTTCGGTGGGCGGCTTTGGACAGGCGATTTTCGAAAGGCGACAGCTTGAATAGAGATCCCCGGGGCAAGTCCATACGCGTCAACTTAACTCTATTTGAAAGAATTATTGCAGACTCCACACCGAATTCTCGGTGTAGCTACCTCGACACGTCGGGGTGGTTTTTAGACGATTTCAGTTAAGTTGACGCCAATGCGCTGAGCGGGATCAGGAAATGGGTGTCCGCTCTGCGGACAAAAGGTTCGAAATCGAGAGCTAAGGATGGCTCGTATCTCGCCAAAAAAAGTTCTTTGCGGCTTCGAGGCCAATGAGATTGGATTCGCTTCCTGAGGGTCCGCCGTTCGATTCCTATCTCCGCTTTATGCCGATTGGCGTACGACGAGCTGCGGAGCGACGAGGACCTTTTCGGTCGAGGTTCCGGTTTTCTTGGTGTCAGTGGACGAGCAAAGAAGGCGCATCTTCTCTGCGGCGGTTGATGCCATGTCTCTGAACATTTGCTTCACATAAGTTAGGGTTGGCTTAGTTTTTAGGCCGTCGAAGGCGCCGTCAACGCTTAGCACTTTTATGGAATCTGGGACTTTTATATTCCGATGCTCCAGAATGTTGAGGAGATCGATCGCGCTTTCTTTTTCGAGGCAGAAGACAGAGTCGCAATCTTGCATGGATCGCGCTTTGCGTTCGAGTTTGACGACGCGTAGGTAGGTGTTGGATGGATTAATCCAGTGTTCCGTTATGTCGTCGAGAGAGCGACCGCTTTCGACCCATTTAGTTTGGAAGCCAAGCTTTCGCAGGGTGTGCCTGGAGTCACGCTCCGTATAAGCAACGAGGTAAGGAGATCGGGCTCCCGCTTCGATTAGGCGGGTTGCGGCTAGTTCGCCGGCCAATCGGTTGTCGGTGTCGATTGTGAAATCGTGATGCAATGTTTGGGAGGTGATAATTCCAATACTGGGGATGCCGCACGTTAGCTTTTCCAATAGTTCGGAATGCTCGAAGGATCCACCCAGGATGAGGCCATCCATTCCTTCGAGCCACTCGGGTCTAATTTCACTGGCGTCGACGGCGCATTTCAAGTGAGTTCGGATTCCATAGAGGGATTCATTTTCGACGAGCGTTTTATGGAATCGTTGTAGTCCAGAAAAGCGTATGGAGTCCTTTCCTACGGTTATGAGGCGCACATCGAGCGTGCGGAGAGGCGAATTCCTGACCCCTGGATGGATCTTGTAGCGTTTGTTGGAGGTGGTTTCTATGTATCCTTCTTTTTCGAGATCGATATAGGCTCTCCAGACAGCGTCGCGATTGAAGCCAATCAGGTTGGCTGCTTCTCGAATAGATGGAATATAACCTTGGCTTGAAAGTTTACCTCTTTGAATGAGGTCTTTCATGCTTTCTTTGGCTTGCTCTCGCTGGGAGAGGCTCCCTAGCAGGGGAAGGTCTTTAGGATTAATGTTCATGAGTCGTACTGACAGAATGACATTATCAGATATGTTAGCGTTGCGACGCAACGTCAAAATTCAAAAAAGTGTAAAACCGAAAGAAGAGACGTGGTTGGTTTTCAATTTGGGCGGGATTGGGGGCTTTTATTCATTTTGGGTCCCCCTTAGGCCTTGAAGGGGCTTGGCCATTAGGGTCACGGGTACTAGGGGACCTGTTGGAAATAGATTTAAAACCCCGTTCAGAAGACTATTTGAATGATTTTGCGGGTTGATCGACGTTTTAAAACGAGACCGTCAGAGCTGAGCTGACAGATACTGACATGATAACTATCAATGTTTTCTCAGGTTCACAGTTATTGAAAAAGCAGCCCAAACAAACAACCTGACGAATAATCGAAGATGCTAAGTATTGCAGACAAATAGAGAAGTTTCTACAAATGCGATTGTGGTAATCTTTCTTTTCGACGTTTTTTTGAACTACATTAATATAAGCTCTATTTACTCAACATCCTTTTATCCGCTTCCCCTTGCGTGTTTCTAGCCCTTCGTGTCGTTTTTAAACCAGCCTAGAAAACCCACGCAATATGATGAAAATGAATATCACTAGGCTGGCGTTAGCTGGCTTTTTAACTACGGGGCTGCTTGTGCAGGCCCAGGAAGACGACGAAGATGAAATCTTCGAGTTGTCTCCGTTTGCGGTCGATGCCTCTGATGATGTCGGCTATCGTGCTACAACGACATTGGCTGGTTCTCGCGGAACGTTCGACCTCGGTCGTACGATTATCGAAGATCGCTTAGCGATTCGCACAACTCCCAGACGGCGCGGATTTAGACGATTACGCAGCAGCTCAGGGACAATTCGTTCCTCGCACGACAGTTGACCGTTTTAAAAGAGGTAATCCTCTCGGCGATGATCCAGATCCAAATGTATCTGGAATTTATGACGGATCTCTTGCGTCTTACACCTTATTTGGGGATGCGAGCTACGCGCCAAATACAGGAGATGTTGGTCCGGACTTTAAGAACAATCGCAAACGTTTGTCTGGAACCGATGCGGATCTAGCTGGCTTTGAGTCGTTCGACGAGTACTACGCAGCAATCATCGGGGCGATTGTGCCGGAGGTTCAATCGCAACGTAATTTCCGTATAACAGAGCTCGAAAATGGCGAAGTCGTGGACGAGAATGATCCGATCATCGGCCTGAATTCTACTCAGGACTTCGTGGCCACAGGTAATGAAATCGATATCGTTGGCCAATTTACCAAAAACCTGACGCTGTTTGCGAACATTGCTCAGCAGAAGACGGTTACCGCTAATACTGGACCTGTAGCGATTCCATTGGCTTTCGAGCAAGCGGCGCGACTACAGCAGCCAATTCCTGGCTCGGTGGGAGGATTCTCGCTATGGGATCTTCGCGATTCTCCTTTCCAAGTGGAAGAAGGAACGATTGGTACTCGCTATGAAGCGGTTCTTCGCCAAATGCGTATCGAAGCGGGTAAGGATGGCGCTCAGCTGGCTGAGCAACGCGAGTGGCGTGTGAACGTCAGTGGTCGTTGGAATTTCCTCGAAGGACCTCTCAAGGGCTTCCAAATCGGTGGTAGCCTGCGTTACCAAGATCAGGTTGCTGGTGGGTATCCAAACTTCGTTGACGAGTTTGGTACGGATCTTCCAGACATCGCGAACCCATGGTTCGGACCTGACTCCATTGATGGTGATGTATTCTTCCGCTACGGCCGTCCGATCATGAACGGCAGGGCTAACTGGAGCATTCAGCTTAATGCAAGAAACCTCTACCGCAAATCTGGTAACGATGATATTCCAATCACGTTCGATGCAGCAGGCGACGTTATGCTTACTCGTATCCCAGTTGAGCAACAGTGGTTCTTGACGAACACGCTTTCGTTCTAATCTGGTAGTATAAACAAAATTCTTTCAAGACCCTCGCCCTAATTGGCGAGGGTCTTTTTTTGTCCTGAAAGAACGAAGTTTTGTTCGATTAGATTGTCGTGAGCCGTTTCAGGTTAGCCGATCGAATGGGCTAGGTGGAGCCTTTTGTGAAGCGATTGCGGTAGTTTCGGGGGGATTCGCCGATGCTGTTGCTGAAGAAACGGGAGAAGGCGGAAAGAGTGGTGAAGCCGAGTTGGAATGCGATGTCAGTGAGGCTGAGGTTGGGGTTCTGCATGTAGAGAATCGCTTGGTGGGCTCGGTAGTTCTTTAGGTAGGCGCCTAGGCTGATGTTGAAATGCTGCCTGAAGACGGCTCGCAGGTTGCTCTCCGACATGTGCAGGTATTCGGCGATATCGGAGACGCTTTGCAGCGAGTCCGAGTTGATGGTTAAGAAACTCTGTATCGCATTGATCAGTTCGGTCGAAGCCCGCTTGGCAGTGTTTTGGCTCGCGATCGCGGCTTTAGGGCCGCCTTGAAGGCGCTCTCTGAGTTGATTGATGAGGCTGGCCGATTTCAGGATGAGGCGACGATTGGTTCTGAGAGTGTCCTGCTGGCGATAGTCTTGAATGATCTCGTTCAGTTGAGCCATTGAGTCAGCGTCCAGGGAGATGAGCCGATTGCGGAAAGACTCCATGATGACGGGATTCTCTAGTTCGAAGGTAAGGATGAGCCAGAGGATGTTCGGCTTTGCCAGCTCGGAGTAGTAGTGGAATTGATACGGAAAGATCAAAAAGCCTTGCTCGGGTTCGATCTGCCATTGGATTCCGTCGACCGTAAGCGAACCAGTCGTCATGAGGCTAAACACGAGAACAAAGCGGTGATGCGGGTAGCTGTCGAAGCTACGGCGCTGCAGTTCTTGGGAACTGGTTCGGGAGAAGAGGATGATGTTGCTGGGGATGCAAATGTCTTCTGAAGAGCGACCTTTAAAGTAGTCGTCTGGAGGCCCAAGCTCGAGGGCATTTTGTATCAGTGGAAGTCGCATCTAATCGGAAGTGCTAAAAAATGAATGTATAATGAAAAGTTTTTGCTATCTGAACAATGCTATTCTTCTCTCCTTACGCATTATGGCCCGAGAAGAAGAGCAATTCGAACGTATCCCCACTCAAATTTGCCGCGATTCGGAAGCGGCTGCAGCGGTTGTTGCAGCGGAAATCGCGCAGTTGATTAGGGAGCGCGCTAAGGAAGGATTGAATGCTGTGCTTGGCTTGGCGACAGGTTCTACGCCGCTGCCGGTTTATCGCGAGCTGGTAAGGCTTCACAAGGAAGAGGGACTGAGCTTTCGCAATGTCATCACCTTTAATTTGGACGAGTATTTCGGTCTGTCTGACGAGCACCCGGAAAGCTATCATCAGTTCATGTGGGAGCGGCTTTTCAAGCGCGTCGACATCCCGAAGGATCAAGTGCACGTGCCTTCGGGGACCGTGGACCGCTCGGATGTCTATGGCTTTTGCGATTCATACGAAAAGGCTATCGAAGAAGCTGGTGGGCTTGATTATCAGATCTTGGGAATCGGCCGGACAGGGCATATCGGTTTCAATGAGCCGGGATCGGCGCGAGATTCGAAAACGCGCTTGGTGACCTTGGACCCGCTGACGCGTTTGGACGCGGCTCGCGATTTCTTGGGCGAAGCGAACGTGCCGCTTTTTGCGATCACTATGGGGGTGGGGACCATTCTGAAGGCACGTAAACTCGTATTGATGGCTTGGGGACAGTCTAAGGCATCCGTCGTGCGCGATGCGGTCGAGGGGAAGCCGAATGAGAATTTGCCTGCCAGTTTGCTGCAAGGGCATGACGATGTGCGTTTCTTTATCGATAAAACGGCATCGGAAGAACTGATACGTTTTCGCGTTCCCTGGCTGGTCGGTTCAGTAGAGTGGACGCCTCGTTTGATTCGCAAGGCGGTGCTTTGGTTGTCGAACACGGTTAAGAAGCCAATTCTCAAGCTGCAGGATTCGGATTATAACGAGCATGGTCTCGGTGAATTGTTGATTGAATTGGGACCGGCCTATGGGCTAAATATCACGGTTTTCAATCAAACGCAGCATACGATTACAGGCTGGCCTGGCGGAAAACCGAATGCGGACGATACAAATCGCCCAGAGCGTTCAACTCCGTTTCCCAAGCGCGTTTTGGTCTTAGGGTCCGAGCCGCACGAAGATATTCTCTGCATGGGGGGGACGGCACATCGTTTGAGGAACCAAGGTTCCGAAGTAACGTTGGCTTATCTGAGCTCAGGCAATTTGGCGGTTCCGGATAATTTGGCGAAACAGACTTTGGCTTTGATGAGCGAGCTGGAGCGAGAGATGGAATTCAAGAAAGGCGATGGCCTTAGTTTGGGTCAGTTCGCGGATGTGATCCTGAAGGAAATCGAAGATAAGCGTGAAGAGGATAACGACTCGGAAGCGGTTCGACGTATCAAAGCGTTAGTACGTCGCAATGAGGCGCGCGATGCGGCTCGGATTTTGAAGATCGATCGCGAGGCGCAGGAGTTTCTCGATTTGCCATTCTACGAAAAGGGCCGGTACCGGAATTTCGTTACGAGCGACGAGGACGTAAAAGCGTTGGTATCCTTGTTGGAACGCGTTAAGCCGCATCAGGTATACGTGAGCGGCGGCTTGGCGGATCCCGGTTCGGTTTCGGGGGTGTGCTACCGTCTGTTTTGCGAAGCGATGAAGCAGCTGAAAGACAAGGCGTGGATGAAGCATTGTCGCGTTTGGAGCTACCGCGCGGTCGGGCAAGAGTGGCCGCTTTTCGAAATCGATATGGCAGTGCCGTTGAGTCCGGATGAATTGGCATCGAAGATCGAGGCTAGCTTTCAGTATCGCTCGCAGCGCAGTCAATTTCCGTTTCGCGCGGCATCACATCGTGAGATTTGGCAACAGACGGATGAGGTCAATCGCTCGACTGCTGCGGCTTACGATGATGTAGGGATGGCCGAATACGAGGCAATCGAAGCATTTAAGAAAATTGAACTAGAAGATTTGCTAAGCTCCTAAGGGATTGAGGTTTTTTGTTTTATGTCGACGCTAACGCAACCTGGAGCCGATATTTGGATACGCGACGATTTGTCGATTGACGATGCGTTGAGTCGAACCACGCATCTCGGTATCGGGGCTCATCAGGATGACTTGGAGTTCATGGCTTACGAGGGAATCGCCGCATGCTACGAATCGGAAGATCAGTGGTTTACGGGGATTACAGTGACCGATGGACGAAACAGTTCTCGCTTGGGGCCGTACGCCAACTACACTGATGAGGATATGCGCGTGGTCCGGAGAGAGGAGCAGCGGAAAGCGGCTGAGCTCGGTCGTTATAGCGCTCAGTTTCAACTCGACTATCAGAGTAAGGACGTCAAAGTAGAGGCTACCGAAAAGGTGATTGGTGATTTGGTCGAACTGATGCGTAAGATGAAACCGACTACGGTTTACGTGCATCAACCGGCAGATAAACACGATGCTCACGTTGCGGTTTTAGCGCGTTGTATAGAAGCCTTAAGGCGAACGGCCGAACACCATATTCCCGACCGAGTAATCGGTTGCGAAGTTTGGCGGGGACTCGACTGGCTTGCTGATTCGGATAAGGTTTTAATGGACTGTGGAGCGTATTCGGAGCTGACCGAGTCTTTGAATGCCGTATTCGATTCGCAGATAACCGGTGGAAAACGCTATGATTTAGCGGTCCAAGGAAGACGTCGCGCGAATGCGACTTTCTTTGATTCGCATGGATCGGACCTTTATTCGTCGGTTGCCTGGGGAGTAGAGCTCAAACCGCTGGTTGAAGATGCTAGTCTCTCAATGGAGGCGTTTATAACGGATAAGGTCGCTCAACTTTCGGAAGATATCGTTAATCGCGTAAGTAAATTTTTATAATGGAAGATAATGCAAAACAACTAAAGGGCATCCTTGTGGGATGCGGGTTCATGGGAGGCATGCATGCCCAGATCTATAAGAGCTTGCCAGACGTGGAGTTGGTAGCGGTGGTTGATGGACGGATCGCCGAGTCCGTGGAGAAACTGGAAAAGCTGGGTTGCCCGGCTCCGGTATTCGCTGAATTAAGCGAGGCTTTAGCGGCAGTCGAATGTGATTTTGTCGACGTTTGCATGCCGACGTTTTTGCATAAGAATTACGCGATCGAAGCGATCGAAGCAGGTAAGGCTTTGTTTTGCGAAAAGCCACTCGCGTTAACGGTGGAGGACGCGGACGCGATCTTGAGCGCTGCGAAAGCGAATGGAACGTTTGCCCAAGTTGGTCACTGTATTCGTTTCTGGCCGGAGTATATGCGCTTGATGGATTACAATAAAAGCGGTGATGGTGGGAAACTGTTAAGTTTGAGCCTAGCCCGTAGAGCAGGACGTCCAGACTATGGTATCGAGAATTGGCTGAACGACGAATCGAAATCGGGCGGCGCTGCGCTGGATCTGCATATTCACGATACGGATTTTGTATTGGCTCTATTGGGACAGCCGAATTCAGTTACAAGTAAAGTGACACGCGATTTTAGCGGTCCGGTTCATGTATTTAGCCTGATGGAGTACGACTCGGTGACCGTTAGCTCGGAGGGAGGATGGAACTACCCGAAGAACTGGGGATTTCAAATGGCATTCCATGCAGTTTATGATAATGCGGTTCTCGATTTTGATTCGAGCAATGGCAAAGGATTAACGATTTGCGAAGGCGATGCGCCGCCGACTGCTTTGGATGTCGTTCAAACCGATGCTGGCGAATCGCAGAGTGGTGAGGGCAATGTTTCGGACTTGGGTGGCTACCTGAATGAATTGAAGTATTTCGTGAAATGCCTCAGCGAGGGAAATGCGCCGGCGATCGCGACATTGGAAGATGCTCGAGAGTCTCTGGCTTTGACGCTAAAGGAGATTGAATTAGGGGAAGGAACAAGCTCTTGTTAGAGCTTTTATTGTGTAGGGCCGACGTTTGCGTCGTTGCTAGTATTGGTAGCGGCCGATCTCCGAGCGGCCATTGAATGATGCAATCGTTCAGAAAAGCTTCGGCAACGCGGCATGGAGCAAGCTCCAGCCCTACGTTTCGAATTCCTAGAAAAATTGAATAAATCATTACCTCATGAAAAAATCGATAAGCATATGGTCGTTCTACGGCGACTGGTCATTAAAGGAAAAAATGAAGCTCGCGAAAGATGCGGGATTCGAAGGATTCGAGCTGGATGTCAGCGGCGATGGTCCGATCACTTTGGGAAGTAGCGATGCGGAGATCGATCAGATTGGCGAGCTCGCTGCTGAATCGGGTCTGACTCTGAGTGGCCTCGCAACGGGCATGTACTGGGAATTCAATCCAGCGAGCGAAAACGCGGAAACGCGAGCGAGCGCCAAGACAGTGTTGGAAAAACAAATTCGTGTCGCATCCCGCTTGGGTATCGACGCGGTTTTGGTCGTGCCGGGATCAGTCGGAGCGGACTTTATCCTTGGCTGCGAGGAACTTTCCTATGATCTTGTATGGGATCGCGCGACCGCGTTTGTGGCGGATTCATTGCCGCTCGCGAAGGAGCTTGGGGTTACTATGTGCATAGAGAACGTGTGGAATAAGTTTCTTCTGAGCCCGCGGGAAATGGGGCAGTTCATCGATCAGTTCAATGACGAGCGAGTCGGTAGCTACTTCGATGTGGGTAATGTTCTAGCGACGGGTTACCCGGAGCATTGGATTTCGATACTAGGCGATCGTATTCGTCGGGTTCACGTGAAAGATTATCGCCGTGCGGTTGGTTCGGTGGACGGTTTCGTGGATTTGCTTTCGGGCGACGTGAATTGGCCAGCGGTTGTTCAGTCCTTGAAAGCGAGCGGCTATGATGGTTGGGTGGCAGCTGAAATGATTCCCCCGGTGCCATTCTACAAGCATGCTCCTGAAACGTTGATCTACAATACCTCTCGCGCAATGGATAGCATCTTCGCTTTGTAACGCTTCTCGTGGCCCTTTTAGCAATTGTTTCAAACTCCAATGGCGTTCTTTAATACAAGCAGACCGTTCCCTCGCACATCTCCTTAAAACCCTCGTTTCACCTAAAAAAACTATGCAACTAGCCACTATCGATTGGATTATTATTGGGGTCTATTTTTTCGTTGTTCTGCTAATCGGCGTTTGGGTCGCCAAGGTCGCCGGCAAGAATTCTGGCGAGTTCTTTTTGGGAGGTCGTGGAATGCCATGGTGGCTACTGGGCTTTTCGATGGTGGCTACCACATTTTCGACGGATACACCGAATTTGGTAACGGATATCGTACGTCAGAATGGCGTCGCCGGCAATTGGGTTTGGTGGGCGTTTCTTATCACCGGAATGGTGACCGTCTTTTTGTATGCCAAGCTTTGGCGGCGGACGGAAGTCATGACGGATATCGAGTTTTATGAGATTCGGTACAGTGGGAAAAGCGCGTCATTCTTGCGAGGTTTTCGGGCTATCTATCTCGGGGTTTTCTTCAATATAATGATCATGGCGTCTGTCTCCTTGGCGGCTATTAAGATAGGTGGAGTGATGTTTGGGTTGGAGCCTTGGCATTGTATTGTGTGGGCTTCGTTAGTGACGGTGATTTTCTCGTCGCTGGGCGGGTTTCGTGGTGTAGTGTTTACAGACTTCCTTTTATTTATAATGGCTCTGGGTGGCTCGATCGCGGCTGCGTATTTCGCGCTTGGACATGCGGATGTTGGTTCCTTGAAGGGCTTGCTCGCTAATCCGAATATTGCTGATAAATTGAGTTTCTTTCCTGCCGTCGAGCGCGATGCTTCGGGCGCATTGACCGACGATAATCTGAATCTTTGGATGACGTTAATTGTGATTCCCTTGGTCGTGCAGTGGTGGAGCGTTTGGTATCCCGGCGCTGAGCCAGGTGGCGGTGGGTATGTCGCGCAGCGTATGTTGGCTGCGAAAGATGAGCGTCACGCTACAGGTGCGGTTCTCTTCTTCAATTTCGCGCATTACGGTTTGCGTCCTTGGCCGTGGATCTTGGTTGCTTTGGCGTCGTTGGTTGTATTCCCGATGGATTCCGATCTTGTTCGAGATAATGCAGAGGAAATGTTGAATACACCTGAAATGGTGGAGTTGGCAGAGATTTTGGAGAATGATCCCGGACAGGTGAGTGAAGCGGATAAGCAACTCTTGGCAGGTTTGAAAATTCAAAAGTCAGGGCTTACATCTCTCCGTAATGAATTTCCGGAAGATGCAGTGCCCAACGATAAATTGGGTCATGACCTAGCGTATCCAGCAATGCTTACGTTTCTTCCAACTGGTTGGCTGGGGCTGGTCCTCGCTTCGTTGATCGCGGCCTACATGTCTACGATCTCGACCCATTTGAATTGGGGTTCTTCGTATGTCGTAAACGATTTCTACAAACGCTTCGTTAATAAGAAGGCTTCGAATAAAGAGCAGGTTTTAGTTGGACGGATTTCGACAGCGATCATGATGGTTTTGGCCGGCGGATTGGCGCTTCAATTGACGAGCGCTTTGGATATGTTTCAAATTTTACTGCAGGTCGGAGCAGGTACTGGATTGCTGTTTATCCTACGTTGGTTCTGGTGGCGAATTAACGCGTTTAGCGAACTCTCTGCATTGACCGCTTCGTTTACTTTCGCTGTTTTGTTTAAAGTGTTCGATCCGGATATCGCGTGGTGGTTGGAACTCATAATTTCAATCGCCATGACGACTGTCGTTTGGGTTTCCGTCACGCTGATTACCCCGCCGAGCGATATGAAAACCTTGCTTATGTTCTACAAGCGCGCTCGTCCCGGCGGAATCGGATGGAATCCCGTTCGAGAGCATTCGAAGGAATTCCTTCCGAAGCAAGATTCGCTAGCGCCGCAGATCGGCCAAGCGTTGATGGGTATCGTCGCTGTCTATGGACTTCTGTTCGGAATCGGGAAGTTGATCTACGGAGAGTATTTATTTGCGTTGGTCCTTATCGCAGTTGCTGCCTTTTTGGGCGTGAAGCTGGTTCGTTCTAAAACGGTTAGCGGGAAATTGTAGAACTGAAACTGGCCGTTATTGAGGGGCAGTTATTAATTGAAAATAAAATTTGGACATTATGGAAAAGAGCGAAAAATCACGCCGTAATTTCGTTAAAGCTGTCGGCGCTGTAGGCGTGGGCATAGTCGCTGGTTGCGCGGTGGCTAAAAAGGGTGGAGCTTCTTCGCGGCGTTCGGGAGCTAAGTACATGGGTGATTTTGTCGCGCCGAAATTGGGAACGGTTCGCTGCGCTTTCATCGGCGTTGGCGCGCGGGGCAGTGGTCATAATAGTCAGATAGCCGAAATCGAAGGCACCGAAGTGGTCGCGATTTGCGATTTATACCAAGATTTGGCTGAGAAGGCGAAAGACAAATGCGTCGCCCTCGGCAATGGAACGCGTCACCAGGATATTAAGCTGTACCATGAAAATGGCGACAGTTGGAAGAAGATGCTTCAGGAAGTTAAGCCTGATATGGTATTGATTGCGACGCCGTGGGTACTGCACGCGCCAATGGCGATCGAAGCCATGAAGGCTGGAGCCCATGCATTCGTGGAAGTTCCGCTTGGATTGACCAATGAAGAAATGTGGGAGATCGTGGATACTTCGGAAACGACCGGTAAACACTGTATGATGATGGAGAACGTCAATTACGGCCGCGAAGAGTTGATCTATCTTAACATGTGCCGTCAGGGATTGATCGGCGAACCGCTGCATGCGGAGGCAGCTTATATTCACGAATTGCGTGGTCAGATGAATAGCGAGCGGAGTACTGGTTCATGGAGAACGCATCATTATTCTAATCGCGATGGGAATTTGTATCCGACTCATGGACTTGGTCCAGTTGCTCAGTACATGAATCTCGCTCGTGGAGACGATAACTTCGGTCGTTTAGTTTCGTTTTCGACACCGGGTAGGGGACGCAATCTATACGCGGAAGCTAACTTCCCTGCGGACCACAAATGGAATCAGCTGGACTTCAAGGGTGGCGATTTGAATACATCGTTGATCAAAACCAATTTGGGTCGGACGATCATGGTGCAGTGGGACGAAACGAGTCCACGCCCGTATTCGCGTCACAATCTTATCCAAGGCACTAAGGGTACATTGGCTGGATTTCCAACCCGAGTGGCTTTTGAAAGTGGCGTCGAAGGGGCAACTGATAGCCATCACCAGTGGGCCGAAGGCGATAAGCTAAAAGAGATCTTCGAGAAGTATGAACACCCTCTTTACAAGCGTCTCGGAGAGCTCGCTGAGAAGATGGGCGGACATGGCGGGATGGATTTTATAATGCGTTATCGGATGATCGAATGTCTGCGCTTAGGACAAGCGCTTGATCAGAACGTCTATGAGGGCGCTTTCTGGAGCGCGGTCGGTCCATTGAGCGAAGCATCGGTTGCTCAAGAAGGAGCTCCTCAAGTATTCCCGGATTTCACTCGTGGCGAGTGGAAGAACACAAAGCCGTTGGGGATTGTCGGATAGTTTAAGGCTGAAGGTTTAAGGAATAAGGCTGAAGGTCGCCCAGGAAGAATGTAGCTCACTCGCTTTAGCGTGAGCCGCCAGAACAATGCTCAGGCTAAAGTACTGAGCTACGGATTAGATAGGTATAAGGAATATAGAAATGAATAAAACGCTCTTTTCAATTCTAGCCGTATTGGCTTTTTCGATTCACGTGTTTTCGGCGGATAAGCCGAACATCGTGTACATTTTGGCGGACGACCTGGGTTATGGAGAGCTCGGGTGTTATGGTCAGGAGAAAATCGAGACGCCGAATATCGATGCTCTGGCAGCGGGTGGTATTCGTTTTACTCAGCACTACTCGGGTTCGCCTGTTTGCGCTCCTTCGCGCTGTATGCTGCTGACAGGAAAACATCCAGGGCATGCCTACATTCGCGGTAACGACGAATGGAAGGAACGCGGCGATACGTGGAATTTCGCGGCGGCGGTCGACGATTCGAACTTGGAGGGGCAGCGTCCGCTTCCTGATGGAACCGTTACTGTTGGATCCGTGTTGCAGTCGGTCGGCTATAAAACGGCGCTCGTGGGCAAATGGGGTTTAGGAGCGCCGCTTACGAATAGCATCCCAACGAAGAAGGGCTTCGACTTTTTCTACGGTTATAATTGTCAGCGTCAGGCGCATACGCTTTTCCCGAAGCACTTGTGGCGAAACGAGGAGAAGCATTGGCTGGATAACGAGTTGGTTGTACCGGGGACGAAAATTCCCGAAGGAGCCGATCCGAATGATCCTGCTAGTTACGCGAAATTCGAGCTGACCGATTACGCTCCGGAGTTGATGCTGAACGAAGCGCTCGAATTTGTTCGGAATAATAAGGACGAGCCGTTTTTTCTCTATTTCGCGTCGCCGCTTTCGCACGTTCCATTACAGGCGCCGGAGAAATGGGTGAAGCGCTACCAGAAGAAGTTTGGCCCGGAAGAACCTTATCTGGGCGACGAGGGGTATTTCCCCCATCGCACGCCTCGGGCTGCTTACGCAGCGATGGTTTCGTATCTGGACGAGCAAGTGGGCGATATTATTAAGGAGCTCAAAACATTGGGTCTTTATGATAACACTCTTATTATCTTTTCGAGCGATAACGGGCCTACTTATAATGGAGGCAGCGATTCGGCGTATTTCGCTAGCGCGGAACCATTTAAGAGCGAGTATGGCTGGGCGAAAGGATTTTCAACCGAAGGCGGTATTCGCGTTCCAATGATCGCGAGTTGGAATGGTCGGATTAAGGGCGGGCGTACGTCGCAGCACACCTCTGCATTCTGGGATGTGTTGCCTACGCTTTGCGAGGTTTCGGGGGCGACAACTCCGGAGGATATCGATGGATTGAGCTTTCTGCCTACATTGCTGGGCAAGAACCAAACGCCTCATGAGTTTTTGTATTGGGAATTCCCTTCATACGAAGGCCAGCAAGCCGTCCGTATGGGCGACTGGAAAGCGCGCAGGAAGAATATATTCAAAGGCAATATGGCCTTGGAGTTGTACAACCTGAAAACCGATCCGCGCGAACAGAACGACGTCGCTAAGCAGTATCCTGAGGTTGTAGAAAGAATCGAAGGCATCATGAAGCGCGAACACGAGCCAGCGTTTCTCGAACGTTTTAAGATCAAAGAGTTGGGGGATTAGATAAAAGGTAGGGCTGGTTCGTCCCGAACCGCCGCAGCAGTTGAGGTCATTAATCTGCGGTTGCTTGGGATAAGCAACCCTAGCTCATTGCAATAGTAGTACCTTGCTGCCCCACGAATCGGTCTCGATTCGTTGGCTTTCGCTCTTTCCTTTTTCGCTTAAGCGTTCATGGTTCTGCAATGCGCTTTTATGTTACCCTGTCACTCCTGCTTTCCTTGATTGTCGTTCCGTTCGCTGCGGCCGAGAATACTGCATTAGTTCCCATTCCGCGTCCTGACCAGGTTTGGAATAACAAGGGTGGCGAAACGTGGATGGGGCGTCACGAAGCGATTAAGGCGACCAGGAGTAAAAAGGACGTCGATCTCATTTTCGTGGGCGATTCGATTACGCATGGCTGGGATACGACGGGAACGGGAACTAAAATATGGCAGCAAGTTTACGAACCGTTTAATGCCGTAAATATGGGGTTTGGCGGAGATCGGACCGAACATGTTTTGTGGCGGTTTAACGATGGCGAGCTAGACGGCATTTCTCCAAAGGTAGCAGTTGTCATGATTGGGACAAATAATTGGAGAGCGAATACGTTTCAGGAAATAGCGGAAGGCGTGGAGGCGGTTTGCGAAGGACTGCGAACGAGGTTGCCTAAAACGAAGATTTTGCTTTTGGCGATCTTTCCGCGTGTGAGTTCGGATCCTTGGGCTGGAGCGAATGTGGTGATGGCAAATCGTCTGATCGAGAAACTGGATGATGGAAAATGGATCAATTTTCTGGATATAGGCAGCACGTACCGCGACAAGAAAGGTCGCTTACCGCAGACGATCATGCCGGATGGTTTGCATCCGAACGAAGCGGGTTATGAGATCTGGGCTGAGGCCATTCGCCCGAAGCTGTCGGAGTTGATGGGCGTCGATGTTCCGAAGTATAAGAGAGGAAGGTAGCTCAGCGCGTTAGCCTTGGTATGTCTAAGAGACTGTTTAGAAAGTCATGACCTGTAGGGCTGGCGCTTGCGCCACGCCGCGATGGAAGATCATTATCCCTCTTACGCGGCATGGCGCAAGCGCCAGCCCTACATCGAAATCGAATTGAATCGCAACTGGGTTCATTCCCCGCCGCTTGCGGCGAGCTATATCTTGCGATGAATGTGTCGCTACGCTCGAAACATCAAGCCCCGAAGCGCGAAGCGTTTGGTTGCCGTGATGCCCCGCCGCGGTTTATCCGCGGGCGACGGAGTCGAGGGCTTGCCCCGGGGTGGCAAACAAAGGGCGCAGATATTATTTGAGCGGCACGCCGGGACGTCGTTGCCCTACCATTGCGCTAGCTGGGAGAGTATGCGTTAGGGATGCTCGTCATCGTTTCGCCGTTTGATGAAACTGTAGTTCATCAAATAGGACAAACCGAGCGCTGCGCCAGCTTGTCTAAGAGCCCGCATAGAACCGACTGCCTGACGAATGGAAGATGACTTGGGTTCGTCGATCGTGAAGAGAATCAAAACGGTGAGCAGTACAAGGCTGTGGTGAATTCCGGAAAGCGCATGGAAGACGTTTAGGAAGCTGTCGTTATGCCGTTCTGCCCATTCGATGATAAATCCACCCGCGATTGGAGACAACGCGCCGGCGAAAGAGGTGGTCGCGAGGTTTAGACTGATGGATGCGGTTTTGGCTTCTTTAGGGACGAGCTTGAGTAGCATCACGAAGGACCCGAAAAGAAAGCCGGCTCCGAAGATCCCGCCTGTAGCGAAAATCAAATACACGAGCCAGTGAGATTCGGGCGATGTTCCGAAGAAAAGGTAACCGTTGATCATCCAGCAAGAGAGGGCGATGATGAGGCTTGGTCGGCATCCATGTTTATCGATGAGCTTGCCCCAGATAGGCATTGCGAGGGCTCCGGTTATCGTAGCGGTCATTACGGCGTAGCCCACTTCGTTGGTTGCCATGCCGAGGGCTTTCATCATGAATACCGGAAAGAACGGTCCCATGAAATTGGCGGTGAAGCCGAAGGCGGCTCCAAAGAGAATGAAGCGGAAAAAGGAGCGGTGGCTTCGGATGATCTTAAATTTCGAAAGCATGCTTCCGCTTCGATCTTGGGAGCCGTCTTCGTTCGAGTAGATTCGTTGCTGCAGGACGATTGAGATGGCTCTTAGGACGATTCCGGAGGCAATGATCCACTGGAACCCAAGGGTTAGGTTCCCTCCGGTAAAAGCTTTGATGGTTTGGCTCGCCGCGATGAGGAAGAGTACGGAACTACATTGAAGAATGCGGTTTCGCCTTCCGAGGTATTTGCCTCGCGACCATTTAGGGAGCCATTCCTGAACCCAAGAAGTCCAACTAATATTGATGATTGCAAATGCGAAGCTAGATGCTCCGAAGAGTGAGATCATGAATACAACCGCAGGCCAGCTGCCGTCGTGAGGGATGTAGGGTAGGATGGTCGCGAGCAGAGCCCAGCAAAGAAGATGCACCCATGAAAACGCTAGACAGATCGTCTTTTGCGAAGACTTCCGCGTCATGACTGGCATCGCGAAAAGTTGGATAATATTACACCAAGCAGGGAGTGAGGCGATGATCCCGTAGCTACCCTCGGAAACTTGAAGCAAGTCGGTGGCGAGGCTCGCAAGCAGGAAATTGCCCGGCATGGTCATGAAGACTAGCGGCATGGCGACGATTCCCTCGATGACGGAGAGTCGCATATTACTCCGAAGTTTGGATGGTGTATTCGATTGGACGGACATCTTGGCGTATCACCCGATTTTTCCGAAACCTATCGAACTGTTTGGTTAGGCTTGCAAGCGATAAGTATTTGATCCCGTAAAAATCGAGGTGAAAGGCTTTGGGGTTGATTCGAATGGGTGCCTGCTCGCTTGCGTGCAAATTGATTCGCTGTCCAAATTGTACCTTCGGAGCTTAAACCCTGTAAAGATGATGAAATTACTAAAAATTGGACTTTTCCTAAAAATTGCCCTCGGAGCTTTCGCTTTCGCCAGCGAGAAGCCGAACGTCCTGTTCATTATGACGGATGATTTGAATTGCGATCTGGGGAGCTATGGGCATCCGCTCGTCAAATCGCCCAATATCGATCGCCTAGCCAGCCAAGGCGTGTTGTTCGAGAATGCGTATTGCAACTATCCGGTTTGCGGACCGTCTCGGGCGAGTTTTATGACGGGATTGTATCCAGAGCAAAATGGAGTGACGGTATTGCGTCGGCTATTCCGAAATTACGTTCCCGACGCGGTAACGCTTTCGCAGCATTTTATGCGCAGCGGATACATGGCCGCCCGGGTTGGAAAAATCTACCACTACGATAATCCGAAAGGCGTTGGCACGGATGGGCATGACGATCCGGCATCGTGGAATACGAAGATCAATCCTCGAGGCCGGGATAAGGACGAAGAGGACAAAATATTCTCGCTGAGGCCGGGTTCTTTTGGAGCAACTTTAAGTTGGCTTGCCGCTGAGGGGACGGACGAGGAGCAAACCGATGGCAAAGTGGCGACGGAGTCGATTGGGCTTCTGAAGCAATACGCCGATAACGATACGCCGTTTTTCTTGGCGGTCGGTTTCTACAAACCGCACACGCCATACGTGGCTCCGAAAAAATATTTCGATCTCTATGATCCGAGCCAAATAACGGTTCCAACTATTCCGGAGGGTTATTTGGATACGCTGCCAGGTCCCGCTAAGAAGACCGTCACCGCTTTCAAGCCTCAAATCGATCTTCCAGAGGAGACTGCTCGGAAGGCTATGCACGCGTATTATGCGACGATATCGTTCGTCGATGCTCAAATTGGGCGTCTGCTTGATTCTCTTGATGAGCTTGGATTGCGCGATGACACGATCGTGCTGTTTAGTTCGGACCATGGTTACCACATGGGAGAACATGGGCACTTTCAGAAAAATACGCTTTTCGAAAACGCGGATCGCGTACCATTGATCTTGTCGGCACCGGGAATGAAGGAAGTTGGAAAGCGATCTCAGTCATTTGCTGAAATGATTGATTTCTATCGGACGTTAAGCGATTTAGCCGGTTTGCCGAAACCGCCCGAATACGTGAAAGGCGTGAGCCTTAGACCCGTTCTGCAAAATGTTTCAAAAGCGCCACGATCAAATTCGTTTACGCAATTGATAAACGGATACACATTACGGACGAGAGATTTTCGGATTACGAAGTGGAAAGAAGGATCTCCCGATAATCTCGAGCTATACGATCAGCGAAACGATCCCGAGGAATTGGTGAACTTGGCCAAGAATCCGGAATACCGGAAAGATCTGGCTAAACTAGTGAAGCTGCTGGATGGACGTATCGCCGATGCGACCGCTCGTCCCGAAGGACTCTCGTTTACCGCTCCCGATCCCAAAGATAGGGGAGTACAGAAGACTTACGAGTAAAGGATTTCCGAGGCAAGCCCCGAGGTGTTCAAAAGGTAGCGGCCGATCTCCGAGCGGCCATTATTGCTGAAGGTTCTGAATGATTACATCGTTCAGTGGCCGCTCGGAGATCGGTCCCTACCAAAATTAGCAACGAAGCAAGCTTCGAGGTATATGCCAGAAGAGAGTAACTCGTCTCGAATTAAGTGGGCATTCCGTCGAAGAAATCGACGACTCCGGTTTCCAGTGAATACTTGGCTCCGACGACTAGCAATTTGCCGTTTTGATGGTGCTGTTCGAGGACTGGAGAGCTATGTCGGATATGGTTCGCGGAGGCTCGAATATTGGCCCGAACGGCTTGCTTTAGCAGCGCTTTTCGATCGTTCCGAAGATTGGTTGCGAGGAGCGGTTCCAGGGAAGGGCGAACGCGGTTGACTATCGAATACAGATTGGACTGTTGATGTTCGCTTGGGTTCTCTAGGCTATCGAGCGTGACTGAGATAGCGCCGCAATCGGAATGCCCTAGAACGATTACGAGCGGCGTTCCGAATTGTTCAACGGCGAATTCGATGCTTCCAATTTGGGAAGGGGCGACGATGTTGCCTGCGACCCGAATGACGAATAGATCGCCTAGCCCTTGGTCGAATACGATTTCGGCGGGAACGCGCGAATCGGAGCAGCCAAGAATGATGGCGAAGGGTTCTTGGCCTTCAGTAAGCGCGGCTCTGCGCTTTTCAATGTCTAGTAATGCGATTTCGTGGTTTCCGGAGGCAAATCGTTTATTTCCTGCTTGGAGTCGGTCGAGAGCTTCTTCTGCTGTGATCATCGTTGATTCGGATTGGAAGCAAGTAGCCAATCTGGAGAGTTGCTGAAGTTCCAGGATATTCGTTGTTTGCCTTCGGGATAGTCAGATGGGTTTGGGTTTCGTTGATTGTAGGGCTGGGGCTTGCGCTATGACGCCTTGTTCGGGTTTGATCTTCATTCGCGGCACGGCGCGAGTGCCGACCCTACAGTGGGTGCGTTTATTTCTGCCGAATGGTAGGGTTGCCAGTCCCTTGGCAACCGAATCGGTCAATGCGACTTCCACGGCTGCTTGGGGGACAAGCAGCCCTACCCGCTTTCTTCGCCAAGGCAGCGCCACGTCAAGAGCTCCGGTCCTACGATAGGGAATTCGCATGTAGGACGCTTAAGAATCGCGGTCGTCCCAGAATCGACGCTTCGTTCGGAATCCCAAGCAAAATTCGCATGATGATTGGCTCGACTCTCCTGGGGTTATTTGGGTATTTTTTGAGTTATGGAAAGAAGGTCAGCGTTGCGAAACATGCTTCTAATCGCCAGTGGGGCGGTTTTGCTACCGGCATCATTGCGAGGAGCGAATGGCGCGTCTATTAGCTTGGATGCTCTGAATATCGATGCCGATCAAGAGGCTTTCTTGGCGGAGATTGTAGAGACGCTGATTCCGGCGACGGATACGCCGGGCGCCCAAGAATTAAAGGTCCACCTATTCGTCTTGAAGATGGTTGACGACTGCCATGGAGCGAAAGACCAGAAACTACTCGTGAGTGGCTTGGCTTCGGTGGACGATCTGGCGAAAAAGCAATTTGGAAATAGGTTCGTCGCCTGTAAGCCCTCTCAGCGGAAAAAGCTGCTTGAAAGTCTCAATCGCAAGAAGGAGGTTTCGACTGAATTGGCAGCATTCAATACGCTCGTGAAAAATCGAGCGATTCAAGGATATTTGGTTTCCCAATACGTGATGACTGACTTGCTGCCGCATAAGATGATTCCGGATCCTTATGACGGGTACTATCCTGCGAGTAACTTCAAAAGCTAATAGAGATGGCTAATACGAATATAGACAGCGTAAAAAAGCGCAGCTACGACGCGATTGTCATCGGGTCCGGTATCAGCGGAGGTTGGGCAGCGAAGGAGCTGACCGAAAAAGGGCTGAAGACTTTGGTTTTGGAGCGTGGGCGCGACGTGAAGCATATTGTCGACTATCCCACAACGAATAAGATGCCTTACGAATTCGAGCATCGAAACGAGATTGCTCGGAAGGCTCGCGAAGCTAATCCGATCTTAAGTCGAGCAGAAGCGTGGCAGGAAGATTCGGATCACTTTTTCGTGAAGGATGCCGAGCACCCGTACGTGCAGGAAAAACCGTTCGATTGGATACGTGGGTATCAGGTCGGGGGGAAGTCGTTGATCTGGGCGCGGCAGACGCAACGCTGGAGCGAATACGATTTCGACGGTCCGGCTCGCGATGGATATGCGGTCGATTGGCCGATCCGTTACAAGGACATCGAGCCTTGGTACAGTCACGTGGAGAAATTTGCAGGCATCTCGGGTAATCGGGATGGTTTGGCGGAATTGCCGGACGGCGAATTCTTACCACCGTATCCGCTCAACGCTCTCGAGGATCATTTTAAGGAAACGTTGGCGGAAAAGTTCGAGGGGCGTCACCTGATCGCTTCCCGTTACGCGAATCTTTCGAAGGCAGGACCGGAGCAAATTAAGCAAGGCCGTTCGCAGTGCATGAGCCGAAAACTCTGTCGGCGGGGCTGCCCATTCGGAGGTTACTTCAGCAGCAATAGCTCTACATTACCATGGGCGGAGAAAACCGGGAACCTAACTCTGCGACCTGATTCCGTGGTGCACTCTCTCATCTTTGACGAGAAGCAGGGGAAAGCGACGGGAGTGCGTGTTATAGATTCGAATACAAAGAAATCGGTCGAGTACTACGCCAAGATCGTTTTCGTTAATGCTTCGGCCTATAATTCGAATTTAATTCTGTTGAACTCGAAATCGAGTCGCTTCCCGAATGGTCTAGGCAATGACAATGGACTGATGGGTAAGTTTGCCGCGTTCCATAATTACAACACGAAGATTAGGGCGAAGTTCGATGGGTTAGAGGAATTCGCAGTTTTCGGTAGTCGCCCTGGTTCGACCTACATTCCGCGTTTCCGAAATGTGTTCAAACAGGAAACGGATTTCTTGAGAGGTTATGCCACTGGGTTTTCCGCTAACCGAGGAACGTGGAGCGATAAATCGGGAACTGGCGAGGAACTGAAGGAGAGCCTATTGAATCCCAAATTGGGAGGATGGAGCGTTAGCGCTTACATGATGGGCGAGACCATTCCGAAGGAAAGCAATTCTGTGAGCCTAGACTCTGAGCGAACGGATGCTTGGGGAATGCCGTTGCTTAAGATTGATATCGCTTACGATGAGAACGATCGAAAAATGGAAGCCGATTCATTGGAGCAGCTGGAGGCGATGTTCGAAGCGGCAGGATTTAAGAATATAAAGAAGACCCATGCGAAACAAGCTCCCGGTCTCGATATTCATGAGATGGGCGGAATCCGTATGGGCAAGGATCCGAAGACGTCATTGCTCAACAAGTGGAATCAGTTGCATGCCTGTAAGAACGTTTTCGTTACAGATGGCGCGTGCATGACGTCAACCTCTACGCAAAACCCATCGCTCACTTACATGGCCTTGACTGCGAGAGCGGCAAATCACGCCGTAAAGGAAATGCGCAAGGGCAATGTGTAGAGTAAGGCTGTTGGGCTCCCCAAGACGAAGCGAAGCGTAGATGGCGTAGCAATATCGCAAATCTAGGATTTATTAATAATATTCGACCCTAAATAGTGTATCGATTCGGGCTAATTCGAGTGATTCGTGGGTAAACTGAGTTTTTTAGAATAAAGTGAATGAAATGTATATTCAGATTGAAAATGTCGGTCGCGGGTTTCGCGTTACTAGCGGGAGTCGTAATGATGGAAGCTTCGAACGAAATGCCTAAGGTACTGATAATCGGGGATTCAATTTCGATCGGCTATTTGCCCTTCGTTCAGGAGATGATGAAAGGAGAAGCGATGGTGACACGGCCTTTCGATGCGAATGGCGAGCCTGAGAACTGTCAGGGGACCACCAATGGGAAACGGTATATCGACAAGTGGATCGGTGAAGAACGCTGGGATATTATTCACTTCAACTTTGGCCTGCATGACATCAAGCATGTGAAACCGGATACGGGAAAGAATAGTAACGATCCCAATGACCCGCAACAGGCGGATGTAAAGCAGTATCGAAAGAACTTGGCTGAGATCGTCGAACGGCTAAAGGCATCTGGCGCTAAGTTAGTCTTCGCGACTACCACTCCTTATCCGGATACAGTCAGAAAGCCGCTCCGCTCGCCAGGTATGCCTAAAAAATATAATCGAGCGGCACTGGCGATAATGAAAAAGGAAGGCATCTCGGTGAACGATCTCCATGTTTTGGTTGCTCCGCAAATGGAGGCCTTGCAGAGACCTGACAACGTACATTTTACGGAAACAGGCTACGAGGCATTGGCTGTGGAAGTAGTCAAGGCGATTCGGGCTGTTGATCGATAAGCGGTAGGGCTGTTTGTCCCTAAACAGCTGCAAAGCGCAGCGCTGATGACCTCTTTTGATGCGGCTGCTTGGGGTAATCAGCCCTATCTTTGAATCACTTAATAGTCATCGGCCTTCGGGCTAGGAGTTTTGCTGCGCAAACCAATAAGGTTTCCCGGAAAGTCGGGAAAGAAGTTTTTTTGTTTTAATTCAAAACCTTTCTTGGCGACAAAGGAGCCATCTTTATTTGCCTCTGCTCAGCGGAGGCATCCTAGTGAAACGATGACTGAATTTACTTCCTCGCTTGGGCGCCCCAGGCTTTGTAGCTATCGCCGATTTCGCCGTCGAGGATGCGTTGCCATTCTTCGGGTCGGTTTGCTTCGAGCCATTTTTTGATGTTGCCGGCTAGGCTTATTTCGGTGGTGCGCGTTCGATAGTCTTTCAGACCAAGATCGTCGTGATTAAATTGCCATTCGGCGAGTTGTCCGCGCATTTTAGCGAGCGTATCGGTGTATTCAGGATTTCCTGCCAAGTTGACGAGTTGATGCGGATCGTTTTCCAGGTCGTAGAGTTCTTCGGGATCTTTGCTTTCCGCGAGGAATAGGGCGGCGTTGCCTTTCAGGTTTCCTTCAGCTTTCAGGCGTCGCATTTCGTGAAGAGCCGGGCGATGAAAATCCAAATAGGCTTGGCCTTGGTCATAGGGCAGCTCGGACATGTAGTTGCGAATGTATGAGAATCGTGGAGTCGAAATCGAACGCATGCATTCGTTGACTTCGTCCCAAGCATCGCGGGCGGAGTAGACGTATTCGCGTGACATTGGTTTGTTGATTCCAATCAACGGACGCGCGTCCATGTAGTCGGGGAGTTCGACTCCTGCGAGGTGAACGATTGTCGCGGATATATCGAGAACGCTCACCATGTCGTTGATTTCCGCTTTTTTTACGAGGTGATCGGGCCCCCAGAGGATCATAGGAACGCGGACGCCGGGTTCGTGGAGATAACCTTTGCCGCGTAGGTTACAGCGGCCGTTGTCACCGATGAAAATGATGAGGGTATTGTCGAGTAACTCCTTTTCTTTAAGGTCGTCGATCAGCAGAGCGACTTCGTTGTCGATGAACTCTACCGTGTCGAGGTAGGTAGCCCAGTCGAGGCGCGTTTTGGGTGTGTCGGCGATGTAGGGAGGCAGTTCGATCTCGTTAACTGAAACGGGGTCTTTGGAAGCTTTGCGCACGCCATTCCACCAATCGCCACGGTGAGTTGCTTTGAGTTGGATTTGGGCAAAAAAGGGGCCGTCGCCTTTTTCGAATGAGCGAGCGTCGTCGAATATGCCAAATGAACTAACGCCATCGTAGCTTCCGGTGGTCGTGGTTTTGAAATTGCAGTCGATTTTGCGGCCTTTTTCGAAAACCAGATCGTGCCCGATTAGGGTCGTGTAGCCAGCATCGCGCAAGTAGGAGGTGATTGGCTTGTAGGGAGCAGGCAGGGGTTGGTCGCGGTTGCTGCGGTGCATGTGGGCATTGATGATGGTCGGATTGACGCCAACCATCATAGCAGAGCGATTGGGAGAGCAGATCGGATTGGCGCAGATGGCGTTGTTGTACTTGCGGCCTTCTGAAGCGAGTCGATCGAGAGTTGGGGTTTGGAGGCCTTTCATACCGTAGCAGGCTAAGTCCTGGCCAATGTCCTCGGCCATCAGCCAAACGATGTTGGGGCGGTCCTCGGCGTGGAGGGTGGTTAGTGTTGACGCGAAGAGTAGACTGGAGAAAACGAAGGTTTTGAAAATCATAAGCAATTGATGATGTAAGATTAACTCTGAGGTTCAATTCTTTAAGGTCGGGAAACGATCGGAGGAAATTTCTTTCACGCGAAGCCGTAAAGACGCAACGAAGGGGTGGGTTGGATGAGCAATTAATGGGCTTCTTGATTCGCATTTTGCAAAATGGTAGGGTTTGTCGTCCCAACGAACCGTTGAATGATTATGCCTGAGCGCGGCTGCTTGGGGACAGGCAGGCCCTACCGGGCGAAGTTTAAAAATGCGCTCCTAACGATAAACGGATTTCACCTTTGGCTTGATCCGATTGAGGATTTGCGACACAGCCATTGTCTACACGTTTACCCCTATACCGAACGATACTATGAAACTGACTGGATTTGCCGACGAGGCATCACGCGATTTAGAAACGCAGATTAAAGCGACGAAAGAACTTGGCTGGACCGCCATCTCGGCTCGCATGATTGGCGATCGCAATATTCATGAGATGCCGGAAGCGGATTTCGAAAAGGCGGCTGATCAATTGGACGAAGCCGGGATTGTGATTCCTGAACTCGGTTCGCTTATCGCGAATTGGGGGAAAACGATCGATTCGGATTTTGGAATTGCTCTGGGCGAAATCGAACGCTGCATACCTCGTATGCAACGATTGGGTACGAAGATGGTTCGTGTCATGTCCTATGCTCAAAATCCCTGGGGCGAAGATCAGAACGAAGCTGAACGGTTTCGCCGTCTTCGTGAAATAGTCAAGCGTTTCGCGGATGCAGGACTCACGACAGTTCACGAGAATTGTATGAACTGGGGAGGCTTTTCGGCTGAGCACAGCTTGCGCCTCGTCGAGGAAGTGCCGGGATTGAAATTGGTCTTCGATACGGGAAACCCTGTTTTTCAGCGCGATCGTTCTAAACCCCAGGCCGATGGAACCTTTCCGTGGCAAGATGCGTTCGAATTCTGGAAAGCAGTGCGCGAGCATGTGATTCACATTCACGTGAAGGATTGTCAGAATCCGATAAGCGACGATGTAGAGCCTGAGTACACGATGCCAGGGGATGGTCTCGCTCGCGTTAAGGAAATTCTGACCGATGCATTCGATAATGGATACGACGGTTGGGTTGCAATCGAACCGCACGTAGCGACGGTTTTCCACGCCAAACCAGGTGAAGTGATCAACTGGGACGAATGTTATCGAGTCTACGTAGAGTACGGTAAGCGCCTCGAGGCCCTGATGGCGTAGGGAACAGATTGATGATAAACATATTGTCCCGTAGGGACACCTATTCGGTTCGAAGAAACAACAAGCGAACATAGAGAGCGTGGACCAAAATTGATTTGGTTGAGGAGTTTTATCAACGGTCTCGCTGAGCGGAGACCTTGTGTCCCCGCTGCGCGGAACCAATAGGTTTTAGCGTTGCGAGAAATAGGTTTTCTTTTGTGGTTTTCCAATGCTCGAAGCTTGAGGGCTTTGAGAATGTTCTCGAAGCGTGTGGCTATTGTTGTGATAATTGTGTTTTGAATGTTTCTCTCAACCCTTTCTTATTATGAAATCAGTCGTTTCGTTATTTCTCTTAGCCCTCCTTTTAACTGCCTGCTCGAGCGGGCCGGAACTTACGCCGATTTTCAATGGCAAGGACCTGACTGGGTGGAAAACCGAGCTGGAGGCGTGCTGGACTGTTTCGGATGGAATTCTGCATGCGAAGAATGACCCGGAGCAGAAAGGGGATATTATCGTAACGGAAAAATCCTATCGGAATTTTATCGTTCAAATGGACTTCAAGTTTGGCGAAGGTCGTATCGATTCGGGGATCTTTTTGCGTGACTCCAAAGAGCAAATACAAATAGGTGAATCCGGAAGTTTGAAGCGAGACATGACCGCATTGCCTTACATTCCCGCTCAGAAGGGCTATCCTATTCAAGTCGAGACCGCTAAGGACGCGCTTGATTTGACAGGTTGGAATACGTTGAAAATTGAGGTCGTCGGCTCGAGTTACACAACGTGGTTAAATGGCAAGGAGATCATGACCTACGAGTCCGAGACGATTATTCCTGAAGGTCCAATTGGAATCCAGGTTCACCCTAAGCGTGAAATGAGCATCGATATCCGCAATATCTTAGCGACTGAGCTACCGGATTGAGGTCGAAGTAGAATTGGTTTTTCAACAGGATACGCTCCTGCGTCGCTGCAAGATACCGCTTCGCGGTAGCATGATGATTGGGTTGAGGATTGTAGGGGTGGTTTTCAGTTTTGCTAACGCGCGATATGCAGTTGCATCGCTCTCTTAAGGGAGCGTATATCCCCAGTCGAGGAGGTCGCGGGTGAATTCGTCTCTGCGTTTGCTGCTGGTGAATCCGGTGGTGACGGCGATTAGGCGTCGGTCGCTGCGCAGGCAGGTAGCGGTGATGCAGAAGCCCGCGTGTTTCGTGTATCCAGTTTTCATACCATCGACCCCGATTGTCGACTTGATGAGCGTGTTGTGGTTGGCGAGCAAGGTGGGTTCGTCGGCGTTGGCTCGAAAGGAGTATTTGGGTATCGATGCCCATTCGATCGCTTGGTCGTATTGGAGCAATTCGTTGGCGAGTCGAACCAGGTCTTCGCAATTCGATGTGTTGTCAGTTGTTTTTTCCGGGAGTCCGTGCGCGTTGAAGAATTTCGTCGAATCCATTTTCAGTTCTTGGGCACGTTGGTTCATGCGGACGATGAACTGGCTCATGCTTCCACCACCGAGGAATTCACCCAATAGGTACGCGGAATCGTTAGCGCTTTTGACCATCACGGAAATGAGCAGCTCTTCGAGAGAGAAGATTTCGCGAGGGTCGAGCCAGACTTGGCTGCCGCCGATGCGATAGGCTGCGTTGGTGACTTGAACTTGGGTTTCGAAATCGATTTCGTCGCGGATGCGGATGTCTTCGAACGCGAGCAGGGCGGTCATCATTTTGGTCATCGAGGCGATGCCGACCGATTTTTCGCGGTCTTTTTGCCAGAGGACCCGGCCGGAGGGGATTTCCACGAGAAGCCCTGTACGTAGATCGTCGCTACGAATCGAAGTGGGGAGTTGGTTTGGGGCAGAAACGTCGAATTCAAGGGCGACGGGTTTGTCGAATTTAGGCTTTACCAGTTCGAGGAGGTCGTCTTCGTCTTCGAGGGTTGGGGTCCCGGCTTGCCCCTGGGGCGAAGCGAACTCGGACTGGAATGCATCGTTTTCGTCGAGTTTTGGCGAGTCGTCAGTACGTAATCCCAGATATCCGAGGACTAGGAGGTGAGCAACGAGGACAATTCCGAATAATTTCTTATACATCTGATTCTAACTGATAAATGACATCGAAGTTTCGCGACCATGCTTAAAGCCTTCATTTTTCGAAATTGCCCGAATGAGCGCCTAGTTTATGGCTGGGTAAAACTGGTCGCCCGCTTTTTCTTAGCGCCTTCTTCTGAGTTGGCGTTTGATAAACCAGTAGCCGATCACCACGACGAGGAGCCACCAGTAGGCGATGAAGTTGCGCATGAGGTTTAACAAAAGCCTCATTGCCGGAGGGAAAAGGATAACAAGTCCTAGTCCGATTCCCGCTCCGATAATGAATTTCTTCGGAATTCGTATCCGTGTATTTTGCCTCGATGGCTTGCGTTTCTTTGGCAGGGAATCGACGATTTCCCATTCTGGATCCTCTTGATTGCTCATGGAGATAATTTGATGCGTGGAGTGAAAGTGTCAGGATGTAATTGAAGCTGAATCGCGAGGCCTCTCTGCGCGTTCTTCTTCTATATCTGAGGAGTCGGAACGGAGGTCAATGGGGAAGCGTTGAAGAAAACGCTTCCGCTATCGGGATTTAGCGCTAGGCTACGCTTTTCCCTGACTCAACTATGACTGTTACCCTAGGTGTGGAGGAATTTCAGGGGCTATACGGCCCTTTTCAAGTGAGCGAGCTGCTTATCCAAAAAGTGTGGCTGCAAGGCGCATTCGATGGATCGCGTCTAAAGGACCATTGGGGTCGGCGAGTGGAGGTGATTTCGCCGGGACGTTGGAATCGGCTTGCTGGGCCAGATTTCAAAAATGCGATTTTGAGAATCGATGGACAGCGCGTAGCGGGGGATGTTGAAGTTCATTTCGGCCAAAAGGATTGGGTTGCTCATGGGCATCAATCGAGTCCCGCGTATTCTAAAGTGGTCTTGCATGTACTTTACCATCCGTTGGCGAAGGATGCGCCGCCGACTCTGACTTTTTCTGGGTTGGAGGTTCCGTGTGTCTCCTTGATGCCCTTGCTTTGGTATGACTTAGAGGCGTATGCGAGTGACGATTCGATCGTCGAATCCACGCGTTCGGGCAACGAAGCGGCGATTGAAACGCTTTTCGAGCTACCAATTGAAGAGCGACGGGAGCGTTTGAGGAGCCAGGCGCTAAAGCGTTGGGAGCTTAAGGTTCATTTCTCGCGTCAAAGGATTGAGCGTTGCGGTTGGGAGGAGGCGTGCCACATGACGGCGCTAGAAATCTTGGGATACGCCGCTAACCGTATTCCGATGCTTTGGGTGGCCGGCGCTTACCCTTTGGCTCGCTGTCGAGAGGAGAGGCCGGACGTGGATCTGCTTTGGGAGCTGGGTCGAGACCGTTGGACTACTTTGGGAGCTCGCCCGGCAAATTATCCGAAGCAGCGTCTCATTCAGTATGTAGAGTGGATGAGTCAGGTGCCGTATTGGCCTTCCCATTTGGAGGATTTCGGGCGGAATTTCCCGGAGATTTTGGAGAATGGATTTGGCGGGGATTGCGCGATTTTTCGCAAAACCTGTGGATTATCAAGATTGAGGGATCGGTTTTCGGAGGAGGTCGTTTCCGGGCAGGTTGGCGGCGCGAAATTGGACACGCTGATTTGCGATGGTTTTCTGCCGCTTTTGGCAGCTCGGAGTTCTCTCGATTTAGCGGCGTATTGGTTTCATTGGTTTTCAGGAAATGCTCCGGAATCCGTGGTGGAAAGTTTGAAAAGCGCCCAGATATTGGAGCCGCGGAAGCACGTATTGTCCAATGGCTGGGCACAAGGGATTTTGGGCTTGAGAGCCTAGATTTCGGGGCCCTTTGGGTGAGGCGGAAAGGGGTCGAAACAGACCAACCGGACGCTTGACTTTTACTAGGCCGAGAAATTTACTCCCCTTTTTTAATTTTCACTTTTGGGAAAGTGGGTCTCTGACCCGCTTTTTTTTTCATACACCACTTAATCATGAGCAGCGAAATTCTATCCGTTTTAGAGTACATGGAGAAAGAGAAGGGGATCGGTCGGGAAGACATGATCTCTACTATCGTTACTGCTATCAAGAATGCTGCCGCTAAGGGCGTGAACGCGGGCCAGGAATTGAAGGTCGATATCGATCCGAAAAATGGCAAGATGCAAGCGTGGGCACTTTTGGAAGTCGTTGATTCTATGAGCGATCCGAAGACTGAAATCGTGCTTGAGAAAGCCCGATTGATCACTCCGGATATTCAGTTGGGAGAGTTTTTCGAAAAGGAGATGGATCCGGCCTATTTGGGACGCATTGCTGCGCAGACCGCTCGTCAAGCGATCATGCAACGTTTGCGCCAGTTCGAAAAAGAACGGATCTACGATGATTTTAAGGATCAGGTTGGCGATATCGTCAGCGGAATCGTACGCCGCCGCGAGCGTGGCGATCTTTGCATCGATTTAGGCAAGGCCGAGGCGATCATGCCTTCGAGAGAGCAAGTTCCTGGTGAAGATTATTCTCCTGGCGAACGCATTCGCTGCTTCTTGCTAAAGATTGAAGCGTCCAATCGTGGACCGGAATTGATTTTGAGCCGTTCGAGTTCGAAGTTCGTTCATCGCTTGTTCGAGTTGGAAGTGACGGAAATTGCCGATGGCACAGTTACTATCGAAGCATTCGCTCGCGAACCGGGTTACCGTACCAAGATCGCAGTCTCTTCCTCGGATTCGAAAGTGGATCCAGTTGGCGCTTGCGTTGGAGCTCGTGGAGCTCGCGTTAAGAGTATCGTTCGTGAATTGGGCGGCGAGAAGATCGACATTATCCGTTATTACGAAGATCCGACGGAGATGGTGTTGGAAGCGTTGAAACCAGCGATTCCTCGCAACATCATAATGGATGATTTTAATAAGCGCATGCGCGTTGAAGTATCGGAAGACGATTTGGCGATCGCGATTGGCCGTAAAGGGCAGAATGCTCGTCTTACTTCGAAGCTTGTCGGTTGGAGAATCGATATAATGAAGGAAGAGGTTCATGAGGTCAGTATCGAAGCGAAGCAGCAGCAAGCGGCAGCCGGTTTGAATCAAATCGAAGGAATTGACGACGAAACTGCGGAACGCCTCGTGATGAACGGGATGATTAGTCCGGAAGTATTCTTGGATGTCGAAGTTTCCGATTTGCAAGACCTCGGTTTCGACGAAGCGCAGGCCAACGACATTCTTTCTAAGGTAAATGCCTTCCTGCAGTCGCAGAACATTTCCTCATAGCTTAATCAGTCGCCTTTCATTTAGAAGAGCCTTTTTTCATACTTCACAACAAGCCACAGTTAAACCTATCGCATGAGCGTAAGAATCTATCAGCTTTCCAAAGAGATCGGAATGGAGAACACTGAACTCCTCGATCTTCTCCGCGAACGCGGCTTTCAAGTGAAGAGCGCCTCCAGTACCGTCGACAATATTTCGGCAGAATCTTTGAAGGAAGAATTCGCGAGCAAAGTGGCTGAGGCCTCTCCTGCTGCAGAGGTCGCTGCGCCAGCTCAGCTTGTTGCTCCGCCTTCGGCCAGCGCTTTCGTGAGAACGAAAGAGCAGATTGTTGAAGAAAAGGAAGCAGCTATAGAAGCGGAAAAGGAAGCAGCCAAACCGGCTCCTCCTGCTCCCGTTCCTGCTGCGCCAAGTCCTCCCGCTCCGCCTTTGGCCGCTCCGCCTCCAATAGCGGCGCCTAGATCGGTGGCTCCGCCACGGCCCGCAGCAAAGAGCCCGCCGGTATCGGCACCACCTCCTGTGGCGTCAAATCCTGGCATTGCTCCGCCTCCTGTGGTTTCAAACCCTAGTATCGCTCCGCCTCCCGCGGCAGCAGCTCCGAATTTAGCGCCTCCACCGGCAGCTCGCCCTCCTGCTGCGGCTGCTCCAGCCGGTGTCGCGCCTCCTTCCATTCCCGCTCCTGCTTCGCCTCAAGGTGTTGGAGCTCCTCCTAGCAGCGCTCCGCCAGCTCCGGCCAGCGGGGTAGCAGTGGTACCTTCGGATGAAATCCGGACGGTTGTCATTAAGCCGCCTATTGTGGTTCGCGATTTGGCGACCGAGTTGGGTGTGAAGCCATTTAAATTGATCTCCGAGTTGATGGAGATGGGGATTTTTGCTTCGATCAATCAAAGCCTTGATGAGGGTGTCGCCAGCAAGCTTGCTGAGAAGCGAGGCGTGATTCTCGAAATCCGCCATCGCGGAGAGGGCGGAAAATCGAAGAAGAAGGTCGTCAAGGAAGTCGACGAAGCAGCATTGATGGAGGAACGTCCTCCGGTTGTTTGTATTCTCGGACACGTCGACCACGGCAAGACTTCCCTTCTCGACTTTGTTCGGAAGGAAAGCGTCGTTAAGGATGAAGCAGGTGGGATTACCCAGCATATCGGCGCTTACCAGGTCGAGCATAACGATCGTAAGATCACTTTTCTAGATACGCCTGGTCACGCGGCTTTCAATAAAATGCGAGCTCGTGGAGCGGATGTTACCGATGTGGCGATTCTCATTGTTGCTGCTGACGACGGATTCATGCCGCAAACGGATGAAGCATTGAAATTCATCCAGAAGTCTGGCGTGCAACCAATCGTGGCGATCAACAAGATCGACACTCCCGGCGCTAACGTCGAGAAGGTGAAGACCCAGATGCAAGAGCGCGGGATTTCTTCGGAAGACTGGGGCGGCGAAACGATTGCCGTTTCAATTTCCGCTATCACCGGCGAAGGGATCGACGAATTGCTTGAGATGATTCTTTTGCAAACGGAAGTTTTGGAGCTACAGGCGAATCCGAAGAAGCCAGCTGAAGGCGTCGTTATCGAAGGCCAAATAGAAGTTGGTCGAGGACCGACTGCTACGGTGATTGTCCAGGGCGGTACGCTCAAGGTTGGCGATTCATTGGTTTGCGGTCATAACTTCACGAAGGTGAAGGCTATGTTCAACGAATACGGCAAGAACGTGAAGATTGCGCCGCCATCGACACCAGTTCGAATTATCGGCTGGTCGGACGTTCCGGATTGTGGAGCGCAATTCCATTCTGCGAAGAATGAAAAGGCAGCGAAGCGCGAAGCCGAAACGAAGATGGTTGAGGTTCGAGCAGGACAGGCAGCGGATCAGCAAGATCTTATGCCAACATCCCCTGAAAAGTTGTTTGCAGCGATTGCGGCAACTCAGAAGAAAACTTTGCGCCTCATTGTTAAAGGCGATGTATTCGGTTCGGTTGAGGCTCTTAAAAGCGCCTTGGTTGAAATCAAGAGCGAAAAGGTGTGTCTCGATATTATTCGTTCGGGCATTGGCGCGATCAGTAAGAGCGATGTTCAGAAGGCCGCTGCGGGTGGTACCGAGATAATCGGCTTTAACGTGAAGACTGAGAATGGCGTGCAAGCGCTTGCAAAGCATCACGCTGTAAAGATTACGCATCACAGTATTATTTACGAATTGTTGGATCGGGTTCGCGAGGACATGGTTGAAATGCTCGATCCCGAGTACCGTGAAACTAAAATCGGCGCTGCGGAAATTCGCGCGGTCTTCCAAGTTGCAAATGGCGTTGTCGCTGGTTGTTTGGTTGTCGAAGGACGTGTGATTAAGGGCAACCTTGCTCGTGTTGTCCGAAATGGAAAAGTAGTTGCCGAGCGTAAGATCGACACCTTGCGTCGCGAGAAGGACGAGGTGAAGGAAGTTCGTGCCGGTACCGAGTGTGGTATCCATCTTGAAAATACGACTGATTATAAAGAAGGCGATATTATCGAGGTACTCGAAGTTCACGAAGTTCGTCCTGAACTCTAGCGTTAAATTTTCGCCGCATAACGTTTTGGCAATTTATTGCGCATCCTCTTTCTCGAAAGGGGACGCGCTTGAAGCGATAGCGAAGTACAGGTTTCTATGAGCAATCGAAATATCAGAGTATCCGAATTGGTTAAGCGTGAGGTTAGCGATATTCTGCATACCCGCTACCAGGGCGAGTCGGTTGCAATAACGATAACGGGAGTCGACGTGGCTCCGGATCACAGTAATGCGAACGTCTTTTATTCGATTGCCGCCAAAGGCGCCGATCAGGTGAAGGCCAAGCGATTTCTTGACCGTTTTGCTGGCAAGATTCGTTTCGAATTGGGCAAGCGTATTGTTCTCAAGCGCTTGCCGGCATTAAGATTTCAATTCGATGATGCTATCGAACAAGGAATTCGTATCAACGAAATCATCGATTCTTTCGATGTTGCGAGAGATAAGGCGGAAGATTGAGTGCTTTCTTCCCAGAATTGACTCCACTTTTCAAGGAGTTCGTCAACGCGAATACAGAGCGAAAGGTCTGTGTGATCGGCCATGCTCGTCCGGATGGCGATTGCATCGGTTCGCAGATCGCTTTGTCAGGCATGTTGAAAATGTCTGGAGTGGACGTTCTTGCGGTTAATGCTGACCGGATTCCAGAAGCCTTGAACTATTTGGATGGTAGTTCCGATATTGAGATGATCAACCCGAGCTCATTGGGGGATCTGCCGCTTGTTTATGTCGATTGCGCTGACGAGTTTCGGGTAGGGCCTAAAACATCGGAAGCGTTAGCGTCCCGTCGCCGAATCCTGAATATCGATCACCATATAACGAATACGCTCTATGCGGAGATGAACCTTATTGACGCGGATGCATCAGCCACTTGCGAAATTCTAGCGGGGATCGCTCTAGATGTCGATTTGGATATCGGCGCGTCAATCGCCCAAGCGATGTATGCGGGCATCGTAACGGATACGGGAAGGTTTAGCTACGCGGCAACGAGCAGTCGTGTTTTCGAGTTGTGCAGCGAATTGGTCAAGCGGGGGGCATCTCCACAAATAGCGACGCAAAATCTTTTTGAAAACGAGTCGTTGGCACGCATGAAATTGCTGGAGCGATTCTTGGCTTCGTTGACTTTGGAGTGCGACGGCAAGGTGTGCGTAGGGCAGTTGCGACAAAGGGATTTTCTTGAAACAGGCACGTCTTATCAGGACACTGAAGGTTTTGTCGACTACGCTCGGACCATAAAAGGAGTGTCGGTTGGAGTGTTGCTAGAAGAGCGTAAAACTGAGACGAAGAGCAGCTTGAGAGCGAATCGAAAGGAGCTCCGAGTGGATCAAATCGCAAGTCTCTTTGGAGGCGGCGGACATGCTTGCGCTGCAGCGATGACTATCAAGAAGCCTTTGGATGAATTAAGAGCTGCGCTGTTGGAGGCGTTGGCAAAGCGCGTATAAGCGAGTTTTTGGAGCTATAGTACGAACATGAACGAATTGAAAGATTTAGAAGGAGTATTGCTAATCGACAAGCCTAGCGGGATGACGTCGCACGATGTTGTGGATAAAGTCCGTAGGAAGTTAAAAATGAAACGTATTGGCCATGCGGGTACCTTGGATCCGTTGGCGACTGGACTGCTTATTATTTTGGTGGGCAAGGCTACGAAGCTCTCCCAATATCTAATGAGCTTGGACAAGGTTTACGAAGGAACGATCACCTTGGGTGTGGCGACCAATACCTATGATGCGGAGGGAGAAGTGATGACCACTATACCCGTACCCGAACTGACGATGGATGCGGTTTCGAAGACGCTCGATTCGTTTATGGGTGATCAGTATCAAACGCCTCCTATGTTTTCTGCGGTGAAAATTAATGGGCAGCCTCTCTACAAGCTAGCTCGAAAAGGGCAGGAAGTGGAGCGCGAACCACGGTTCATTCGTATCTCGAGATTTGAGACAACTCGTTTCGAGTCGCCTGAAATCGATTTCAGTTTGGACTGCACCAAAGGCACGTATGTGCGAACGCTCGCTAGCGATATTGGCGAGAAGCTAGGATGCGGAGCTCATTTGTCAGGGTTGAGGCGAACGGCTTCCGATCGATTCCACATTAAGGACTCGATTACGCTCGAAGCGTTTCAAGAGGCGGATCGCGAAACGATATCCAAAGTTCTGATCGCTAAGAACGATGCGTTGCCAGACGTAGTTCTTTAATTGAAACGCTAATGGCTGCCTCGATCCATTTTGACAGTTTAGACGCATTCCAGGTGGACTCGGATCAGTCGGTCCATCTAGCGATCGGCATGTTCGATGGAGCGCATCGGGGTCATCGCGTTGTCATCGAATCTGCGATACGCGCAGCTGCTGAACAAGGCGGACTCGCGGGAGTGCTCACCTTCTGGCCTCATCCAAGTCGATTGTTCAGTCCGGATAATCCGGTACGGATGATTTTGAATTCGGATATGAAACAGGCCGAATTGGAAAAGCTTCGGATCGACTTCGTGATCGAAGAACCGTTTACCAGAGCTTTTGCGTCGATCGAATCGAATGGATTTGTAAAAATGCTGAAGTCGAAAATCCCCACTTTGGCTTCATTGCATACGGGAGAGAATTGGCGATTCGGAAAAGGGCGTTTGGGCGATGTTGGTTTTCTGAATCAACTGGCTGCGAATGAAGGCGTTCAGACCTATGCTTTGGATTGTCTTTATGTCGACGGAGAGCGCGTCAGTAGCACGCGGATACGTAATGCAATATCGGAAGGGCGGATGAGCGAAGCGAATCGTTTGCTTGGCTATCTTTACGAGTCGATCGGTACGGTGACGGAAGGAAAGCGAATTGGGAGAACGATTGGCGTTCCTACTTTGAACTTTCCGTTTGAGGGCGATTTGCCTCCTCGGTACGGAGTGTACGCGGTTCGTGTTTCTCGTGAACATGGTGAAGAGCAATTGAGAGCGGTCGCGAATTTTGGCGTTCGTCCTACGGTGAATGAGTTAAAGAGCCCTCTGCTTGAAGCGCATGTTTTGGAGGATTGTCCGTTTTCCTATGGAGAGCGCTTGCGAGTCGAGTGGGAGATGTTTATTCGTCCTGAAATGAAATTCGATAGCATCGATATATTGAAGGAGCAGATCGGTAGCGATATCGCTTCGGCGAATACGTTTTTTAAGGAGGCTCTCGATGGCTAAGATCCGACTGGACGAATTGGTTTTGCAGCTCGGCTTTGCATCGAGCCGGAGCGAAGCGAAGGCTTTGATAATGACTGGCAAGGTCCGCGAAGGGGACCGGCGGCATGATAAGCCTGGGGTGAAGGTGAGCGATGACATTAAGCTGTTCGTAGAAGCGGGTAAGCGTTTTGTCAGTCGAGGCGGAGAGAAGCTGGAGGGCTACATCAAGGAGTTTCCGTTGGAGTTCAAGGACCAGCATGTATTGGATGTTGGGGCGTCGACCGGTGGGTTTACTGATTGCTCGCTACAGTTGGGGGCGACCAGTGTAACGTGCGTCGATGTTGGGAAAGGACAATTGCACGCGAAGTTGCGAAACGACCCCCGTATCGATAATATGGAGAAGGTGAATGCTCGCTATTTAAAAATGGGAGATTTGCCGAGAGAGTCCTACGATCGAATAGTGATGGACCTTTCATTTATTTCACTGAATACGATTCTCCCCGCGATTTGGCCGTTTTTGGCTATTGGGGGAGTTTTGATTGCATTGGTCAAACCGCAGTTCGAAGTAGGTAAAGCAGTAGCGGATAAATTTCGCGGTGTGATCAAAGACGAGACGGAGCGAGCTAAGGCATTGGCGAAAGTGGAAACGTTCGCTTTGGCAAATTTGGAAGGAGCTCATCGAATTGGTTGCGTGGCGTCGCCGATTAAGGGCGCGGACGGCAATGTAGAGTTCCTTTTGGGGTTTTCTAAGTTGAAATAGCGAGGAGCTCGCGCGATTTTCTAAACCGTGTCGGATCCAAAGCCTATTAAACGTCTCGCATTTGTGTTGAACCAGACGAAATCTGGAGCTTCAGAGTTATTGAATCGTTTGAAAGAGGCGGCTCTCGAGCGTGGAGTCGAAGTTCGCGAGACATCGGAATTTCCCGTTCCTGATGGATACCTTGAAGGAATGGATGCGTGCTGCGTTATTGGTGGCGACGGGACATTTCTTAGCGTAGCGACAGAGTCGACTCGCCGTCAGGTTCCTTTGATTGGAGTGAATCGAGGTACATTGGGTTTCTTGACGACTTACACGGCAGAGGAGATAGAGGAGGCCCTCCCTGCTGTTTTGGATGGCGCTTATAAGATTCGCAGTCGCGGTTTGTTGGAATGCCGGACGCATGAGGATCACATGGATTTAGCGCTTAACGATGTGGTGATTAAAGCTGCTTCGGTTAGCCGTATCGCTCATCTAAACGTATTTGCGGATGACGAGTTCGTGACGACTTACATTTGCGATGGATTGATATTCAGTACGCCTACGGGTTCGACGGCCTACACGCTTTCAGCTGGCGGTCCATTGGTGCACCCTGAGTCGAAAGTGATCTCTCTCACGCCGATTTGTCCACACGCGCTGAGTAATCGGTCGATCATATTTCCTGAGGATGTCGAGCTTCGCGTAGAAAACGCTTATCCGAACGAGCGTTTGATGGTTGCGGTAGATGGGCAGCGAAACCTATCGACTTCGAAAGACTGTCCTATTCGAATTCGGCATTCGTCTCAACGTTTACCGATTGCCCAGAAAGTGGACTATTCTCATTTCAACGTTGTTCGCCGAAAACTGAAATGGAGTGGCGGATACGCCGGAGATCAAGATTAGGCCTAACTGTTACCTAGGGCAGAGAATTCGAATTTGACGATCTCGACTTTGCTCGAACTGATTTTCGAGTTTTTGAGAACAGCTGAAAGGCGGATCTCTTCGAGAAGGGCTTTGAGCTCCCGAGTGTATTCAAGTTCGTCGCTTGGCCCGAACATATAGACCAAGCGTTCATGCGTATAACGGATGTACCAACCTTCGTCGACTAATCCGTATTCCGTAACGTCGATACCGGGATAACGTTTTTTGAATTGGCTATTGCTCATCGTGCCGCTGTCGATGACTGCCTCGAGCGGATAGACGATAACTTTGGTCGGCGTATTTTGCGCAAGGCTCGAGACCGAGAAGATTGCGCAAGCTAACGAGACGATGGCGTACAGACGAATCATAGAGTGGTGATATACCGGTTCTAGAGGTCAGTAGACATCTTGGCGCCTTCTTCCGTTCCTTTGGCTCGATTGCCGCTTTGGCTGCCGCCTCCGCCTACTTTTTGACCATCGGATTCGGTGACGGCCTTTTCATTCTTCTGACCACCATTTGGACCGCCTTTTTTGGAATTCGCTTTGTCGTCGGTTGGAGAACTTTCTCCTCCTCCGCCTTCGCTCTCTGCTTTTTCAGCATTCGGATCGTTACCCGTTAGGTCTCCAATTGGACCGCCGATTTGTTCGGAGCTATCACCAATTTGAATATCTGGCGGAGGTGGGGGCAATTGTCCCTGTGGCATTTGTCCGGATTGCCCTGACTCTCCCGACTGACCTTGCGGCATTTCCCCTGATTGCCCCTCTTCACCTGATTCACCTGATTCGCCTTGTTCGCCGGACTCCCCTTGTTCTCCCTGATTGCCCTGGCTGGAATTGGAGGGAGGCATGGGGAGAAGCGGAGTGTTGTTGCTTTGGCTAGCCTGGCTACCTTGACTGCCTTGACTACTTTGGGGGGGCATTCCTTGACTGCTTTGCCCTTGAGATCCTTGGCTGCTTTGTCCGCCCTTTGGGGGCAATCCCATGCTGCTTTGGCTTTCTTGTCCACCTCCAGAGCTACCCCCTCCCATTGGGATTGGCATTCCGCCGCTACTTCCGGACGAACTTCCAGACATTCCGCCGGGCATTCCGGGCGTTTTGATGGGAATATTCAGTCCCGAGCCGCTTACGCCGGGCATGTCTATGCTTCCGAGGGGCGGAAGACCAGATTCGTCTAAGACGGAAACGCCACCTCCGATTGGAATGCCGCCAGTGGAAATTGAAGGTCCGCGGCTGCCGTTGCTGTTGTTGGCGCTATTCATCCCGGCTCCGTTTGATTCGGCGTCGAAAATATTCGGATCTGGGTCGAATTGGGCCTGGGCGCAGAGTCCGATGAGTCCGGCAGCTCCCATTAGTAAACGCAGTGTTCGGGAAGTGATTTTCGTGTTCATGGCATTTTGCGGTTAATCTTTTTGATTACAAATCACAGTGATTGGCGATTGGGCGATCCCGCCACGTATTTGCAGGCGGTATGTGATGTCTTCGTAGTTCTTTTTTCGTCCGATGACGCGATAGTCGCCGGGCAGTAGGTTTATTTTGCTTTCTTTGAGCTTGGACGGCTTTTTGGCGGTAGGCCCTTGGATGCTGACCCATGTAGACATGTCGGAAATAAAGAGAACCTCGACCGGTCTGCTTTGAGTTATGAGATGTTGTTGGAGCCGTTTGGCTTCGTCTGAAAGTTCGACGTATTCGGGCTTCGATTGCATGGCTTGGTCCCATGATTGGCGAGCAAGTTGGTATTGCATGCGCTTGGCGTCGATGGCCGACATTTCGAGATACTTGTCGTATCGAAGGATGCTGCGAATCACTTTTCCTGTTCGGAGGAGCCCGTCTTTGGCGGGTTGCAACTCGGAATCGATGCCGAGCAATTGACGGTAGATCGCTCGGGCGCCTTCCCAGTCGCGGTTGTCGTTTTCGAGAGCGTAGGCTCGGCTGATGAGGGTCGTGATATCGTTTTGGCGCTTGTCTTCGGTCGCTTTGGTTATCGCGTCCGAGAGGTTTTTGCGATCTGGGAAAATGGTGAGGGCTAGTCGGAAGTGTTTGATGGCTTCGTCGAAGCGAAATTCCGATTCGGCGTTCCGGGCTATGGCCAAGTAGTTGCTGAAATCGCGGTTTTCGATTTTGCGCCGCACGCGGGAGACGCCGTTTTGGGCTTTAGCGGATTTCGTGTCTATTTCGAAGGCTTGCTGGTAGCCGGTTAGGGCGTCCTTGAAAGCTTCGCTGCGTTCTTGGGTCTCGGCTTGCCCTATTAGAGTGAATACCTTGTCTGCGTTTTTCGCTCGTTCGAGTTGACGGAGAGCGTCTTCGTTTTCCGGATTGATGGAAAGCACGTTGTTAAAGGCTTCTACGGCTTTCGATCCTTGGCCTTGGGCTATGTAACGGTGTCCGAGGGCGGAATTGGTTTGGACGAATTGGGTGATCGCGTCCGAAACTTCCTTAAGTTTGTCGGTCGCTTCTTGAAGCTTGGTTTCGGACGCAGTGAAGGAGCCTTCCGCCAAGAACTGCTTGCCCGCGCTGGCGGCATTGAATGCGCCGTCGTAGGCTTCGGGGTTTAGATGCTTGGATGGTTTGAGCTCTTCGACTCGGATCAGGAAGTTGTCATACATTTCCTGAGTGGAAATCTTCGCTTCAACCTGGTTCGAAAAATCTTCGATTTGCGCATTTACTTCGATGAATGCGCTGTAGGCTTTGTCGTAAGCCGTACGTCTCATGAGTTCCTCGGCTTGGATGTACTCGCGTTCTACGGATACGAGCTTGGTCGTTAAAATAGGGTGGTTCACCCGCATTTGCCGAATCTTATCGAGGCCGGATTCGGCGTTTGATTTCTCCAGGTCTGCTTTGGCGCGGCTGGCGAAGGCTTCCCGGAAGTCGCGTTTGGGCAGTTCTTCT
>JAPKDW010000250.1 GCA_028822375.1 Opitutaceae bacterium | reverse complement strand
ACGGTAGAATAGGACGATTTGAAATTTTAGGCCGACGGACTGCTTTCAAGCAGACGTCGCCTTTTTTATGCCTTGAATAGGGCAAACTCCGTTCGCCGAAACGACCTCACCTCCAATCACAAAAAAAGCCGTCCCCAAAGGACGACCGATACGTTATAATTTCGCGGAATACCGAAATCTACGCTTTAGCAGAAAGATGCTGTCCGATCGTATCCGTTCCTCCGATCGCGCCAAAACGATTGTAGCCAACTTTTCCAACGATCGCGCTAGCTAGCTTTTTCTTAGCGACGCGCTCCATGGTTTCCTGAGAGATATTCACCGACTGGCGGCTCGAAACTCTCGAACCCGACCCGACTCCATACCGGCCCGCTTCTCCAAAATGGGAGCGTCCTTGGGCCTTGTTGTGAGCTAAAGTTGTATCGGTAAATGTCATTTACACAAATTTAGCATACTATTGCGGAAACGCAATAGAGCAAACTACTCAAAATAGGCACTTTTTTGATCGAAAGCGCCTATTTTTAGCCAAATTGAGTCCGAATATCGCTCAATCCACTGCGTATGAGGACTCAAGCTTCAACAGCCAGTTCTCAAATTTTTAACGATTCAACGTCCCCTTCGACGATCAATCGGACCGAATCTAAGCGAAGGCGCGCTGCATCTATCGCCTTGACGATCCCTTTGATTTCCGCCTTCGCCGAGTCCACTTCCTCTTTGCGGACATTCTCGTTGAGCTTCCTCAAATCCACCAAGCGTTGCAACTCTCCCCCCAAGGCAGCTTTCATCTCCGCTTTCGCCGATTGCCTCAGCTTATTAGACTCGGCCAAAGCGATCCCTTCCGCTCCATTCAACATCGAGGCGAGAATTTCACGCGTGAACCCCGGATTTTCCAAAAAGCGATTCAGCGAACCATCTTCGAGTTCAATCTGTTCCCACGCCGGATCGTGTTCGTGAGTGAGGTCATTGCCACGGATATCGACCAGTGCTCTTAACGGCGTTGGAGCCATGAAGCGATCCACGTGCAGGCTCGACTGAGCAACCGTCTCCATCACATAAATAACCTCTAGCAAAACGTTTGGAGCATCCGCATCCCTAATACTGAAAGCCGAGGTTCCTTCTTCCGAATTCACCAAAAAGGCCATCGACTCCAGAACCAGCGGATGATCCTGCGAGACGAAACCAATATCCTCCCGAGTGATTGCACGCTCCCGATCGAATGTCGCCAACATCCCTTCATGCGGAATATGCGGAAACGATTCTACATAAGCATGACGAGGATCCAAAAAAACATCGCCTCCTTCGTGCTCCTCAATTCGAACTCCATAGTGTTCCAATAATCCAAAAACCGATTTTCGAACACTATCGTCTTTTTCAAGATGACGAATTCCCTGCACCACCTTATTCGCAATCTGCCCATCGAAGGAATTCAGTTCGAGCAAACGATCTCGACCATGCCGTAATTTTTCCGAAAGCTTTTCGCGAAAACCGATCGTCTCTTCGACAAACGTTTCTAGCGATTCCCTGCTATGCCCTTTCTCCCCTCGTCCGTACGCCAAGGCCGATTCCAGCAAACGATCTCCAAAAGCTTCGCGATACTCTACCGCCCCATGAGCGCAAAGCTCGAACGCATCCAGCCCCTGGTGATACCAATCCGCAACGAATTCTTGAGAACTTCCTACCACATAAGGCACGTGAATTTGAACCGTAGCGGTTTGACCAATACGGTCCAAACGCCCAATGCGCTGCTCCAAGAGCCCAGGATTCGCTGGCAAATCGAACAATACCAAATGATGGGCAAATTGGAAATTCCGCCCTTCGCTCCCGATCTCCGAGCAAATCAAAATCCGTGCCCCCTCTGGCTCCGCGAACCAAGCCGCATTCCGGTCTCGTTGAATCAACGGCAGATCTTCGTGAAAAAGACTCACTTTCACGTTCATCTTTTCCTTCAAGGCTAATTCGATCGCGAGGGCTTTGCGTTTCGACTTGCAGATCAAAAGCATTTTGGAATCACGCTTCCCTTTCAAAAACGAAACGAGCCAGCCCAAGCGGGCATCCTCTTTAAACGAATAACGAATGTCACTCTCCTCGTCCCGGTATTCTGCTTCGAACTCTTTCGCCAGGCGATTGAGGAGCGTCTTCGAATCGCCCCCTGCATTCAAAGGAGCCGGGCAGTACATCCGTTTCGGAAAGCCCGTCATGTTCGCACGCGAGTTTCTAAAAACGACGCGGCCCGTTCCATGCTCGTCCAAGAGAGCTTTCAGCAGCGTCTCTTTCGCGCCGCGATTTCCCTTTTCGAAATCCGCCAATCGCTTTTCGAGCCCAGCCAAATCCTTGTCGAAAATCGACTTCAATGCTTCGCGGTCCGAGGAAGAAAGCCCCGTTTCATCGACGATTTTTCCCGCAATCCTCGCTACAGATTCGAATCCCTCCAACTCCGCTTCGAATGCCTCGAAATCGCCATAACGATTTGGATCGAGCAGGCGTAAACGAGCGAAGTGCCCCTCGAGTCCCAACTGCGTCGGCGTTGCCGTCAGCAAAAACAATCCCGGGCTCTTCTTTCCAAGCGCCTCTACTAAATCATACTCGGAACTCGATTTCTCCTTCGTCCATTCAAGATGATGAGCCTCGTCGACGACGACCAAATCCCATCCTGCCTCGATCGCCTGTTCGGATCTCACCTCGCTGTTCGCAAGAAAATCGACGCTGCACAAAATCATTTGCTCGTCCAGAAACGGGTTATCCCTCTCGCTGCTCTGCTCGGCCGCCTGACACCGACTCTCATCATAGATGCTAAACCACAGGTTAAACCGCCGCAGCAATTCCACGAACCACTGGTGCACCAAACTCTCCGGCACTAGGATCAAAATACGTTCCGCTTTCCCCACAGCCCGCAATCGCTGCATAATCAAACACGCCTCAATCGTTTTGCCCAAGCCAACTTCATCCGAAAGTAATACCCGTGGCGACTGCCGCGACGAGACTTCATGCAATATGTACATCTGGTGAGGAATCAAATCGACTCGTCCTCCAGTGAAGCCTCTCAAAGGAGAGCGTCTCAATTCATTTTGAGCCCGCAAAGTCTTGAAGCGCAGATCAAACACCTCTCCCGAATCCGCCCGACCGTTCATCAAGCGATCGTGTGGCGAACTAAAGCTCGTCGAATCCGACAGAACGTCTTCGCAAAAGGTCATTCCATCGCCGCTATAGCGCAAAAGCCCATCGCGCTCCTCCACTGAATCGATCTTAAAGGACTCGCCATCCCGCGTTGAAACTTTCTCCCCTTCCCGAAAACGGGCTCGTTTCAAGACGAGCGTATCCGAAGCGTAAAGCCGCTTTTCACCCGAAGCCGAAAACATCATTCCGACTTGAAAATTTCCTACGCTTACAACCGTTCCCAAACCAAGCTCGGGCTCAGGTTCGCTAATATATCTTTGTCCTGCGACAAATCCTGCCATAAATCACGCAAAAAGCATAGAATTCGCCAGGAACCAATTAAAATCGATTCCTAGCTGCGCAATTGAAACCAGAACTCACCAAACACGGCCTTCTATCGAACTAAATCAGAGATACTCCTTTGGGAACACGTACAATCGCAGTTCCAGTAATCTTGTCGTGCCAGCTCTGTCTTTCCGCATCCCAACTCGCCCAGTAAAACCCTAGACCAAGGCAGATAAACGAAATAATCGAGGCCAGAGAACGCACCAAGACCACTCCAAAGGTCAGCTCTTCTCCGTTGGTTCGCTCGATCTTCAATCCCAAAGCGAGACCGCCGACAGTCGTTCCACGCCACATCCAAAATCCGAGATGGTATCCAAGCCAAGGCAGAAAAATTGGCAAATCATTTCAACCGCCCCTCCAAAACCAACTGCCCTTTGAGGATTTCTCCCAAAACGGTGGGGACTTTCGGTTCTCGAGTTAGGCTGTTCGTCTGGTAGCACCAAAACCACAAACGGTTCGCCGCCAATTGCACGCCTCCAATCCATCGCTCCTGGAAACCGTCCAGAGCGCAGTGCTCTTCGGCCTTCAAGACGCGTTCGCCAAAAGGAGTCAGAGCCAAACTCTGCTTCTCGAACGCCTTCCACGCCAAACCTCTCGGCGGACATAAAAAGGGATCGCCGGTTACCGTCTCGATCAATGGCGATTCCCCAGATGTCATCCTCTGCAAGATCGCCCAAAATTCCCAGTTGTTCAAGAAAGGAACCGATTCCGTCTCACGACACGCCTCAAACAATTCTCTCGGCGCCGTCACTCCCAGGGAAAGCGCGTCCAGGATTTGGCATTCCGTCAGCGACAGTCCGTTTTCCGCGCTCGGGTACTCCCTTAAGAGTCGATCGACTGCGTCTTTCAGCAAACCCGACTCTAGCGATTGAAAGCATTTTTCCAGATCCATCGGATCATCGGAAACAAATGCCGTCCATACTGATTCATATACGCCGACTTTCGTCTCTTCTAAACTCTCGGCCCGATCGATTCGATCCCAAAGCTTCCCCCAGTTCGTCAGCAAGCGTTCCATCCGACACGGATACTTTTACGCGACTCAAAGTCTGATTAGCACGATTCATCAGCCAAGCCGCCAAGCGTGCCAAAGACAACTGATCCCGGATTCCCATACCGAAAAGTAAAACGATTTCCTCCTCCTTTTCGAGAGCTTGGAGCAAGGCCTCGTTACGAGCCGTAAAATCCGCTTCCACTTCGCGACACTCATCCCAGCCGTGATAATTAAAAACCAAAGCCCGATCTCGAGCGAACGTCGCCAAATCGTATGTCTTCCCAATCGGCCCGATATGCAAAGCCTCCGACCAAGTCCAAAAATCGAATGCTCGGCTCCCGCGAGCCAACGCGTTCTCAGAAACTTCATCATTGGTTAATACGATCATCGGGTATCGAATTCGCGCGCCATTCAATCGAGAGGTCAAATCCGATCTACAATTAGATCGCCTGAACTATCTTCCTCGTCGAAACGAGAAAGTGAAAACGCTCTACGATTACAGTCTAAGAGACTGCTAAATAAATCGAAGATTTCTCCGCTGCCTAATTGTAGGAGCGGTCCCGCTAAGCGTGGACCACGTATAATACGTCTCTATACCGTAAAAATGAAAAATCGCGATCCACGCTAAGTGGGGTCGCTCCTACACAGACTTGTTTAACAGTCTCTAAGACCAACCGGTCAAAGCTTCCGAGGGAAAACACGAAGGATACCTATCAAAACGCATAGCGCTAGAGCTCAATAAAGGTTGCGAACATCGCTTAATTTGTAGCTTGGAATGCCGATAGTACGATTTGAAGCCTACAATCGTAGAGATTTCCGCATCTATTTTTCGCTATTCCCAGAACAAGCCATGTCAAACCAGACTCCGACCAGTCAATCTTCAGATCCCAAGCGAATCATTGCTGCAGAACTTCAAGAAGGACTTGCAAGCTCGCAACTCGAACTCCCGGTAATGCCACGAGTCGCCAGCAAGATTTTCACGCTCACAAGCGATCCGAACGCCGAAGTTGGAGACCTATCGCAGCTAATCCATAGCGACCAATCTATCGCTTCTCACGTTCTGCGAATCGCCAATTCCGCAATCAATGGCGGAGGAGACCGAATCGTATCCCTCCAACAGGCAGTCGCTCGTCTTGGAATGAATCTCCTCGGCGAGATCGCGATTGCCGTATCTATTCAAGGCGACCTTTTCAAAGCTCCAGGCTACGAAGCCCAAATCACTCGACTCCTACGCCACGCTCTGACCTCAGCCGCCTACGGAAAAGAAATCGCCCGGAAACGCCGTCGCAATGTGGAAGGCCAATTTCTCTGCGGGCTTCTCCATTCGGTCGGCAAAACCATCGCGGTCCAACTAATCGCCCAAATGGCGAACGAAAAGAGCCTGGATCTAGAAAAGCAATACCTCGCCCAACTAGT
>JAPKDW010000249.1 GCA_028822375.1 Opitutaceae bacterium | reverse complement strand
ATAAAAAATACAAAAATAATGAAATTTGAAAAAGTTTTTTGTACCCGTATCGCACGTGCAGTTATTCATGAAATAGATGAATGTATTGTAGATCGGTCGTCGTCGATTGCATGCCACCGGTATTTAAAGCCGGATCCTCGCTCTATCATTCCGTTCGCAAGATGATTGGCGCCAAAGATTAAGTGACTGACTTCATAAATGAAATGCAACGCGTTGTTTGAATTATCCCGTATTATTGATAATGGTCGCCAGGTTTGGAGAGGACGCGTGGAATGGGCTGGATTGGCGGTGGATGCTCGGGGCGGATTTTTGTGATGGGCAGGGGATGACGTTCGGGCTTTATGCGTTAGCTCTAGGTTCACAACGGAAGCGCAACACCGTTATTGTTCGGAGTTGAGATGGGCATTCACTGGGGACAGCTCGATTTTGACGATCGGATGGAACTCTGGCAGCGGTATGATGCCGGAAAAGCTCCAAGTGAGATTTCCAGGATCATGGGTCGTCGCCCCTCTACGGTCGGCGCGAACTCAGGCGCAACAGTAGATGCCCAGCAAGTAACGCTACGGCACTATCGTGCGCACGCGCCATAAAAAAACTCCTTGAACAACTGGTTATCCGCCGCTGTACTACCCACTTCCACAGTCTTTCCGGGAAGGTTACGGTGCCACCCTCCCCCAAACGGCGCCGCCAATGAAAAATCACACGATCCTGGTCAAACTTTCTCCGTAAGAGGAAGCTTGGACCATATTTAAGCCAATTATTTATAGAAATACACTCGAACAAATTTTGGTCTTATACAATTTATCATTGAACTGGTTCATAAAACCTAAATCGACGAGAAACCTGAAAACCATCGTTTACCCGGCGCCAAACGATGGGTCAGTTTTATTTTACTGCCTTCATTGCGACCCTATCGCTTAACAGCAGGAAATCCACTTAACTTAATATGGTCTCTATTTAAGTGAGACAAGGTAATCCGTAATTATTAGACCCTAACCCACTGGTATCGTGATCGCCACGGATCTTTCCTTGTCGGAAGCATTACCTAAAGGTGGTATCGCGGCTTTTAGCCTCAGCCGCCACGTCCGGACCCGCGACTTCTTGAGCCAAAACCGCCGCGCGCGGCGACGGTCGTGCGGGATTGAACCTTGGCGGCAACGGGTTTATTTTTGATTCCTCCGTCGTACATCGCCAGCTTCCCAGAAGAACTATCCCGAAACAACGAATAGCCACTGGAGGTGTAGTAACCCCCACGGGCGCCTTGATACAATGGCCGTGCACAAGAATCCCAATAGCTGCTGCGGCAACCAGCCATGGACTGATTGTTCAGAAAATTCGAAACAAAATACCCGGCAAAGAATGGGAGCCAAATGTTGTTACCCCCGGACTGCTGGCAATTCCCGAAGCCGTGCTGTTGTTCGCACAAACGCGACTCGTTGTAACGAGGGGCACTCTTTTCATGCATCTTAAGGGCGGCTTCATGGCTCTCCTGGCAGTCGGCTTCGGTATACTCTCCGCCCTTGATGCAGGCTTCCACGGTCTTGTAGGCGGCTCCGGTCGCGACGTCCTCGCCGCATCCGGACAGGATGAGAGCTGTCGACGCCATCAACGCTAGTTTAAGTCCACTCGATCGTTTCACGGCACTCTCCCCAACCTTGACCGATATTCAGTGCTCAATAGGTGATAGCGGCGGCGTTCAATATCCCGACCATTACCGACCAACCGGCAAGCTTCAAGGTGGCGGCGACTTCGCCCGCCTTTACGCGGTCCGCGATCATCGGATAGAACGCGCGGAAAGTCACGAAAGTCACGAGCTGGGCGACACCAGCGACAACCGACCATACGACGAAGTCGACCACGTTGACCGAGTTTGCAAGAGCGCTTGCCAGTGGAAACGTGAAGCCAAGCAACGCCCCGATATAAGTTATAGCCGCTGCGACATTATTTTCACGAATTAGCTCACCTTCGTTGTAGGGGGTGAATTTCGTATAAACCCACATGAAAACCAGAACCAATACAATCGCTGGTATGAAATACAGGAGAAACGGCCCGATCCCATATAATGCGTCAATGGCTTGATTATATAATGCGTCAATGGCTTGATTTTTCATCACAGGCTCCTAAGTTTCAGTTCTCACGCACGGATCTGATATTGGGTCAAAGAACGTCCAACCATGTAGCTCACGCACCTGTCACCATCTTCAGGCTCTTCCATATTAACGAGCAACATCTCATCCCCGCCATCCGTAAGTTCGCGACCAAAAAGCATAGCGTTTTGAAAAATACGCCGCGACTCGTTGCCAGAAAGATTGTCGTGAACCGTTTCCCAATAAGTAATCGGATCTTCTGGCCCAGTGGAGCCATCAAACCAAACCCGGTCGTAAGACACTCCATGCTTGGGAATGGTAAACTTGGTTTGCCGCATCGCCTCGCCGATCTGGGACCAGTCAGAATCTGAGGAAGGGTACTGGACGTCCAGGTAAGTCCAAAGCACGATTTCTTCAACCGTCGTGTCATCTACTCCGTCGCCACCCTGCATTTGCAACAGACAGCTATCGTTGTTGGGATAAAAGCGATGCAGGTACGCACCTTCGCCCAGATTGCATTGCCCCTGCGCAACAATTTCCAACGTTGGGGAGCTAAGCTCAACTAGACAGTCGTCCGGCCAAAACTCATAGGCTAATCGCTCCACTTCCACGGCCCGCCCGATGGTAACGTTCAGCATCGCCGGAACCGATGAACCCTGATTGCTTTTCCGGCCTTTAAATAATCCAAACATTAGGAAGCCTCTCCGCTAATTCGCAGCCAGTCCGCCGCGCTGAAGCGTGTAGGCGCTATATAGTAAACGACTGTTCCCGATGGCAGTAATCCGGGAAACGGGGCAAATTTAGGGCCGTCACCATCGTTTGAACTAATTGCGACCATCGTCGCGCCATTTTTAGAAATGGCGTCGCCGAGGTGTAGACTTCGTGCACCATCGCGCTCAGATAGCGTGCCGGAGTAGATGGTTGATTTATCCGTCGCGGAACTGAGCGCCATTAGCACCGCCCCGGATCCCGGATCCTGCGCGGCGCGCACCAACATTTCAGTCGATGTGGAAACGATAGTATCGACGTTGGCAAATTTTTCCGCCCTTAACGCCGTACTCCTGTCGTTAAAATAAGCGGCTACATGGACCTCTGGGTTTATCTCGCGAACCGCCAGGCAAATGTTGAACGTTTCGGCGTCACTATCGGCGTAGACCAGCACCCTGGCAGCGTTGGCCGTCGCGGCGCGCGCCAGTGCTTCATGAGAGTCCAATCGCTCGCTATGAACAAACTGAACTTTTTTCGGCACGCGTGCATCCTTCTGCCGAGCCATAAGCACGATTTTATCGTTTTTTGCATCCCCAGCGATCATATCGTTGACCATGCGTGTGGTCCGTTCCGCGTGATAGCCGATAATGACCGTCGCTCCGGCAATCGCCTCATAGCTTCCTAAGCCCTCCGCCACCCTACGAACCCCCTCTATGAGAAAACTGGTAAGTTTGCTCAGTACCGCAGTAAAAATTAGCAATGCACCGGGAACAAACCAAAATGCCGCGATCAACCGCCCCTCGGGCGTGGCGGGCGAGATATCACCATAGCCGACCGTGGATGCCGTCACCGCCGCGAAGTAGACAAAGTCGACCCAGTTTCCCACCAGTCCAGTTTCGCCCGCGAGATGAAACAAAATCCATGACGCGATTGAGTAAACCACGACCATGAGCGCTAGCACCCACCCTCTAAGCTCGACTACGCGTTGATAGATCAGCGCTAACAAACGTGAGTAACCATGGTGCAGATGGATTTTCATCGCTTCCCTTAACGTAATAGTATCACCGTATTCTCGTGGGGCATCACGGTCAAGCGTGGCCAGTTATGAATTTTTTTGTGACCGGTCACGCTTGAAGTCTCTAGCACGACATGCCAACTTAAGCTTGGCATAGCATTAGATTAACGCGGCAGTCTTACCCTCGTCGCGGTGCTTGGCGACGATTAGGGGAGAATGTATGCAAGCTCGTGGACGGGATGTCACATCTCCAAGGGAGCGAACGGCGCGCCGTCGCCGGAAGCTGCTGGAACAGGGACTGAAACGCGTCGAGGTATGGGTCCGCCCTACCGACGCCCCCCTCATTCAAGATATAGCGACCCATCTGCGCCGCGGGTCGATTATCCATGTAAGCCCGCCCCGAGTGCCAAGTTCAGGCAACAGAAACACATTGGAGGAACACGAGATTATGGAAGCCTTATCATCGCCATGGACCATCGAGACGTTAAAGCAAGCAATCCAGGACAGTGATGATCTGCTCCCCGGAGAGTTTGAATGCAGGAAAAGTGTAGGCGCCAGCCCCGTCCTCGAAGTGGCCGTGGAGGCCGCCGGCGGGGTGACTTTGTTCGTCGCGGTACAAGATGAACAGATCGTCACAACGACGATGCTTTGGGCGCGCGCTGATCAGGAAGATCCGGCAGCCTTCGAGGCAATGATGCTCCGGGCGCACAAGGTTTGCCTTCCGCTTAGCGCTTTGTCGATCGATACCATCGACGGACAGGAATACTATGAACTATTTGGCACCATGTCAGCGCGATCGACGGTGCAATCGATAATCGTGGAATTTCGTACGATCGCGAACAATGCGATTGAGCTGGCGCGGGACCTTGGTCCCCGCGCGATCGCCGCGTGACGCGGGCCTGGAGGAGTTTAAGATAATGAGTGTTTGGAAAAATCTATTCACCGCTGTCAAAGGACATGTCAACGAAGCCGCCGAGGCGGCTGAGGACGGCCAAATTTTGACAATCCTGGACCAGCAAATTCGCGAAGCTAACACCGCCATTGGCAAGGCACGCGATGAACGAGCCCGGATGGCTGGCAACCGGCGTTTGAAGGAAAAATCGATTGCGGAAATTAATGGTGAGATCGAACGCCTGACCAGCGGGGCCAAGTCCGCTAAGGAAGGCGGTGATATGGATCTCGCCCGTGAAGCGATCGAACGCATTATCAAGCTTCAGGAACAACAAGGCGCCGATCAAAAATTGTTCGATCAATACAAGGTGAGCGAGGAAAAGATGGAAGCCTCGATCCGGCAATCGGCGGCAAAGATTGAAAGCCTGAAGCGACAAGTCGAAAGTGCCAAGGCTAATGAGGCTTTGTTGGCGGCTCAGCGTGCGTCATCAATGAGTTCGGCGGCGTCGAACAGCAAGCTGGCGGGGGCCGTCGACAGTCTGGATCGCCTGGAGAAGCGACAGGCCGCGCAATCGGCCGCGCTGGAAGCCGCGGACGAACTGGCGGAGCAAGAGTCCGGCGCTGATTTGGACGCGCGCTTAGCGAAGCTTGCGGGCGGCGGTGGAAAGTCCGCCGAAGACATGCTGGCATCCCTTTGACTATTTTCGTCTCCCCTCGGGCCAGTCATATTTGGCTGATCCTGGAATGAAACGGATCGCTATCGCGGAACGTCCAGGATGGCGGGAGCGGGCGGAGGAGCTTGGGTTCGGGTTTCACACTATGTATGGAGAACCATACTGGGACGAAACTCGGACCTATGTGTTTACTCTCAAGCAGGTCGAAGAAGACCTGGAGGGCGCATCAACCGAATTAAACGCGATGTGCTTAGAGGCGGTTGACTATGCGGTCAGCAACGAACAATGGCTGACAAAACTCGCGATACCGGAAATCTACTGGGATTGGATCCGGTCGTCATGGCGGGCTGCTGATCCGTCGCTATATGGGCGGTTTGATCTGGCTTACGATGGCGTGGGGCCGGCGAAAATGCTAGAGTTCAACGCCGACACGCCGACCGCTCTCTACGAGACGGGCTTTTTTCAATGGAATTGGCTCGAGGAGCAAAAGGCTCGCGGCTTGGTGCGAGGTAACGCGGATCAATTCAACTCGGTTCAGGATAAACTGATCGCAAGGCTCGCGAAGATTTTCAAGCCCGGTTGCCACCTACACGTGGCTTGTTGCAAGGACACCGATGAGGATCGCGCGACAGTGCGATA
>JAPKDW010000248.1 GCA_028822375.1 Opitutaceae bacterium | reverse complement strand
CCATCTCAGACGGTTATCCATGATTGCTTTGCTTCGATGCTTCTTGGACAGGACCCTCTAAATATCAACAAGCTGTGGCACCAGCTCTTTCAAAGTCTTCATAATGACAATCTGGCGGGTGGTTTTGGAGGCGGAGCGCTAAGCGGCGTGGATATTGCGCTTTGGGATATTGCTGGAAAGGCATCGGGTAAGAGCATTTCCGAAATGCTTGGAGGCTCTGTCAGGGACAAGGTCGCCGTGTACGCAACGGGGCTTTATTATCGCGACGATGAATTTCCGACAAAATTGATCGAGGAAGCTATTTCGTATTTGGATGCTGGTTACGGTGGAATGAAAACCAAGGTAGGAGGGCTTAGCGTGGTTGATGATGTGAAACGCGTGAAAGCGATTCGCGATGGTATTGGCGATGACGTTTATTTGATGGTCGATGCCAATAAAGCGTACAGCGCTCGTACGGCGATTGATGTTGGGAAACGATTAGCCGATCTGAATATCCATTGGTTCGAGGAACCTGTTCTGGCTAACGATGTTGATGCTTATTTGGAAGTGAAGGCTCAGCAGCCTATACCGGTTGCCGGCGGGGAGGTGTTGTATAATCGTTTCGAAGCCCGAGACCTGATTTCGCGTCGAGCTCTGGATATCATTCAACCGGATGTACGGTTTATTGGTGGCGTTTCGGAATTTCGAAATGTTGCAACGATGGCCAATGCTCATGGAATTCAAGTGAACCCACATGTGTGGGGCTCTCCCATTATGATCGCCGCTAGCATAAGCCTCACGTCGACGTTTCCCTCGTGTCCCTACAGTCGGAATCCGCAACCGTACGAACAGGAACCGGTTATGGAATTCGATCAGACGCCGAACCCGATCCGGAACGAACTTGCGTCAATAGCTTTCGAACAAAAAGGAGGTTACGTTGAAGTCCCCAATGGTCCCGGCTTAGGAATCGACATAGACGAGAAGGCTTTAGAACGATTTTGCGTTCGGCATTGTTCGTCCAAGTAAGGTCTCTATTTGAAAATAGGAGACCTACACGATCGCGGGGTAAACCCGTTCCTACGCTGAATTGTTTAGCAATTCCTTAGACTTTGGGTTTCCAGCCTTTGCGATAGCTTCGTTTCCAGAGTTTTTGCGCGCCAGCGTTGTTGAGGATACGACCGGTTTTTGAGTCTATATCCAAAACCGATTGAGTCCGGTGAGCGATGTTTCCCAGGTGACACCACAAGGTGCTTTTTTGTCCTTCCGCGATTTCTTGATTGAGTGGAACGTCATCTCGGATGGCGTCGCACAAATTCTGAAAATGGGGGACATCACCGGAAGTTCCTTTCCCTTTTTCTACGAGCTTTCCTTTCGAATCGTAAATTGCGTAACCAGCAGTGTCGAATGCCACAGATCCGCCTTCGCCATAGAATGTGCAAAAGGAGAGGTTCTCCTCTTCCCGTCGATGGCAACTGCTGCCATCCCAAGATGCTCCAACGTCGCCGAAGTCAAATTGAGCGGTTCCTGTATCGGGCGTTTCCTGATCGTCGTCGAAATGATAGCGGGAGCCTTGGTAGCTCACGCGAGTCGGGTAGTCTACGCCGAGTCCCCAGCGAGCAACGTCTAGAGCGTGAACGCCGTTATTTATCAATTCGCCTCCGCCGTATTTCCAGTGCCAGTGCCAATTGTAGTGGACGAGGTTGTCTTTGTAGGGGCTTTCGGGAACGGGGCCCTGCCAAAGATCGTAATCTAAAAAATCGGGTACTTGGGCGGCTTTCCCTTTTCCGATGGTGTCGCGAGAATTCTGATACCAAGTTCGGGCGTATGTCACTTTTCCGATGACTCCGTTATGAAGCTTTTTCATGCCATCGATCATGGAAGCAAAGCTACGTCGCTGAGTGCCTTGTTGAACTCGCCGGTCGTGTTTTCGAGCGGCTGCGACCATCAATTCGCCCTCTTGCGGGTTGTAGCTTCCTGGTTTTTCAACATACACGTGTTTACCTGCATCGCAGGCTAGGATTGTGGCTGGAGCGTGCCAGAAATTGGGAGCGGCGATCGATAGGATGTCAACTGTGGGATCTTCGAGTATGCGTCTGAAATCGCCGACAACCTTGGGGGGATTCGCTTGGCCTTTAGCGGCCAATGCGGCGCCTTTGGCAGCCCGGTTTTCGTCGACGTCGCAAACGTAGGCGATTTCAACATTAGTTGCCTTCTGAAAGCTTAATATGTGGGCCGAACCTCGTTTGAGTCCCATGACCCCAACTCGTAGTTTTCGAGAAGGCGCGTTTTGTCCGTGGATATTCGGAAGGATAGCGAAAGAGGCTGCGCCGATTGCGCTCGCAGACTTCACGAAGGTTCTTCTAGAGAGGGTATTATCTGTCATTATAGTTTCCGGGTAAGGGTATTACGAGGGTGAAACTATGAGTGTGCTCCGTTAAAGAATGAGGAACAAGTGAAAATGTGAGTTATCGTAAATCTAGCTTATGGAATTCGTTTTCGGTAAATGGAAAACACTCAAAAGTAGATGGATGCTTGCCTTTGTATTCCGTGGATTTTACGTGTATTTTTATCCTATGAAACGAATACTCGCTTTACCCCTCCTTGTGGCTCTGTTCTCAACGAGCCTTTCCTTTGCAGCGAAAGAATCTGATTCTTTGCCTCGCATCCTCATTATTGGCGATTCGATTTCGATAGGTTATACTCCGTTCGTTCGCGACATGTTCCAGGGACGTGCGGAAGTCATCCACAATCAGGGAAACGCTCAGCATACAGGGACGGGCTTAGAGAAAATCGAATCCTGGTTGGGTGATGGGAATTGGGATGTCATTCATTTTAATTGGGGACTTTGGGATCTGTGTTATCGGTATTCCGACAGCAAGAATCAGGGTAATCGAGACAAGGAGCGCGGAACGTTGACTACGGAGTTATCCGATTACGAAGCTAATTTAGAGCAACTAGTAGGACGTTTGGAGAGGACTGGGGCCCAATTGGTTTGGGGGAACACTTCCTTTATACCGGAGGGGGAAGCTGGTCGTGTCGTGGGTGATGAATTGAAATACAATCAGGCGGCCAGTCGTGTGATGAATCGTCACGGTATCGCGACTAACGATATTCGTTCGCTGACTGCAGACTTCGAATCGGATCAGTTTCGCGCTACGGGCGATGTGCATTATATTCCGGCGGCCTCTGAGTCGATTGCGACTCAAGTTGTGAATGCAATTGAGCGGGTGGAGCCGGACCTTGTTTTTAGAATCGGTATAATTGGTTTGGATACGTCGCATGTAACAGCCTTTACGGGTCGGTTTAACGATTCTGAAAATGCTAACCATGTGCCGGGCGCTCGAGTGGTCGCGGCGTTTAAAGGAGGAAGCCCGGATATTCCATCGAGTGCGGACCGAATCGATGGATTCACTCGCGCCTTACAGGAAAAATACGGAGTGAAACTTTACGATTCAATCGAGGAGATGTGTCGGAATGTTGACGCCGTACTGCTGGAAAGCGTTGACGGACGTCCGCACCTTGAACAGGCAATCCCTGTTTTCGAAGCAGGTTTGCCAGTGTTTATCGACAAGCCGTTTGCGGGATCGCTTAAGGATGCGATTGCGATATACAAATTGGCGAAGCAATCAGGCGTTCCTTGTTGGAGCTCTTCCTCATTGAGGTTCTATCCGGGTGTTGTGGATGTTGCTATGGCGGAAAAGGGAGAGCTTAAAGGAGCTATTTCCTATGGTCCTGCGACCTTAGATTCCCATCATCCGGATTTCTTCTGGTATGGGATACATCCGACCGAAGCGCTCTTTACCGTGATGGGTTCAGGGGTCGAAACCGTGAGTCGTAGCTTCACTCCCGACAACGATGTGATAACGGGTATCTGGAATGATGGAAAGCTTGGTACTGTCTATGGTATTCGAAATTCTAAGACTGCCTATAAAGTGACTGCATTCGGAACTGAAAAAATAGTGGAGCAAGAGCGAGGTGGAGATTATACGCCGATGTTACGGGAGATCGTCCAATTTTTCCGAACAGGGGTGCCCCCGGTTTCATTGGAAGAAACAATCGAGATATACGCGTTTATGGAAGCGGCCGACGAAAGCAAGCGACGCGGTGGAGCTCCGGTTTTGGTCGAGGAAGTTTTAGTGAATAACGGCTGGGAATGAGTCTTCATCGTAATCAATTGCTCTAGGCCGGAGTCAATCGACAACTTTTCGTAAGACGAAAAGCATGATGTAGGTCAAATGAGCGACGGCGATTGGGATCTGAGAGATGCCGCTTCGAAGCAAAAAGTAATTGAGATTTCGATTGGCCATCCTAGCGTCCGATTTATGTCTAAATCGGAGAATTTGAGTCAGTTTTTTGGAGAGGATGGTCGTACGGTGATATTACCGATCGATCACGGTACTGTGATCCCCGTCCAAGGTTTGGAAAAACCCGCTGAGCTGATTGGCAGTTTACGCGAATCTGTAGATGGCTTCGTCGTTAATTTGGGCATCGCGATCGCTTGCAAGGATGCGCTTACCGGGAAAGGGATTTGCTTGAGGACCGACGGATACAAGCCTACGTATCCGGGGAATGCGGACATGGGTTCGTATCGTCTTTTTACAGCGGATGATGCTGAGCGAGTTGGAGCTCATGCGATGATGAATATGTGCTACCTTCATCATCCTCGTGAAGCTGATAATTTTCGCGAATGCGCAGCGGTGATCAGCGAAGGGATCGAAAGCGACATTCCTGTTATTCTGGAAGCGCTTCCATTTGGAATTGGGCGTCCAGATGATTATACGGTCGAGAATGTTGGGTTCGCAGTTCGATTGGCGGCCGAGTTGGGAGCGGACGTTGTGAAGACGACTTTCCCGACGAACGGAACTGTTGATGACTTCAAGGCGATCGTGGAAGCGGCGATCGTTCCGGTTATCGTTCTAGGCGGCGCTGCGATGGGCGATGACCGTGCTTTGCTCGCTATGGTGAAAAATGCAATGGATGCTGGAGCAAGTGGTATCGCGATTGGGCGGAATGTTTGGCAACATGCAGCTCCATCTGCGATGGCAGCAGCCATGAACGCGATCGTTCATGAAGACGCCAGCGTGGAATCAGCGTTGAAATTGATTCCTTAGGTAGCTAAACGAACTTAGTTGAAGCGGCGGATGTAGCCGTCGCGACGAAGGCGGGTGAGCTTACGGTCTTCCGCTTCTTGGGCCATGTCCGTAACGAGCATGCTCGCGATATTGTCGCGAACTTCTTCAAGAGGCACGTAACCTTCGTCTCTTCGGTCTTCGGCGTAGAGAATGAAAATCTTGTTTTTAAGCTTAATCGGATCCGCGTAGGTGCCCGCTTCGAGTTTGAAGGCTGTGTCGGCAAGTTCCGGAATGAGTGACTTGCGCTCAACCCAACCCCAATCGCCGCCTTTGTCCTTTTTGGAATCTTGACTGTGCTTTTTGGCGAGTTCGGCGAAATCGATGCCATCCTCCAATTTACGCATGATATCTTCCGCGGTTTGCTCCAATAGCTCTGGCGCTTCGTCGGTCAATTGGGCGAGGATAATTAACCGCAAATGGACTGCTTCTTCTTCGAAGAAATGCTGCTTGTTCTCGGTATAGAATTCTTCGACCTTTACTGGGCTGACGAAGACTTCCGACTTGGTCATCTTAATTCGCATGAAGTTGACGATCATTTCGTCGCGGATCTCAACGTCGTATTGGTCGGGGGTTTTGCCGATTGATTTCAGGTAAGCGAGAAATTTCGAGCGGCTGTTATCGAATTGAGAGATAATGCGTTCGTTAACCTCATTTTCTATGTAGCTGCGAGGGATCATTCCCTTGTCTTCGAAAAACTGCTTAACGATCAGGACATCGTCTGTGAGCGTTTGGATAATCTGATCTTCCGCGTCGTCGAGCAATTGGCCGAATTTGATAGGATCCCCCTGGGATTCCGCCTGAATTTGCGCAAGGAATGGAGTGATCTGACGACGAACGTCTTCGGCGGTGATGATCTTGTCTTCGACGATCGCGGTGATCCCGTTTGCGTAACGGGCGTTGACCAT
>JAPKDW010000247.1 GCA_028822375.1 Opitutaceae bacterium | reverse complement strand
AGGCCGAGCTCTGCAAAAGCTCTATCGCGGGTTCGATTCCCGCCCACGCCTCCATCCGCCGCTGTCCTACGGACTGTGGCGGGATTGATCTCGGCACATGAGGCGAAGTTTCGCCACAGATCTAGAGCGACTAAAAATTAATGGATGCGTCTTGATAAATCTAAGACTCAACTCACCCCCCTTTCGAAGCCCAACAGCATCAGTCTCCTATTTTCGATTGTAATAGATTGTGGGCATTCCCTTGGATGGGATTACTATTTTTTCTTTTTCAACCAAACAACGCTCGGCCCATGCATGCCATTGCTTACTCAGGTTCGCGACCTTGTTTGGATGCGACCTTGCAATATTGCGCGTTTCCGTACGATCTTTTTGGATATCATAGAGCTCCCATTGTTTCTCATAATTAGTCCAAACCAATTTCCACTTTCCATCGCGAACGCCACGGTTCCCTTCGTGCTCGAAATATAGCGGCCTGGAAGAAGTCGCCCTTCCCTCGATAAGCGGTAACAAACTCTGTCCTTCGATTGGATAAAGAGTCTCGCCTTTCCACTTTTCGGGATACCGTACATTCGCCAGATCCAGAATCGTTGCCGCAACGTCCATCACATGCTGCGTTTCTCGATTAATCGAACCGGATGCCTTAACTGAAGATGGAAAGTGAACAATCGCTGGCGAGGAGATACCTCCTTCGTAAGTATAATGTTTATACGAGCTAAACGGCGCATTGGACGCATTAGCCCAAGCGGTTCCATAACTATGAAAAGTCCCCTTTTGACCGATTTCCTTCAACTCGTCTCCCTTGTAAAGTTTGTTTTGCGGATATGGATCGTCATCAAAACCATAAGGGTCCCATTCAGCGCAGGCTCCATTATCGGAAAGAAAGAAGATGCAGGTATTCTCTAACTCTCCGTTCGCTTTCAGGTCCTCAACAACTCTGCCCACGTTTCGATCTACAATCTCGATCATCGCCGCAAAGGTCGCCATTCTCCTAGCCAAATCCTTCTGGCGGTCGTGATCCAACGAATCCCACGCGGGTATTTGCTGGCCAAAGTATTTCGAATCCTTGTTGCGATTGGGAACCTCGGGAACCAAGCCTCGTTCCGACAAATCAAAATTTTTGGGAATCAACCCAGAAGCCATCATCTTCGCGAATCGCTCTTCTCGAATATGGTCCCAACCTTTCTCATACTCTTCCGCGTATTTGTCGATTAACTCCACCGGCGCTTGCAGCGGAAAATGAGGCGCATTGTACGCCAGATAGAGGTAATACGGCTTGGCATTTTTTCGGGCGTCGTCTAAAAAATGCAGTGCGTAATCAGTAATCGCGTTAGTGGCGTAAAACGAGTCCGAGCTCTGTTCGATCGGCTCACGCCCTTCCGGAAGTCGAAAGTATAGGTCCTCGCGATAGAAACTAGCGTAGTCACGAAAGGGACCGTAAAACTCATCGAACCCTCGATTAGTTGGCGTACATTCCAAATCACCCGCGCCTCGCAAATGCCACTTTCCTGCCAAATACGTTTTGTAACCTGCTGTTTGCAAGAGCGAGGCCGTCGTAACGCATCGATCATTCAGAAAACCACGATAGCCCGGCTTGCCGTTATCCGCAGTCATGAAACCAACTCCCGTCTGGTGAGGATACAGCCCAGTCATCAGGGATGCCCGCGTCGGGCAACATCGAGCTGAATTATAGAGCTGCGTCATTCGTACTCCATTTTGAGCAAGCCGATCGATGTTCGGCGTTTCGATCTCACCTCCATAACACCCAAGATCCGAATACCCGAGATCGTCGACAAGAATGAGAACGATGTTCGGTCTAACTGAGTCGCTTGCTCCAACCGCAACAGAACTCGCTGCCAAAGATGAAAACACGCAAATAGCCAAAGCCACTAAGTTTGAAGGATTTGGAAACGACATTTTTCGAGATGGGGGCATGGACCCAGAAATTACACAAACAGTGCCCGTTGAGGAAGGCTTTAAAAGCGCTCAATTAGAATTGCTTGATCGCCAAGTCTGCCAAGCGCTCACCAACTGGCTTTTTGTTCTTCGGATGGAGTCCATCATCGGGCTGATCGCGAATATCGATATACGCCGCATTCGGTACGTCTCCAACTGCAGCCGCCTGCGATTCTTGAACGATAGCCCAAGCTTCTCCTCCTTTCGAATACGTGGGGAGCTGAACCGCAATAAACGGAAAGTCGCCCTGACCCCATTCCTCCCGCCAACTAGTGATCATGTTTGCCAACAACCCGCGATAAGCCCTTGAGGCATCCACGCCCGCTTTGGAATTCCGCTCGCCCTGATACCAAATGACTCCACGAATCCCATATCCCGCGATAGGCTCAATGTGCTTGGCAAACAAGCTTCCTGGCTTTCCGGGAGCATAAATGCTTTCAAGCACTGCAGATTCGGGTGTCCCCATCCACTGCGGCTTTTTACCCGCTTTCTGACGACTGGCCGATCCAATTCTCTTTTTCCAATCAGCAACCGTCTTCTCATACTGTATCCATCCTTCTGATGAACGCTCCATAGCGGCTTTTGCAAATGCAACTCGTCCGAGTTTCGAATACGGCGTCCACCATTCGACCGGAGTTCCTCCCAATGCGCGGGCGATCAACCCAATCGGCACGCCGGTATCGAGATGAAGCTTACGCCCGAAAAAGTAGGCAACTCCCGAAAACTTCGGCAAGCTTTCCGATGTTGCCGCACTCCAATTTTCTCCCATATTCAATCGTAAGTTAGGATGATTCGCTCCAGCAATCACGGCTTCTGCGTCAGTGCATTTAGCGAGCTGATACTGCATATTCGATTGCCCCGAACAAAACCAAACGTCGCCGACGAGCACATCGTTCACTCGCAACTCCGCTCCTCCGCTAGCGATCGTCATTCTCCGCGATTTCGCGGACGCCTTCATCGAATCCAAAGCCAATCTCCACTGACCCGTTCCGTCCGTTTTCGCTTCGTAACGCTTACCCGCAAAACTCACCTTGACCATCGATCCCGGTTCCGCAGTTCCCCAAACGGGAACGAAAACCCCGCGCTGCAATACCATGTGATCGCCAAACACCGAGGCTGTCGTGAGGGAATTTCCAGCAAACACTGTCGGTAACCAAAACGTCGTTCCGAATAGGATACAAACGAGAAGAGGAATCAGGGGTTTCTTGCTCATTGATTCATCCTGCATCAACCGCAGCGCCTACTGCAATCCTTCAGACCGAAAAAATGGAAACTGTAAGAGCAAAACACCTTCTTCGTTGCAAAAGAACTTATCCCCAACAATCATCCCAATCTCCTCCACTTCATTACCCCTACCCATGGACTCTGGATCAGAAAGCGCTCCACTCGAAAAACACGAATTAAACCCAACAAGGATTCATCGGTTGGTCCTCGTTCTCGCCTCCATGACGTCGCTGGTACTTTATTTACACCGCTACACTTGGAACATCATTCGACCGGAACTTGCGCGTGAATACGGTTATACGAATACAGAACTAGAGCAGATTTTTAGCTTCTTCAGCTTCACTTACGCATTTGGCCAGGTACCGGCAGGGATCATCTGCGATTTTTTCGGAGCTCGCTTTTTTCTCGGTTCGCTCATCGCTGGATGGTCTCTCAGCCTAATTCTTTTCGCCGCAGGCGGCTCGTTTTTAGCGTTTTGCGTTGCTCGAGCCATTTTTGGAGCGACCCAAGCCGGGGCCTATCCAAGTCTGAACAACGTTTCCCAAAATTGGTTTCCTCCCGAAACCCGCACGAGTATGCAAGGATTTGTCGCCAGCTTCGCCGGTCGTGCTGGAGGCGCTCTTGCACCCATTATTATGGCCACAATATTAATGGGCTATTTTGGTTTTCACTGGAAAAGCGCGCTCATAATCATGGCCTTGATCGGATTGGTCCTAGCAGTCGTATTTGTCCTGCTCTACCGCAATAATCCCGAAAGCGATCCTCGCGTAAACGAGGCCGAAAAAGAGCTTTTTCGAAAAGAGAATTTTGCCCAGAAATCTCAAAGAAAAGTAATCAGCTTCAAACAGGCGCTCAAGAATCGAGCGCTCTCCATCATGATTTTCGCCCAACTTTCAAATGCGGGAGCCGACATCGTTTACACCACTGTTCTTGGCAGTTATTTCCTTTCCAAAAATATATCGATTGCCGAAATGGGAATCTACGCGAGTTTTCCTCTTTTCGGTGGAGCGTTTGGGGGACTCGCAGGAGGCTTTCTCAATGATTATTTAATCAGAACTACAGGAAATCGAAAATGGGCTAGACGGATAATGGGATTCACCGGAAAAGCGATTGCTACCATATGTCTATTCTTCGCTATCGCCCAAACGAGTATCCTTCCCTTGGCCATCGGGCTTTTCGTCGTGAAGTTTTTCAGCGATTGGTCTCAGCCAACAGTTTGGGGAACATGCTCGGATATAGGCGGACGCCATTCGGCAACCGTATTCAGCATGGTCAATGCGTCAGGCAACTTTGGAGCGCTTCTGGTCCCGCTTTTTCTGGTCGGCCCCCTCTTGGACAAGTACACTACCGTTCAGATTATCGATAACGTCTCGCAAACCGACACCAACTATTACCCCATGTTCGTAATGGTAGCGATTCTATACATGGTTACAGCGATCAGTTGGCTGACGATCGATTGCACAAAGAAGATAGATCCAGGCAAAGCTTAGCGCGTATTCAAGATTTTCTTGCGTGCCTTTAAAATTGAATCAACTTTCCGGATACTCCGGATGCTTTGTAAGCTTGGCTCACCTTCTGTTCGGCCTCCAAATTTAATCCCCTAATAGTCAACGATCGAGGTGCCAGAGCGCCAAGGGCATCCGGTACATCGCAAACACGCAGGACATTCAACAATGCTGGGCTGGATTCATCCATGTGACTCAATTGCGGACGATCTAAAATTGCTCCATTGATCTCAGGCTCGAGAAGCATCGCGTAAGCCCCCAAGACCGCTCCTGCTCCCTCGCCAACGATATGCAAAGACGGATTCCCACCGTGGTTTTTTATTAAAAATCGAGCGGTCGCGGCAATATCCCAAACCCGTCCATCATCAACCGTCCGTCCAAGAAGGGCATGAGAGCGGGCCACGAAATTGGGTGGATTTCTAAGAGTCCATGAAGTTTCGCCAACGCCTCTTGGATCGATTACGTAAACCTCGTCCGTCTCCTTTGCGAATCGCTGGAGGACATCCTCCGGATCGCCAAGATTCACAACCAGTAGTATCCGTTCTCTGGAGTCGGCTTTCTGAGAGAGCCTTAATCGAACATCGATCCCTGATTCCGTTTCTAGCAACATCGATCCATCCGAACCTACATCCTGTAGGGTTGCACTAGGAATTCGTTTAGGAAAACCTCGAAAAGTCACCTCTCTCAACTTATCCAACAAATTCTCTTTCCACTCTTTAAACTCTCCCGTTTCCGGCGACCCGAGATCAACCATTGGCACGAAGTGCCGATCAATCGTCGAATTCACTGCGTCTTTGGGCAAATCTGAATCTTGCGGAAAGACGCGAAGGTTCTCCGGATCAATCGGATGAATCTCCTCTCCTCGATTTCCAGTTACCAAATCTACTTCGCTATCGTTCACCGAACTCGAATCGTTCTTGAGGTAAATATTCATAAACCGGTACGTCGCTTTTCGAACATCTTCACGATACGCATGTCCTCCGATACTCACCACGCTATCCACTCGATCGCCCGCGCCGAACAAACTGTAGAACGACTCCAACCGATTGATAACCCGTTCATTGGCGTTCATCGGGAAAATCGGATCCTGATTGCTATTGACGAACAATAAAGGACGAGGCGCCACCATAGCCCCAATTCGCCCCCAAGACCATTCATAGGTATTGTGCATAAACATGCAGTCGCAATGCTCGTTAATCACCTGATCCGAAAGGTAGGACGGAAGATCGGCCATTCCGCTAATCGGAACGGCAACTTTCAATCGTTCATCTGCAGCAGCCAACCAAAAGCTCACCGCCCCGCCACCGCTAATCCCTGTTACGCCGATTCGCTCTGAGTCCACATCGCTTCTAGTAGTCAGAT
>JAPKDW010000034.1 GCA_028822375.1 Opitutaceae bacterium | reverse complement strand
CGAACTTGATAATTTCGTCAATCCAGAAAATTCGGGCTACCTACTGACCAAAGCCCAACGTATGAACCATTTGCTGCCCTTGACAAATACACCCCCTTCGAAAACTGAAAGTGACCCCCATAAATCTCAATCAGCAGATTGAAACGTGGCTGCATTCCCGCGCCTCGTCTTTCCAAGCTAACAACAGGCCCTTCATAACGCTCTGCTATGCGCAAAGCTGGGATGGAAGCATTACGACGCGCTGTGGAGAATCCGTAAATTTTAGTGGTGAGGAGTCCATGGAATTGACTCACCAACTACGCAGCCTTCATGACGGCATCTTGGTTGGTATCGGTACCGTGCTCAGTGATGATCCGCAACTGACTGTTAGGAAGTGGACCGGACCAAACCCTCAGCCTATTGTATTGGACAGTCAATTACGAACGCCGCAGTCCGCCAAAATTTGTCATCACCCTGATAAGGATTGTTGGATCTTAACAGTGCGACCTGACGCTGAACCTCTGGGCGAGCAGGTTGATATATTGGCCGTGCGCAGCGCTGACGGAAGCCAGCGACAGGTACCCTTGGAGGAAGCGATGAGCCTACTGCGGGAGCGAGGAATCAAGAGCCTGATGGTGGAAGGCGGAACCACAGTCATTACTGCCTTCTTGAAGGAGCGCATGGCCGATGCCCTCGTTTTAACCGTCGCCCCCCGGCTTGTGGGCGGCTACAAAGCCGTAGGCAATTTACAAGCAGAGGGCTGTGATTATCAACTGAGTATTCATCCGCTACACACCGCGCTCGCAGGCAAGGACCTTATAGTGTGGGGGGATTTACATTACGAGGGACCCGTCCCTTGAACGCGCGTCAACTCTACTTCGTAAAACCTCGCCAGGTCGAAATCCGCGAACAACAGCTGCCATCCTTGCAGCCCGATCAGGTGCTGGTCAAAAACCTGTATTCAAATATCAGTGCCGGTACCGAGATGCTGGTTTACCGCGGCCAGCTTCCCGATGACATGGCCCTGGATGAAAGCCTGGCCGCTTTCGAAAAGCAGAGAATTAACTATCCCTTACAATATGGCTATGCCTGTGTCGGTCTTATAGAAGAAGCCGGCAAGGACGTGGACGCCGCCTGTGTCGGTAAAACAGTCTTTTCGTTTCAGCCTCATGCAAGTCATCACGTTTGTAGTATGGACGCCGTTATTCCCTTGCCTGAAGGAATAGATTCGAAGGAGGCCGTGTTTCTGGCCAATATGGAAACGGCAGTAAACCTGGTGCAGGACGGCAATCCTCGCCTCGGGGAACGAGTGGTAGCGCTGGGCCAGGGCATTGTTGGACTGTTGGTGTCCAGTGTGTTGGCTGAATTCCCGCTGGCTGGCCTTTATGCTGTGGAATCCATCGAAGGCCGGCGGGCATTGTCAGGCCAGGCGGGTGCGCATGGGACCTTCAGTCCCGATTCCGACTTTGATATTAACGCCTTGCAGGAGAAACTGAAGCTGAAAGAGGCTTACGGTGGCGCCGATGTGGTTTTTGAACTGACTGGCTCACCGGCTGCGTTGAATCTGGCGATAGACTTATGCGCTTACTCCGGTCGCATCGTCGTTGGCAGTTGGTATGGAACAAAGAGCGCCCAGATTAATCTGGGCGAGAGATTTCATCGTAACCGTATGACACTAGTAAGCAGTCAGGTCAGCACCATCGCCCCAGAGCTAAGCGGTCGCTGGGACAAACCGAGGCGGTTCTCTGTGGCATGGGATATAATAAAGAAGTGCCAGCCCGCACAGTTTATTAGCCATAGCCTGCCATTCGATCAAGCGGATGAAGCGTACCGGCTGCTGGACGAATCACCACAAGACACAACACAGATAATATTTGATTATCAGGACTTAAGTTAGAGGTTTTTAGAATGTACACAGTTTCAGTAAAACATGACCTGATTGCCAGGCACTATCTCATCGGCGGTGACTGGGGGGCTGAGAACGACCCCCATTCCCATCATTACGTCATTGAAGTCCGGCTTGAGGCCGCTGAGTTAGACCAGCACGGTTACCTGGTGGATATTGTTAAAATCGAGAAAGAACTTCAGGCGGCTGTCGATTATTTTAGTGAGAGCATGCTCAATGACCTGCCTGAATTCGAAGGGCTAAACCCCAGCATTGAACATTTCAGCCGTATCGTTTGCGGCAAGCTGCTTGCGGGTATCAAGCCGCCAGGTTCAGGCCGTTTTACAGTCAGGATCTGGGAGAATGACAGCTGCTGGGCAGCCTACGCCATGGACTATTGAGCAAGCTGACAATACCAGCCAGTTCATGACTCCTTTGCCGCGACTCCGGGCAAGGGTGACTGCAGGCCCGGCAATGCCGCTGCGCCGGCCAACAGAATAACCACGTCTCGCAAGCGCATCAGAACGATCAGACCGGCCGCTGCCGGTAGGGGCAAAGCCAGCGCCTGAAATGCCCAAAACAGGCCGGCCTCTACACTGCCGATACCACCAGGCAGGGGCAGCAGAAACGCCAGGCGCACCACGGTAAATAGAAAAACAAAGGTCGCCAGGTCCAGCGGCGCATCGACAAAGCTGAGCAACAGACAGAACTCCGCAATCATGCCAGCCCAGGCCAGTAGCGACAGACCGAGCGCGACTCCTAGGGCGGGGCGCTGCGTCGTAAAGACCTGTTGCAGCGATTCATTGAGTTGCGACCAATAAGTATCCAGGTGGCGCAGGCGCGTGTGGCGCTGCCAGCGGCTCGTCAGGCGTTTTATCCAATCGCGGATCCGCAGCGGTTTGCGCAAAACGAACCAGCCAAACAGCCCCATCAACAGAATCAATCCCGATAGAACGAATGCGATGATATGCCAGTCCACAAAAACCATGGAGCGCGAAGTCAGCAAGGTAAGCGCCGCCAATAACAGGACCGCAAAATTGATCCACAGCTCATAAAATCGATCGAGACCAACGGCGAGGAAGGCGGTATGGCCAGGCGCAGAATACCTCCGCCATAACCAGTACACCTGTAGTGGTTCGCCACCGAACTGGGGGCCAGGTGTCACAAAGCTAATTACCTGACCTGCCTGACGCACCCGTAGCAGCTGCAAGAATTTGCAAGGCAATGCCATAGCCCGGGTCAACACCTGCCAGCGTCCGGCAAGCAGCATAATAACCATAAGATTGAGGGCAATCCAGACCATCCACTGTGAGAAGTGCAGATCCGCAATGGTCTGCCACAGTGGAGTGAATGGCAGTCTAGACAGTATCCAGCCCGTCAGCCCTAGGGCTAACAACCAGATTAAGGCGCGAAAAAAGTTAGTGGGTAATTTCAAGCGCCGTCGTACCGGTTGAGCCAGTGATCATCCTCTTGCCACAGACTGAAGCGCCCGGTGCCCAAGAGCAGTAGCCAAATCACACTGCAGAATAAAACATAGTCCACCGGCAACAGTGGGTTGGAAAGGTAATACCAGGCAAGCAGACCGATCAGGATGAGGCTGAAACAGCGCCCGGCGACTCCCAGCATAATCATAAGTGCCCCCAAAATAAAACCACCGATCATCACATTGCTCATCCAGGCGGGGTTATGGCCACGCAGAGGCGGTAGTCCGGACTGAAGGAGAGACACCGTCAGCGTCACCACGACAACAAAGCGCAAGGCAGGTTGCAGCACAGTCTGGCTGAAGTCCGTAAGACGCTGAAAGCGCTGGTTAACGGCATCTGCCTGTCGGTTTATGCGCCCGCTGACAATCAGCCAGTCGATAAAAAACCCGAGTACTGCGGGCAGCATGAAGGCAAATCCGGCAAGCGTTGTTACCGGTGGATAAAAAAGGGGCCAGAGCGCCACCACCAGGAAGCCCATCTGAAAACCCGCCCAAGCGCGCCTATGCAATGCCGGCGGCAGTGGATAAACCAGTAAACCGCGCAAGTTGCGCCAAAGTATCCCTGCGTGAAACAGATAGTAGGCAATGCCCAACAACAGGTAACTCCAATGCACCTGGCCGTAACCGAATGCCAGTAGTGAGGCGACCGCCAGACCGAGCGCATCAGAGACGGTATCCAGTTCATTGCCAAGCAGACTGCTCTGCCCGGCGCGGCGCGCCACATATCCGTCGACCCGGTCCAGCATTGCGGCGAAGAAATACAGCATGCCCGGCATCCAGGCCAGCGCGGGTCCTTCGGGCCAGGGCTGAAACAGGAAACCCGCCACGGCAGCGATTAACCAGGCCCGCAGCAAGGTGAGCCGGTTGGCCCAGCCCAACTCTCTGTAAAGCGGCGCTTCTGGGTTCGGGCGGTTAAGAGGCAAGCGCCGCTTTGTCTGATAACAGATAAAAGCCCAAATCAGCCCGGCCATCGCTAACCATTGCAGGGCGCCTTGCCAACGCCAGCTCAGGCCCAGCAGAATACTCCCGCCAGCCAGCCCAACCACGCCCCACCAGCCAATGCGAGTGAACTCGCGCTTGAGTGATGCCCCGGTCCGTTGTTGGTCGTCTACGCTCAAAGTATCTGGAATCGGTCAATAACACGGTTGCAGTCGGTGTTTATCAAATCAAAAGGGTTTGGGCGTGTTTTCGAATGATCTCAAAGCTGGCAGGAACCGATATTGGCGAAAACACGCCCTAGGGTTTTATTGTCTTCACTCCTGTTGAGTGGCGTGTGCACAATTGATTGGATTACGCATGACTGATTTATCGATTTATTTCGCCTATCCGGGCGATCTCGAAACCCCGACTGGCGGCTATCGCTATGATCGCCGGTTGATTGGCGAACTACGCAGGATAGGAGTCAACGTAGAAACCGTAGCGCTGCCGCACTGCTCTGGCATTCCCGATCAACCGGTCCTATCGAGCGTCCAGCAGACACTGGCGGCTATACCGGATGAGGCCGTTGTCGTGATTGATGGGCTAGCCTTCGGTGTTCTGGATGACATAGCAGTCGCAGAAGCCCAGCGACTGCGACTGGTTGCGCTGTGCCACCACCCCCTGGCACTGGAAACCGGGCTCGACGAGCGACACAGGCAGGCGTTGCTGGTCTCGGAGCGACGGGCGTTAAAATGCGCCCGAGCCACGGTGGTTACCAGCGCGCATACCCGCCAGATCCTGATTGATCAGCTTGCCGTGCCACCCGAGAGGGTCAGCGTAGCGCTTCCCGGTACCGACCGGGTTCCCTTCGCGCCCTGCGACGGCGACCCGATCCGACTGCTAACCGTGGCATCACTAACCCGACGCAAAGCGCACGATGTCCTTATCAACTCGCTTGCCCCACTAAAAGCCCTGCCCTGGCAAGCGCGCTTCGTTGGTGGCAAGGGCTTCGACCCAGCCTGGGCTAGGAGCCTGCAGGAGCAGGTAAACACCCTGGAATTGTCGCAACGTATCCATTTCGCTGGCACGGTAGAGGATACGCAGCTTGAATACCAGCAGGCCGATGTGTTTGTTTTGCCCTCGCGATTCGAGGGCTATGGCATGGTGTTCGCCGAAGCCCTGGCAGCCGGATTACCGGTGCTCGCGGGGCGCTCCGGTGCCGTGCCGGACGTGGTGCCCGAAGCGGCCGGCCTGCTGGTGGCCCCAGACGATACCCAGGCATTAACAAAAGCGCTGCAGCAGATACTGACCAGCAAACCATTACGTCGGCGCCTGCAAGGCGGTGCCAGAAAAGCAGCCGCGACACTGCCTTCCTGGACTAACACTGCGACCCTTGTGGCCCGAAAACTCGAAGAGGTCAGCAACTTATGACCGGTTTCAGCATCAATTGGCTGGACTTGCGCGAAGCGGCGGACCGGCGCGCCCGCGAAGATAAATTGCTGGAACAGGCAAAGCATTGGCTGAAAACCCATAATACGCAGGGAACAGCGAGGACTGCGGTCGATCTTGGCGCTGGCACCGGCTCCACTCTGCGTGCCTTCTCCACGTCCTCTTCTCAGGCCATTGATCGGGAGTCACTATCCTGGCGCCTGGTGGATCAAGATGCGAAGCTGCTAACAGAAGCCAGGCGGCGTCATGGCGGTTCGCACCGGCTAGAGACTCATGAGCTTGACCTCACCGACATTGCCGCGTTGCCACTGAAAGGCGCTCACCTCATTACCGCCTCGGCGCTATTCGATCTGGTGTCTGCCGATTTCATCGAAACCCTCGTCGGCGCGCTGCAGAGCCAGAGTCAGCAACAGCCTGTCGGCTTCTACGCGGCACTTAACTACGATGGCGCGACTCGCTGGACACCCGCCCATCCTTTGGACGAAGCCGTACTCATCGCTTTCAATCACGACCAGCAACGGGACAAGGGTTTCGGTGTGGCGCTGGGACCGGATGCCGGCCCCTATATGGAACGGGTATTCAACCGCTCAGGCTTCAGGGTGTTTACCGCCAATAGCCCCTGGGAGATGGATGGGACTGACAGCAATCTAGTGAATGCGCTAATCACTGGAATAGGCGACGCGGTGGCAGGAGATCCAGCGCTGGACGTGGCCTCACTTCAGGACTGGATTCAGTTCAGAAAAGCCCACATCCTAACCGGCACTTGTATCGTGGGACACACGGACTTGTTGGCACTGCCAAATGCTATTTGAATGCGTTCTGAGGGAGGACAATACGGATGGCGCTTCCCATCCAAACCGGTAAAGTCCCCAATCCGATAACCAAGCCTAAAACACCAAGCAGAATCGCCCTCGCAAACCACTTCACAGCTAACCTTCCAAAAGTTGAAACTTTTGTTTTCAATTGAGCAATCCGCTACGCTTCAACAATGCCTCGGGATCCGGCTCCCTTCCCATAAAATCCTTAAAAAGCTCCATTGGGTCCTTCGAATTTCCTTTCGACAAAATAGTCTCTCTGAAGGAAGCGCCGGTTTCTTCATTGAAAACTCCTTCTTTCTCAAATCGCGTAAAAGCATCCGCATCCAACACCTCAGCCCATTTATAGGAATAATAACCCGCTGCATAGCCAACGGGGCTTGAAAACAAATGCCCAAAACGACGAATCATCGCAGGCGGCTTTGTTTTACAAGGGACCGAGTATGATTCCAAAACGCTGCGAATCGATTCGTCCAGATCGCCTTCGTAATATTTTTCTGGATGCAAGTGCAGGTCCAAGTCCATTTTTCCAAAAGCCAATTGACGCATCATCATGATGCCGGAATTGAAATTCCGCGCTGCTACCATTTTCTGAAAAAGCTCTTCGGGAATCGCTTCCCCAGTTTCGTGATGACGGGCAAACCGATTCAAACTCTCACGATTCCAGCACCAGTTCTCCATTATTTGAGAAGGCAACTCTACGAAATCCCAGGCGACATTCACTCCCGAGAGAGACTTAATCCCGACATTGCCGAGCAGGTGATGCAACAAATGCCCGAATTCATGAAACACCGTTTCCACCTCCCCATGCGTCAGGAGAGCCGACTGATCTCCAATCGGCGCGGTCATATTGCCGCAAATCAAACCAACATGCGGCTCCCGCGCTTCGCCGCCGGTTGACGGAGCGCCCGTATCCAGAAAATTCATCCACGCTCCACCTCGCTTCTCTTCCCGAGGGTGCCAATCCGAATAGAAATGCCCGAGCAGCTCTCCCGAGGCATCATACAGATCATAGACCTTCACTTCGCCGTGCCAGCCAGCCGCTCCTTCGTGATCGCAAACCCGAAGCCCGAAGAGACCTTCCACAATTCGAAACATGCCATCGATAACCCGATCGATCGGAAAATAAGGCCGCAGTGCCTCCTCATCGAAATCATACCGCTCCTGTCTCATTTGCTCAGCCCAGTAGGTCACATTCCACGGTTCCAAACGCTCCTGAACTCCGCCTATCCGCTTAGCGACATACTGCTCAAGCTCGCCGACCTCTCGGTCAAACGCTTCCTTCGCCTTACCATGAAGGTCTTCGATGAAATCCAAAGCTGCTGCACCCGAACCAGCCATTCGCCGCTGCAACGCATTATCAGCAAAATTGTCCTTGCCCAGCAAAGCTGCTCTCTCGGCCCGCAGCTTCAAAATATCCCTTACCAACTGCGTATTATCGTACGGCTCGCTTAATCCAACTTGGGATGACGCCTCATAGACTTCCTTCCTCAACGCCTCGTCCTCAGCGAATTTCAAAATCGGAAATAGCGATGGAGCATGCAAAGTGAAACGCCAAACCGGCTTTTCGTCCGATCCCAGTTTTTTACTCTGAGCGCTTTGCAGAGCCGCTTGTAAAGCTGACTCCGGCAATCCGCCTAAACGCCCTTCATCCTCGATGACCAACTCAAACGCATTCGTCGCATCAAGCACGTTTTCAGAGTACTTCTGAGTCATTTGGGCCAACTCATTGTTAATTTCCTCCAATCGCGACTTTTTATCAGCCGGCAAATCAGCCCCCGCCTGCTCGAAATCCGCTACAGTCTCGTCGAAAAATCGTTTTTCAATTCCCGTTAAAGCCGCCGCCTCCGGTTTCACCGCAAACGCCTTCAAGGCCTTCCACAAGCCCGCGTTCAGCGGTATGCTCGAATTGAACTCCGTCACTTTAGGCAGCATCTTATTATATTCTGCCCTCAATTCCTTGGAATCCTTTACGGATGTCAAGTGGTCCACCCTTCCCCAATTCCTAGACAGGCGTTCGCCACCACCCTCCAGAGCCATAAACGTGTTTTCGAATGTAGCCTCTTCGGCTTTCACACAGCAAATCGCTTCAATATCAGCCTTAGCCGCTTCCAGGGCCTCTTCTACCTCGGATTCGATTCGATCCACCGTCAAAGCAGACCAATCCACTAGTTTATCTTCGCTCGAAAATCCAGTTTCAATACCCATAGAAGCCCATAAAAGCCTCATCGCCCTGCCTTCAGCAATCTTGTTTTCCTCCGAATCCGCAAAAACCCTTGCCCGCCAAATCCGAATCTAGTCAGTCGATTCGTCGAGCCGACCCTCACGACCCTTCCAATCCTCCGCAAGCAGCGCCCAGCGTTCGTGATCCCTCCACTCGCCCCCTATCTTCAAATACTTGGGCGAGAACCCCTCCTTGAGAATCCCTAGGCGATTTGCCAAAGCGATCGATGCCGTATTCGCCGGCTGGATATTCACTTCCAATCGATGCAGGCCCAAGCCGCCAAACGCCTGATCGAAAACCAAAGACAAACCTTCCGTCATATAACCCAGTCCCTCGTATCCACGATACAACCAGTAGCCCACAAACGCCCCATTCAACGCGCCTCGAATAATCTCACTCAAATTAACTACTCCGACAATCGCGTCGTCTTCCTTCCGGCAAATGAAAAAACCTTCGTAGCGAGGCAATTTCATATACTCGCAATAGCTTCGAAATCCAGCCGGAGTCGTCGCCGGGAAAACCCATGGACGATGCATCTCCATGCTTGCCCGGTTCTTATCGACATACTCCTTCACGTCGGAAATCAGCGGTTCTCGAATATACACTCTCATGATTAAAACAGGTAACGCTTGAAGCAGTTCAGCTTAACCGAAGGCTGCGTTTCAAATCCAGAAATGCAACTCGCGATCACGACCGCCACGACAATTCCCAAAAAAATGAATTTACCTTTAAAATCGAATGCTCTCCGACACGCCACCTTCGGCGATCCCAACGAAGTTCTCCGCCTAGAGGAAATCGAACTGCCGTCACTCGCTCCCGGTGAAGTATCTCTCCGTTTTCTCGCGGCTCCAATCAACCCAGCCGACTTCGGCCGTATCAATTCCACCTGACTCGGTTTCCCAATCACCGCAATCCACTCGACAATCTCGCCCCGTCCCCTATCTAATCCCGGCGAATGTCTAAAAAGGCCTACAAGTTCTCCCGACGAGCCGAAAACCTGATAGCCAATCTGCGCGGGGTTCCCGAGAACTATAGCCCCATCGGACGCGAAATTCGAGAAATGGGAGGCATCTTCGACAAGATCCTCGACCGCTACAAAATCGGCGTCGAATCCCTCGAAGACCGCATTCGCGAAAACTGGGAGCAAATCGTCGGCGCACCCAATGCCCAACATTGCAATCCCGTCCGGATCGAACGAGAAAACACGCTTATTATTGCCGTATCCAACCCCATCATACGGCAAGAGTTGCAATTCAACCAATCCCATCTTCTCAAAAACCTGAGATCCATCGAAAAAGGAAACCGAATTCGGTACGTCGTTTTTAGATCAGGCTAGCGCCCTCGCAAAATTTCAATTTCCTTCAGTTCGACTACCACTATCGAATGGCAACGACTCAATCTACAGCTAAACGCATCCGAAGCCGAGCAGACAAACGGCTCAAATTTAACGACGAGACTACCGAGAAAAGCAAACTCGCCACTTATCGAGATTTTCTAAAAACGGAAACCGAAGCCATCAAAAAGCTGCACCGCGAAGGAGCCACAGGCCTCGAAGTCACCAAATTGCTCACCGGAGTCGTCGATGTCCTCATCCAGAAACTCGCGGCCCCCGCCTTCGAGACCTACCGTCAGCAAGAAGAAAACAAAGGCATCTCAATCGCTCTTGTCGCAATCGGCGGATACGGACGATCGGAGCTTTGTCCTTTGAGCGACGTGGATCTGATGTTTCTCTATCCCGCGAAAACCAGTCCGAAAATCCTCGAGACCACCCAAGAATTCATGGTGCAACAGATCCTCTACCCGCTCTGGGATACAGGACTGAAAGTCGGCCATTCTTCACGTACGATCGACGACGCCTTCACTGAAGCTCGAAACGATATTCAGACCAAAACCGCCTTGCTAGAATCGCGGCTAATCTTCGGATCCCGCCCGCTTTTCGAGGGATTCCAAACCTCCTACAACCTCTTCTACCGGAAAGAGGACCCCAAAGCCTATATCCAGCAGCGGCTGATAGATCAGCGAGAGCGACGCGCCCGCTACGGCGGCACCGTCTTCATGCAAGAACCAGACATAAAAAACGGCGTCGGCGGACTTCGCTATTACCACAACACTTTTTGGATGGCCCGCGTTCGCCTCAATGTCGATAGTATCGACGGTCTCGGCGAACAGAACTACCTGCGAAAAATCGAGCTCTCTACATTCAAAAATGCCTACGACTTCCTCCTCAGAACGCGTAACGAACTCCACTTTCGCAGTAAACGCCCCACCGACCTGCTTTCCCTCGAAACGCAACCGAAAATCGCCTACCGACTCGGCTATCGTGAACGCAATATCCTCAAACGTGTCGAGCAGTTCATGCGCGACTACTACCGGCACGCGGAAAACATCAATCGCCTCTCCAAAACCGTCGAGAACCGTATGGCCCTAAACTCGAAGCCGGAAAAGAGACTCAATCCGCTTACGTCGATGAAGAATTTCCTCATCGCTCGCCGACAAGAACGCGTGACGCCTGTCGATGGCTTCCTCATCCGCGGACGCGAAATCCGATTCGAAACGCCCGAAGTATTCAAAGACGATCCCGCGCGCCTCATTCGCATCTTCCGTCACACCCAGCAAAACAATCTCGAAATCGATCTCGACCTAAGCGATCTGATCCGAGCCTCAGTAGACCTGATTGATAAATCAGTCATCAATTCTCCCGACGCTAACCTAAGCTTCCGCACCATTCTCCAAGAAACCGGAAATGTCTACGGCACGCTTGAGGAAATGCACCAGCACGGCGTCCTTGGGAAATTCGTCCCGGAATGGGATCGCCTCACTTGTCTCGTTCAACACGAGTACTACCATCGCTACACAGCCGATATCCACACTCTCCATACGATACGCGAGCTCGATAACATCTTCACCGATCCCGATCCGATCTTCGAGAACTACCGGCACGAGCTTCACGAACTTGACCTACCAAACCTACTCTACCTAATTCTCTTTTTACATGACATAGGAAAAGCCGACGCAATCAAAGGCCATGCCGAAGCTGGAGCCACCCTCGCCGAGCCGATTCTCGAGCGCATGAAGATCAATGAGAAGAATCGCGCGCTAATTCGGTTCGTCATCAAAAATCACCTACAGATGGCTCGGTTCTGGCAATGCTATGATATCGACGATCCGGATACAGCGCGTGTTTTCACCGAGCAAATGGAGACCACAGAGCAGCTCCGCCTTCTCTACGTACATACTTTCTGCGATGCCCGCGGCACCGCCAAAGGCCTTTGGAATCGATATAAGGACACGCTGCACTCTACCCTCTTTCGCCGAGCGATGGATAGCTTCAACGCCAAAGGTAAACCCAAAGAGCAACACGCCCTACACAAAGCAAACACCCTTAAGAAAGTCCTCGAAGCAGAGGGATCCGAAATCAGCCCCGAAGAAATCAACGCCCATTTCGAACAGCTCCCAGATCGCTATTTCTTCAACACTTCCCGCGACGAAATCATCCTGCACATCCGGATGATCAATCAATTGCTGCAAGGATTAGCGACCGCAGAGTCCGTCGAAGCGCTCGTGCCGATCATCGATTGGAAAGAGGATCTCAACCGAAGTTTCACTGTCGTAAACATCGTCACATGGGACCGAGCCGGACTGTTTCATAAGCTAGCTGGATCGCTGAACATTGCGGGTTACAGCATCCTCAGCGCTAAAGCTGTTTCGAGAGAAGACGACATCGCGATCGATACCTTTTACGTAAAACCCAGCGAGCAGAAATCCCGAAGCGTGGGCGACGCTACCATGATCTTCGAAGAATGCGTAAAGGATACTCTCATCGCCCAATCCGACCTATACCCGGTTCTTCAGAGCATCATGAAGAAAGCGAGCGAAGACATTTTCTACAAGAACGCCAACCCGCTCGCGGAAACCTTTCAAACCAATGTCGAGATCGTACAGGACCAAGACCTCAACCGTACCATTCTGGAAATCCAAGCGCTCGATCACTTAGGCCTACTCTACTCAATCGCCAAATGTGTTTTCGAGCACGGGTTCGAAATCACATTCGCCCGAATCAATACGGAACGCGGAATCGGAATCGACACCCTTTACTTGGATCGGGCCGTTCCGGAAAAAGAAATCGACGACGAAACACTCGCGAGCCTTCGAAAGAGAATCCTCGAAACGATTACCAGAGAATCACGACCTCTCGAAAATTAGGTTTCCGGGTTAAAAAAATCACAGTCCTTCCAAGTCATGACCCAATGGAGACGAGTTCTAAGGGAGCAATCGTATAGCCGTAGTTTTATTTGGAAGACAGCTATCGCTATTTTATTAGGAAGCATCGCCTTAGGCGGGTTGGTCGATTTGGTTGTCAGGTTCCAGTCTCGTCCATCGACTCAGGAATTAGCGATAGATATAGCAAATTCAGAATTCCAATACTTCAATGGCTCTCTCCGCGACGACCAGAATATCCCCCCATCGCTAATCGAATTTCTCCATAATCCGGAAATCACAGTAGAAGATGCTCTTTCAGCTACTTCGTACATCGCCCCCCATTTCATAGGCCCCAATCAAACTCAAATTTCCCAACTACTCTTTCAGCGTTTCGACGACCAAACAGTCGCCTTGCTTAGGGACTACTTCATAGCGACATCGAGACCCAAAAGTCCGAGTCGAGAACGACTCGAACAATCAGCCTTATTCGAGCCCACCCCACGCTACGCCAATCGACTGATCGGCGAGCTCGAGCTAAACGCTCGCCAATACAACCGAGCCTACCCCTACTTCAAAAGAGAAGGCCTATTCCCGGAAGCCGAAAAATCACGCCAGCTTGCCGTCGCCATGCTCGTTTATGGTGAAAGGTTCGACGAGTTAAGCGAACTTCTCACCGACCCCGCATACGAATCATACAAAACGACGAGCATCAAACTCGACATAGCAATACACCAACTCAATTGGTGGAACGTAGCGAAAACTCTCCCAATCAAAATGTTTTCCAATATCGATTGGAAAATGGCCACAATCGCCCTGATCGCCGCCCTCGTTTGGGCAGCCCTATTGCTCCGGCTTGGGCAAATCGAATCTTGGCGCAGTCGAACGAGCGGCCTCTGCCTTCTTGCCTTCATCGCAGGTTGGCTGAGCGCAATCCCAACCGTGTTTCTCGTCATTCTCCAAGATGCCTATCTCGGCTACAAACCAAATGGCGAACTCATTCCCACCATCGCCTACTACATCGGCGGTGTCGGCCTTAGAGAAGAATTCTGCAAGATTATCTTCTTCCTCCCATTCGCGTTCTCTTTAGCCCGAAAAGGCGTCGAGCTCGAATCGATGATCATTGCCAGTTTCATTGGACTCGGTTTCGCGGCCGAGGAAAACGTTTCATACTTCTCCAACTCATTCGCTCTCGCAGCGCCCGCCCGGTTTTTAACTGCGAACTTTTTCCATATATCTCTCACCGGAATGGGAGGACTCTTTCTCTGCAGAGCCATTCGAAAGTCCAACTACAACGACTTTCTCTACGTATTCGGAATCATCGTTGTCGTTCACGGAGTTTACAACAGCTTCCTTTCCCTACCTCAATTTCAAGAAGGCTACTTTTTCGCCATGATAACCTACATTCTCATGTCGATGTACTATTTCAGAGAACTGAACGGAGTCACCTACCGAAACACGCCCTCTTACAGTCTCAGCTTCATCTTCGTCTCCGGTCTCTGCTTAATCCTCGCCTCGCTTATCATATTCCAATCTTCCCAAGTCGGAATAGCCAGCGCCCTGAAAATCATCGTCCCGGAAACCGTCGGCAGCATCATAATGATCTTCATGTTCTTCCGAGAATTCAATGAAGCGCTGGGAGAGTAAAAGAAAGGCGCAAGCCCCCACAGGACAAAAACTCACGGCTCGCAAAAACCTATTCGGCGCTAGCCGACCTGTATCCGCGAAGCGGATCCTGACAAAAGACCTTACTCCCTTGTCGGAGGTCCTAATTGGCTCGCTTCAGCGAGACTCCTAGGCTCCAGGCCGATGACTACCCTGTAGAAAGTCAACGCTTCGAATACGTCTTTCCATCGAAAACCCGGAATCTCTCGCCTCAACAAATCGTGAAATATTACACCATAACAATCCAGTAAAATACGAGCCCGATCCTTTTCGAGTTCAAGGATCAAGATAACATCATCGCTTCCAGCCTTAGATCTCAAAGCACACCCACTACCAGGATAAACAATCGTCTTCGAAGCCGACAACACGCGGCATCGCCGAGGCCAAGATGAGCTACCGACTCAACCCAACCAAAACCGTAGGCCGATATTCATAACCGCGCAAGTCGCCAAACCGGCAACCACGTCGTCGATCACCACTCCGAAACCACCGTAGTAACGCTGAAGATTTTTTATCCCAAAAGGTTTCAATATGTCGAAGACGCGAAACACCAAAAAGCCCCCGATTAAAACGATCGCCCCGTGTCCGTCCGCAATAAACGACTTCAGACCAATAAAACAGATCGGCATCGCGATTACCTCATCTATAATAACTTCACCAGGATCTACTTTCTTCAATCGCTTTTCCGCCTCGCCGCAAATGCCCACCGCAAAATAACAGCTCGCCACCATTAACAAAGCGCCCACGAACTCACTCGATGGGTAAAAGAACACCAAATAGAATAAAACGCCGGCAGCCGACCCCCAAGTTCCCGGAGCTTTGAAATCTCCCAAACTTCCCAAAGTCGCTACTCGAATCACCGTATTCGACTTCCAATAGCGGGCCCATCTCGGATTGCGCATCATAATATTAAAGTCCTAGCGGTCATCTTCGAGAAACACGAGTTCTCCGTATTTCCGAAAGTATTTCATCCCCGAATACAAGGTCATGAAGACGCACAAGACGAAAAGGTAGAACCCCGATTTATCCAGAATATTTGCCGCTTGCACCGTCCACTCGCCCTCGACTCCTCCGATGTCCTTACTGAAAACATCTTCCAGTAAAAATGCCCCAACTGCGAGAATCTGAGTAACCGTCTTTTGCTTTCCCGAGCTTTCCGCCGAAACCACAACACCCTTAGTCGCGGCAACCAGGCGCATTCCAGTAATCATGAACTCGCGCCCCAAAATCAGAAGCACCAAAAAGATGTGCACCTGCCCGACATCCACCAAGGCTATCATCAATCCGAGCATCAGTATCTTATCCGTCAATGCATCCATCAGGATACCGAAATTCGAAACAAGCCCCATTTTTCGAGCAGCATAACCATCCGCCCAATCCGTCAAACCTGCGATCACGAAGAGGATGAATGCGGCAATGGCTGCTCCCGAAAACTCGCCCCGCATGAGCCACACGATGACAAACATCAATGGGATTCTCGACAGCGTTAATAGGTTCGGTAAATTCATCGACGGGCAATCAAAGCCTTTACGTTCCCAAAGTAAAGCACAGCCTCTACCGAAGAGAGAAACATTTCGTTGCAAATATCTCCTCTATCGATTTCTTCAATAACGGCTTATGAAAACCTGCATCTATCCAGGCACATTCGATCCAATTACGCACGGGCATCTCGATGTCCTGGAGCGAGCCTGTAGGCTATTCGACAAGGTCATCGTAGCTATCGCCGAGAGCCAAAGTAAAGAGCCGTTTTTCTCGAACGAGGAACGACTACAGCTAGTAAACGAGAACCTCGAACGATTTCCCGCTGCTTCGGTTATGGTCTTCGAAGGCTTGCTCATCGATTTCGCAAAAGAACAAAGCGCCTCGGCGATCATTCGCGGATTGCGGGCGGTTTCCGATTTCGAATTCGAATTTCAGATGGCCAACATGAATCGTCACCTAGGACCTGAAATCGAAACGATCCTCGTCATGACCAAAGAGGGCTACAACTACACGAGCTCCACACTAGTCAAGCAAGTGGCCGAATACGGAGCCGACGTCAGTCAATTCGTCCCCGAAAACGTGCACGCAGCCCTTAAGGCGAAGTTATCGTAAGGTAGGGTTCGATCGCCGAGCCGGCCGTCTTGGAGCTTAAAGCTTGCCCACAGATTGCTCAGATGGGCACAGATCAATACAAAGATTCTCTAAAAACATCTGTGTCCATCCGTGCAATCTGTGGGCAAAAACCTCTAGCCGAGTCGAAACCCCTTCGCCTCAAACCTCTTCTGAACGCTCGTCCAAGATCGACATCATCCGAGGAAACACCTTCGGATTTCCCGCTAGGTTAGCATATCCGCGAATCTCAGGATGCTCGTTGCGAATATTATCCGCGAAGAACCCATACTCCGCGCCCGCCTCGAGAGCGATGAGCTTACCTCCGCTCAAATCCCAGGCCTTTAGATCCTCTTCGTAATACGCGTCAATACGACCACAGGCAACCCAGCACAGGTCGAAAGCGCACGATCCCGAGCGACGAACATCGCGGCAGCGATTACGTACCTTACCCAATCGCTTCACCAAACGATCGATTCCATCCCAACCATGTGGAAATCCAGTCGCGACCAGACTATTTTCCAGCTCTTCAGTCTGGCTTACCTGAATACGATCTTCATTCAAAAATGCGCCCTGCCCTTTGACTGCCGTAAAAAGCTCATTCAAAGCCGGGCAATTAACCACTCCTACGCGAATCTCGCCATTGACGCAAAAAGCAATCGATATGCAAAACTGAAAATGCCCTCGTGCATACCCAACGGTCCCGTCGATCGGATCGATAATCCAAGTCGGTTTTTCCAAATTTGGACGAGCCGCCGCCGCTCCTTCCGATTCTTCCGTAAGCAATTCATGATCTGGATACGCCTCCCGTATCGCGTCGCAGATCATATCGCTAACTTCCAAATCCGCTTCCGTCACCAACTCAACCTCCTGCTTGAAGTTCTGGGCCAACGCTCCTCCTTCCCGCATTTCCAATGCACGCTTGCCAGCGCGAATAGAAAGCTGCGCCGCGAAATCGCGGATTTCCTCAAAAAAGTCATTCAATATGGGTGAAGCGCTCATAATTGTCTCACGAACAATGCTATCCTATCGCCCGCAAGCAAGCTCCGACAAAGATCCACGACAATCCCCCTACACCTTTGAGAATGCCTAATATTTCCGAAACCTGTTAGGTCTTCGCAAGCGGTGCCCCCACAAATCGCAAGATGCATGCAATGCAAAGCTCCTTAGTGGCCTGCCTTACTCCAAGTTTATTCGCAGCCTCAGCAAGGATCCTTCAGCCGCACTAACCGGACAAGCGGTTGTGATCATACGTCCATTCGTAAAGTGGCTTTGCGTAACCCCCTCGCTGGTCCATTGCCCCTCTTCGACAAGTCGTCGCTCTACGACGTACGTCAAATCGTCCCTCGACTTGTAATACGTGAGCGTTACCAAGTCACGATCCACCTCAACGTCTACCTGCGGAGTTGACGAGGCTGAGAAATGATCTGAACTCAAACCCATCGCATATGCCTGTAAAAGCGTGTAGTTCGTTCCCTCAACATTCGTCAGCATCGACTCGCTCCGATCCATATCATTTCGAGCAAGCCAATCTTGATACAAATGATCAGTCTGAAATTTAGCAACCGCCGTATACTCGGAGTAGCCAAAAGAATTCTGTGAACGAACCCGATAGTCGTAACCGCTATTCGGAGACAAACCAGTATCGACATAGAAGTACCCCCAACCGTCCACCGGAATACGTTCAACCTCTACCCAATCGTTCAAACCGGATGTCGTTCTTTCAATGTGATAAGACTCAACCAAAAACCCATCCTCCCATAAAAGGAGCATTCTATCGGACCCGAGAGATGAAACTTCCAATTCAGTCGGCGCATCAGGCACGTCGACAGCAAATTGCTCCAAGCGCAATTCATCCACCAACATGTAGTTACTACCCGGATTGTTTTGATCGAGAATTGAATAGTACGTTTCCACGTAATACATGCCTCGACTCCCTACAGATGCTGGCGTATTCGCGATCTTCGCAGATGGCGCGATCGTTTGACCGTTAAACCTAGCCGACCAAGCATTATCCGAGAAATTAAATACAATCTCCAGATCATGGACAAATTCTAGCGAAAACGCTCTATTCAAATCCTTCCAAGCCCAATCGTCATTATAGTATTTTATCTCCTCGCGTTCCGCATCGAAATCGATCGCAAACAGAAACTCGCCTTCTATGCCATAAAATGTAAATCCAAAATTGTCGATTGGGTCGCCATTTCCTTTAACGCTAAATTTTGCGGAAAACCTAACCCGACTATTATCTTGGGCAAAATAAGGAGCGACCTTATTTGCAGAGTTGTAAGGATCGTTCCCGTCGTATCCATTCCCTCCAACTCTCAGCTGATTTCCAAGGTTTGGTAGCTCATTGCTTACAACCCTCGCATTTAGGCCATTACTCGAAATCCAACCATTCTGTTCGTGAACATCTTGACCTGACTGATAGCCCTGCGAGTCATCGAAATTCGCATAGAATACTTCTTCGTTCTCAAGCCATGGATTATAAGAATCAACCGGTTCAGTATAGTTCGATTGCAAGGTCCCATTAATCGAGCAAACTCGATAGAGGTACGAAAGCGAATCGTCTTGATACACATCGTTATAAGACGTGACGTTCGCCGGAAGCACCTCAATTAATTCCCATGGCTGATCGAATCCCGATATACGTTCGAGGCGGAACCCACTTTCATTATTCGAATGATCCTGCCAAGTAATATTCGCATCAATGCTCGAAGAGCGCCTGACAGCCAATTGACTGGGCTTACTTGGAATATCACTTCCAGAAGTTTCGGATCCACTGAGGATCAATGTCGCTTGTTGGATCTGGCCGCCAAAATCGCTCACGTGATCTTTCACGTGCAATTTCCAAACTCCATCGCCATCTTCGCCCCAGAAATGGACACTCATAAACGTGAAGTCATCTATATCCAATTCTTCATCATAAACCGTATCCGCCAATAGCTGACTGACCGTGCCGTTTGGCGATTCGAGCTCCAATTCCAGGTCGCCCCTCCATTCGTGACTAATAAAAAGCCGAACCTGAGCATGCTCCATTCGTAAATCGGAACTACTAACGGAAAAGCTAAGCGAAACCGAACCATCCGGACCGTCGACCACAATCACTGGCAACGATTCGGAAGGCCCTTTCGACAACTCTCTACGCGGCCCGAGGTTCGTCCAAGACTGAGCAGCATCAACTGCAGCGGAAGCATCGACCAAACCTGCCCCGTATTTGCGATTGAAGGACAAAGGCGGATTGGCGGCATTCTCAAACCAATCGAAATCTTCGCTATCGATTTTCTGGGCTGTGCTCATGAGAATCTCCTGAACGTCTCTCCAGCCAAGATCCGGATTGGCCTCAAGCATAAGCGCTGTGACCCCAGCGACAATCGGCGAAGCCCCTGAGGTTCCGCTGAACTCCTGACTGTAGTTTCGATCTTCAAGCTCTTGGCTACGGGATTCGTTATTGTTGCCGTCATTGTCCAAAAGATCAGTTGAAATCAAACCACGCGTAGAGCGTCCTCCCGAAGGAGCGCTGATCAGGATATTCGAACCATTTTCCCCATAGTAGCTTTGAACTCCCAATTCATTGACAGCGCCAACCGCTATCGTAAATGGAGAATTCGAGTAGCCATCCTTATTGGAATTATCTTCCTTTTCTCCGCCATTCCCCGAAGCCCACACGAAAACAGTTCCCCGACCTTGGCGACCTTCCCTAGTCGCTTGTTCAAGCGCAGCTTTAGCCAAAGAGCTCGGACCGCTATAAACATCTCCAAACCCCGGAGGACCCCAACTATTATTCTTCACTTGAACATTGTCCATTTCATGGAGAAATGCCTGGGCCTCCATTACATCCGAAGTGTATCCACCAATCAAGCGCATTCCAACGATTGTCGCGTCCGGAGCAACTCCACTAGATCCAATACCATTATTGCCCTTTGCTGCGGCCACACCCGCGACCAAAGTACCATGAGAATCCTCGCCAGAGGGATAGCCGTCATCCTCATCGGGAACCAATAAATCAGGATTCGGATCATCATCGTCATCGATAAAATCGTAATGAAAATCAGCTCCAATATTATCCAACAAATCCGGATGCGTTAGCTGCACACCGTCATCGACGATCCCAATGCGTATCCCTGATCCCGTTACGCTGCCCCAAGCAGCCGGCGCATTGATATCCACTCCTTCGGTATCATCATTATGCAAGTGCCACTGCTCTTCGAAATACGTATCATTCGGAACGAGGTGCTTACTATGAATACGACCCAATTGCGGCCAAGCGGAAACAACGCCAACCATAGAGGATACTCCTCGAATAGCATTCATTATCGTGGCGTAGTCCCGGATTTCATAAAGGTGAATATTCGCCCCAAGATCCATCGTCCCACGATAGTCTGCGTTAAGCGATTCGGCTAATTGAGCAGGATCAGCGCCCGCGCTCAATTCCACCGCGATTAACGGTAGCAACGCTCGTCGCGTGGATTCTCTACGTTGCTTACTTTTTTCGTAGAAGACTAGCCGATCGCTATCCATCCCCTTCGAAGCCCTCTCTCTCAATCGCTTAGTCAAACCATCCAAATCTCTAGGGAGTGGCAAGTCCGGCTTAAAAACTCCCCCATTCTCGGAAACCCGAATCAGTTCGTCAGTCGCCAGTTCAAATTTTGATTCCAAAGAATTATTGGCTCCTAAGACGAGACCACTCATCCAAAGAGTTACCCATATTAAAATTGAACGTTTCATAATCGGAGTGGATCCATTTGGACGATCGCAATAGCGTACAATTACTTAAAAAAGGGAGTGGCAACCCAAAAGATGAGCATCAATTAAATCAAGCTAAATGCCCCAAGGCCTAACCGCTACCCGAAATTTCACTTGCTCGCTCCATCAACAATTTAGACGATCCCTCCAACCCGTTAACCGAATCCGATTTTCATAAACACCAATCCTCTATGATACAAAACCGCTCCTACCTCGTTGGCGCAATCGCAGCGATCCTCCCCCTACTCCCCCAAGCATCAGCCGCCAATAATTCCGATCGGCCCAATATTCTGTTCATTATCGCAGACGACCAATCGCCTTTCGATTTAAAAACCTACGACCCCAATTCCTCTCTCGAAACACCTACGATCAATCGCCTATCCGCCGAAGGTATAACTTTCGATGCCGCGCATCACATGGGGTCTTTTTCCGGTGCGGTCTGCATGCCTTCACGTCACATGGTCATGACCGGTCGCACCCTTTGGCACCTGCCCAAGAGAGCCGACAGAAAAACCAAGAAAGTTAAAGGTCTTTCTGACGATGCCCCAGCGCCGAATAACACTAAGCTCAACACTCTCGACGCCACCAAATACAGTATGGCAGCCATTTTCAACAACGCCGGTTACGACACGATGCGTACCTGCAAAAACGGTAACAGCTACGAAGCCGCCAACGCGCAATTCACCGTGCGCCAAGATAGTACCAAACGAGGCGGAACCGAAGAAACCGGAAGCGCCTGGCACGGCAAACGAGTTCTCGAATACCTCGACACTCGAGAAGCTAGCAATGACCAAGACCCATTCCTTATCTACTTCGGTTTCTCCCACCCGCATGACACTCGAGATGGCACGCCGGAACTCCTAAGAAAATACGGAGCGACCAATCACACCGATCCTAACACGCTCCCCAGGCTTAATCCAGAAACGCCCGCCCCCGCGCTGCAAACGAACTATCTACCCGCTCACCCCTTTCATCACGGCCAACCTGGATTGCGTGACGAAGAGAAGGTTTCCGGCGTATGGAAAAACCGCGACGAAGCCACTATTCGAAACGAACTAGGCCGCCAGTACGCTTGTAGTGAAAATATCGATATCCAAATCGATAGCGTTCTCAAGAAACTCGAAGCTATGGGCGAACTCGACAACACATACATCATCTACACAGCTGATCACGGAATGGCCATCGGCCGCCATGGGTTGCAAGGAAAGCAAAACCTCTACGAACACACTTGGAGAGTCCCTTTCATTATCAAAGGCCCCGGAATTGAAGCTGGGGGGCGCGCTCCTGGAAACGTTTACCTACTCGACGTTCTACCCACTCTCTGCGACATCGCCGGCATCAAGAAACCCGATACAATCGAAGGAATCAGTTTCAAGCCCATACTCGACGGAAATCAGAAAACTATACGCGATGTCCTTTTCGGCACCTACTGCGGCGGCACGAAACCCGGTATGCGTACCGTAAAAACGGGCGACTGGAAATTGATCAAATACGATACCCTTGATGGGGCCGTCCGCAAAACCCAACTATTCAATCTTGCCGACAATCCCGACGAACTCCTGCAAGAACACCATAACTCGAAAGTAATCGCTTTGACGAAAAATAAACCGGAGAGTAAACAGGTCAACCTCGCCAGCAATCCTCGCTACGCTAAGAAACTCAAGCAAATGGAAGCGCTACTGCTAGCTCAGATGATCGAACACCACGATCCCTACCGTCTTTGGGATCAGCCTAGCAAGTAACGGCTTCGACTGCTCGCTGTACTCCCAATTTCGGGCTACTCAGAATTGGTATCGGACTATCCGATACCAATAGCGCCGCATCCGCCATCGAAGCTTGAGCCAATACGATTGCATCTCCTTCTTCAAATTGAGCTGTCATCGCCTTGGCTACTTCATCGAGGTAGCCAATCATATCTCCCGCGACATACCGAGCCCAGGCAGATGAGATAACAATTTCCTTTATCGAAATGGATTTGCCTAATCGTCGAGCTGACGACTCCAACAGCTCTCGAGTCGGCCCCAGCGTACTCGACAAAGAAGTCGCCAACACAATCCGCTCGCCAATTCCGACAGCTCTATCCGCCATCGCGCGATCAATCCGCTGAACTTCGATCGTCTCCGTTTTGTTCATCTCCTCAGCAATCGCCCCAATCGATGAACAGGTGCAGACGACAACATCGGCACCATCATCCCTCAGTTCCGAGATCTCCGCCCGTATCCGATCCGCAATGCTCTCATCAACTCGCCCCAGCTTCATAGTTTCCTTCAGTACCGACTCGTTTACTCGGTGAGCAACTTCGACGTCATAGCCGCATTCTCGAACCGATCTATCGAATACCGCGATATTCGCCGCCAATGTATGCAGAAAAGCCAATTTCTTCTTCATTCCCAAAATCTAACGTTATTTAAAAATGCCACGAGATGATTTTTGCAAAAATCGCCAACAAACATTCACCCAGCAATGGCTTGACCTATTCTGCTAATCCCACTTCCTCGGCGGTCACAACCGAATGAAAGTCGTCATCGCGGAAAAACCCTCTGTCGCTCGAGACATCGCAACCTATCTCAATGCAACCCAACGCCGAAACGGCTACCTGGAAGGCAATGGTTGGGCGGTAACCTGGGCCTTCGGACACCTCGTCGAATTACAAGAGCCCGAGGAGTACAAACCGGAATGGAAATCGTGGCGGCTCGATTCATTGCCGATGATTCCCGAAACATTCGGACTACGTCCACGAGCTGAAAAGTCCGTCCAAGACCAGCTCGAAACCATCGTCAAACTCTTCCAAGACAGCGAGGAAATCATCTGCGCCACTGACGCCGGACGCGAAGGCGAGCTCATCTTCCGCTACATACTCTCCTGGGCGAAATGCGAAGACAAACCCTTCAAACGGCTTTGGATCAGTTCGCTAACCAAACAAGCCATCGCCAGGGGATTCGAAAAGCTCTCCCAAGGCAGCGACTTCGATCCGCTTTACCACGCCGCCAAATGCCGTAGCGAGGCCGACTGGATCGTCGGCCTAAACGCCACTCGATTTTTCACCGTCGAGTACGGAAAACGCAATCTCCTCCTCAGTATCGGTCGCGTACAAACGCCGATTCTCGCTATGATCGTCAGACGCGATCACGAGATAGAAAACTTCGATTCCAATGACTATTGGGAGGTCCACACCCTTGCTCGCGGCGCCAAATTTCGCCACACCAAAGGCAAATTCAAACAACTCCCCGAAGCCGAAGCGATCATCGGAAAAATCACCGACCAAGAGCTGATCATTTCAGGCGTCCAAAAGAAAAACGAACACTCCAACCCACCACTTCTCTACGATCTAACCGAGCTGCAGCGGGACTTAAACAAACGCTACGGATTCACAGCCGACCAAACGTTGCGCATCGCTCAAAACCTCTACGAATCCAAACACATCACCTACCCGCGAACGGACAGTCGATACCTCACGTCCGACCTCGAACCAACCATCGGTCCACTGCTCGAAAAATTTCGTCCCCACCGATCCAAAGCAATCAACCAGCTCGATCTACAAAACCTAACATTCTCCAAACGCATCGTTGATGACAAAAAGGTTTCGGATCACCATGCCATAATTCCGACCGACGAGCTTCCATCAAAACTAAACGACGACGAAAAGAAACTATACGACGCAGT
>JAPKDW010000246.1 GCA_028822375.1 Opitutaceae bacterium | reverse complement strand
GCCCTACCTTTCAAAAAAGGATAGGCTAATTCTTACTTCGTACGAAACGTTTCGCTGGTGATGAGAGCAAGAAAGAGATCCTGGAAACCGTTTCCGTTTTTGTGGTTTTCGAGAACGATGGTTTCGATTTCTTTTATCTCGGCGTAGTTCGGCACGCGGCCGGTTGCGTACGTTAAGAGCTTTTCCGCAAGACAGTTGGAGAAAAAATCGATATTTTCGACGATCCAGGATTTCAGGTCGGTGATGTCTGCGATGGGAGTCCCGTCGGGAAGCGTTCCCGATGAGTCAATAGGAGTTCCTGAATTAGGCCACTCCTCGCGCCAATTTCCCACGGGATCGAAGTTTTCTAGGACAAATCCGATTGGGTCTATATTCTTGTGGCAGGATGCGCAGGATTCTTCGCTTGTATGCGCAGCTAGGAGTTCGCGTGGCGTCGTGGATCCTCGAGTATCTGGCGTTAGGGCGGGGACATTTTTCGGTGGTGGTGGCGGGGGCATGCCGAGAATGTTCTCCAGTACCCAAACGCCCCGTAGGACAGGTTGCGTATCAACGCCATTGGCTGTCGCAATCATGGTGGAAGATTGCCCGAGTATTCCTCCGTATCGTCCGCCGCGCTGCATGGGTAATCGGTCGAGCGTCAAACCACGTACGTCTACCCGATAGTCGTCCATTTTAAGTTTTTCGTTCAATACCTTGTATTCATAGTTGTCCTTAGCGAACTGGGTTGTGGTAAACGTGAAATTCGGATCTATGAAATCGGTTAAGGGGAGGTTTTCTTTGAGGATTTCGGCGAAGAACCACTCAACTTCTGCTCTGGCAATCTCGATTTCACCTTCTGAGAATTTGAATACAGGATCCGGCATGATGTCTTTCAGCAAATTCGTATCGAGCCACTGGCTGGTGAAGCTTTGAATCATGGCATCGTCAGGTCGACTTGGCATGAGTCGCCGCGCTTCGCGAACTAGAATTTCAGGATCGGAGAGTTTTCCAGATTCAGCGAGTGAAGAAAGGGTCGCGTCCGGTGGCCCTTGAGTCAGGAAGTATGAGAGCCGGGAAGCCAAGTCGTATTCATCCAATTTTTGAGGACCGACGAGTCGGTAAAGGAATCGAGGCGAGATGAGTATATTGCGAACGAGCAGGTGTAGTCCGTCCTCGAAGTTGCCGCCCTCAGCCCAGTAATGTTTGGCGATAAGCATGTAAGTCTCGATCGTCTGATTGCCCACAGGGCGCCGAAAAGCCTGCGGCAAAGTACGCTCCAGCATTTGACGAGCGTAAGACTCATCGGATTGACCGGACTGGCGTTCTCCTAGCAGTTGGGCTCGAATCTCTCTGCGTCGAATGTCTTTTGGGTTTTCGACTATTTTCAACGGACCTTCAACTGTGAGGCCGTGTACCGCGAGCGCTGGGCCGTTTTCGAAATAGTAATGGCACATTGCGTCGGCAGTCGAGTAAGTCCCTCCTCCGAGGCCTCGCATAGACTTGAGTAACCTTTGAGTCATCTCCGTATCCATTTTAGCCTGACTCATATCTAGCTCAGGGTTTGCTAGATTCTCTGTTACGACGTCCCAGCCATTTCTTCCGCGAAGATAGGTGAATTTTCCCCTGGGAGTGAGACCGTCTGGATAGACGGCTTTTTGCCAAGCCGCCAAGAAACGCGGATCCCGTTCGAACCAGGCTTCCATCTGATCCGCAAGGTTATTGAATTCGTGGTCTAGCTCCGCGTTGCTCCATCGTAAAAGAAGCGTTTGGCCTTCGTAGAGATCGGCTTCGAAGGTTACGGATTCAGGGGATTCGGAGGAAACTTCGATTTCTTTGAGAAAGCGAAATGTGTCAGTAAAGGATCGATCGCTAGCGGTGAGTTCTCTCGCTCGGAATTCGAGTTTCATTGGCTCGTCCGATATGGGTCGGAACTGGGAGGTGCTGACTGTGACGCGATAGGTGCCGGAAGTCATGATTTCGATCCGGCTAGGCCAAGTGCAACTACGCATGATTTGTTCGGCGCGTGAAGCTAGCAGAAGAGCATCGCCGCGCACGGTTGCAGCGGAAAAGCTGAGCACCATATCTTCTGGTCCGGCGTGGCGCGTGGTGGACGTTGGGGTAGGTTTCTTTTGCGGGAAAATTTCGTCAGCGATTCTAGCGGCGACTTTGCTGTAGGCTTCCATGAGCGGAGGCGAGAGCACCAGACCTTCGCCAACATTATTGAATCCGTGGAATTCGGTATCCCGAGGGAATCCGACTGGTAGAGTGAAATCGGTTAGATTGAATAGGTCGCGAACGGTGGCCTCGTATTCCGATTGGTTGAGGCGGCGTGGTAGCGTTCCGCCGATTGGCGTGTGCTCTAGTAAAGACGAATCCAGCCAGGCGAGAATGGTCTCTCGCTCTTTGTCGCTGGGCTGTTTTTCCTTGGCCGGAGGCATGTGGCCGCCGTTTGCCATGAGATGTACGCTTTCCCAGACCTTTCGATTTTCCTTTAAGCTCCAATCAATGGAAAGGAAGTCTAAGTTGAGGTCGCCTTTCATCTCGCCCTCGTCGTGACAATCCAGGCAATAGTTGGAGAGGATCTCTATCGCTTGTTCGGGGATAGGGAGGTCGGTGTTCGCGTGTAGGGTAAATGTGGATATGCTTGCGAGCCCGATCGCGAACATAGTTGCGCTCATGGCCGCTCGGAGATCGACCGCGACCTTGGGAATCTTCTCGCTCATGGTCCTAGCTAAAAAGCTGGTTCATGTTGCGGGACGCGTTCGAGAAGGAATCGGCTTCCAATCCCAGGCGCTGCATCAAGGTGATGTAGAGGTCACCTAATAGCGGTACGTCATCTTTCGTATGATCAATTGCTATATGGCTGCCGTGGTTGAATCCGCCGCCAGCGACAAGGGTCGGGAGGTTTGCATTGGAGTGACGGCTTGCGTCGCCCATCCCGGTTCCCATCAGAACGATCGTGCTGTCGAGCAACGATTTTCCTTCGGTGTCCTTTTTCTCCTGCAGTTGCTTTATAAAGCCGCTGAGGCAGTGAATATGAGATTGCTCGATCTTTATGAGATCTCGAATCATGGCAGGATCGTTGCCGTGATGAGAGAGACCGTGATACCCCGCTTTGAGAGGTTCGCCATCGAAGGAGAATACTTGGCCTAGGCCATCGATGAAAAAGGAAAGTACGCGGCTTGACTCGGTTTCAATCGCCAGCGCCATGAGATCGTACATGAGCGTTTCGGCCTCCATGAGGAGATTGGGCGTTATGGGATCCGAATCGGGCAGCTTGTAATCCGTTGTTGGGATGGGGTCGTCGATTGAGGCGATCTGTTGAGTCATGCGCTTTTCGACGGAACGTAGTGAATCGAAATATTCGTCCAGTTTGTCGCTATCGCGTTTCGTAGCGGATTTTTGCAAACGTAGGGCGTCTTCCAATACGTAGTCGATGGAGCTTTTGCCGCTTCGCAACATGTATTCCATACGGGCCTTGTCCGCTTCGGACATGAAGAGTTCTTTATAGAAAACGCTGGGACGTTGAATCATCGGGAGACCGATGCCTTGTTTGGTGAAACTCATCGCCTTATTGCCTTCGCCAGTGCCAGCGGTTAGCTGGACCGAGGGAAAGCGCGATTTCTGACCAATTTGATCGGCGACCATTTGGTCGAGGGAGTAGGAATTTGGCGAATTGCCGCACAGGAAATTTGTCCAAGCGCCGTGCCCGTTGGCCGCACGATGGTCGAGTCCGGAAAATACGGTAAATGCATCGCGATAGTCAGCGAGCGGTTTGAGCGTTTCCGGCATCGTATATCCGCGACCGACCTCTGTGGGGAAGAACGCATTTTGATGCAGGCCCAGATAGGAACCAACTGATACTAAGCAGCGTGCCTTTTTGGCGGTGACGGTAGACGTCGCCGCGCTTAAGACCGGAAAGGATTCGAGGGCTGGTAGAGCGATTAGCGCAGCGGCGGATCGCAAGAACTGTCGGCGTCCCAGTGTGTGAAGACCGTTAAAGTTAGATTTTGGGCTCATAGGCTGATTAATATCAATTAGAGGAAGAATAGCAATTTGATTTGATCTAATCACTCCAATTGTCAGTCAACAGTTGACTGTGATCAGAATGGCACGTGGCTGTCGCCGCGTAGCTACGAGTTTTGGCTTTTGCAGAATCCACTCGAGTCCCTCGAGTAGCTACGATGCAGTGCGGTGTGGTTTTCGAGGCCAAGATTTTGAATTCAAAATTGCTTCCTCGAGAGCTCGGATGATTCGAGTTCCTGTAAACTAGTAATGCTTCCCTGTATAAATTTAGAGTGGTAAATCGGCATCGATTTCGAATCTTTTGTCCGCACAGCGAACACCTATTTCCTGATCCCGCTCAGCGCATTAGCGTCAACTTAACTGAAATCGTCTGACGGAGTGGAGCGCAGATGGCGAAGCAAAACCACCCCGACGTGTCGGGGTAGCTACGCCGAGACTTCGGCGTGGGATCTGCAATAATTCCTTCAAATAGAGATAAGTTGACGTCAATGCGCTCAGCGGGATCTGTGGCCGCTCGGAGATCGGCCGCTACCATTGAGCCGAAGGCGCTTACTCGAAGATGCGGCCTAGCGCATCTAGCTTCTCGTCGGACAAGTAGGCGTATCGGTTCACCCAGAGTCGCTCTTTGGATACAGAGTAAACCGCTTCGGCGCGCTTGGCGAAATCCTCTGTGGGGCCGTAGCTGTGGGCTATAGGCCAAACCGGAGCATTGGTTGATTCCTTTTCGACGATGGCCAGTTTGTCGATCATATCTTGAATTGAAACGGGATGGTTCTCGTGGGGTTCCGGGTAGGAGAAACCGGCAGGCGAACTTGGAGTGGGAGACGTTCCTCCAAACGATTGGCAAAGCGTTTTAGCTACGAGTTCTGGAGAAAGACCTGGGTTTTTTTCCATGAGAGCGTCGCTGTAATTCATCATCATCATAGGCCAATGCATGGTGTAGTATTTGCTGCTGATGGCGTCGACGATTTTGCTATTGGCCGTGTAGTCGAACCCGCTTAGTTGATTCCATGGCTCAGGAAAGGCGCTGGGAATGAGTTCCGCTTGAGCGCCGCCTGTTTCGTTCATTGCATTGCGATAGCGTAACAATAGATTCGATACGATTTGAGACTTTAGGCGAACCCAGTCCTCGCTGATTTGAAGATCCGAAATGAGCTTCTTGGGAGATTGAATGTAGGCTTTCAAGTCGGCATCAGTGAGCGATTCTCGGAAGCGCTTGTATTGCGACGCTGCTTTTGCCCGGATGTTTTCGAAGTCAAAGCCGTTTTCGTTGGCGAATGCCTCTACATGAGGACCGAAATCGGTGAATATCGAATCGAGGAAATAGGGCGGGTATTCGGGCCAGTCTATTCGGATACCGTCGATCGAGGGATACCTCTGGAGAAGGTCTTTTATGAGGGCCTCGCCGTATCCAATAATATGAGGACTTGCGAGTGACCCGTTCTTGTCGAGGCGTTGCGAAGGGGTGGAACCATCTGGCAGTCTGGGAGCATCGTCTTCGATTGGGCCGCCGAATTGAACGCGATAGCCTGGCGGTATTGCCGATTGAATTTGAAAGTAGATTTTGATCCCTCGGGCTTGGACGGCTTCTATGAAGGTATCGATGACGGAACCTTCGCTTCGTGTGAGAGCGGTTGGTTTGGATGGCTGATATCGAAGGCCTTCGTAGAGTTTCAGGTTGGGCTCGAAACTTGGAGCAGTTTCGATCCACACTTCTCGTTTGCCCCAGAGCGGTCGATCGAGCAAGCGGGCGAGTCCTTTCTCTGCATCTGCAGGAGGTTCGCGGGCGCCGCCTTTTTCGGCGGGAAGTTCGCTCATGACGTAGGGAGACGTAGAGATTGCCGTTACGGGCGCGCGCTTAAGAAGGTTGTCGAGCAAAGGTTCTACGCCTTCGCTTTGAATGTATTCTGGAAGTAATGTGATTCCTAACATTTTGGATACGAGTATTCTACCCGAAAAATTTGAAGTACATGCCTATTGCCCCAAAGGTGAGAAGCGTTGTTCCGGAAATGAGCAGGGTGAAAAATAGAATGGAATTCATTTGTAATTCCTTTGGCAAATTCCGTCTATCTGCCCAAGCAACTCCGAAACACCAGGCTCCACAGCCAAGTGTTCCGCCAAGCATTGCAGGGATCTGAAC
>JAPKDW010000245.1 GCA_028822375.1 Opitutaceae bacterium | reverse complement strand
TGGCCCGTTGCGGGCATCCTTGGTTTTAGTGAAGGATGGTGGGGAATGGCGGATTGACTCTTCGCTTCGCTTATCGGGGCTTTGCCCTCAATGCTTCGCATTGCTCCATCTCCGCTCGTGAACTCGCTTCGTCGAACCGCTTCGGCGTTTCAAATCCGCTGTTGGAGGCACTCTGACTCCGATGGCGTTTGGCCCGTTGCGGGCATCCTTGGTTTTAGTGAAGGATGGTGGGGAATGGCGGATTCGAACCGCCGACCTCTTGCATGTCAAGCAAGCGCTCTAACCAACTGAGCTAATCCCCCGAGGGTCGCTTTTGTACGTCATTTGAGCGTAGTTTAGCGAGAGCGGAGAAGTTGCGGAAGACATATATTCGGGGCAAGAACAATTTTCGTTTTCTTTGTCGCGTAAACTTGCCTTAACTGTGGGCAACTTTTGATCCTCCTATGCTTCAATATTTGAATATCGCGAATCTGGCTTTGCTGGAACGAGCTTCCATCGAATTCGACCCTGGCTTTACTGTGGTTACGGGTGAGACGGGTGCGGGTAAAAGTGTCCTTTTAGGGGCTTTGAGTCTACTTTCGGGAGCGCGATCGGATAAAACGATTATTCGTGGTGGAACGGATTTTTGCGAAGTGGAAGCGTCTTTGCATTTCGAGGATTCTGCGGAGATCGATGCGGTTTTGCGGGAGTTGGGATTACCGCTTTGCGAGGAGGGAATATTGTTGCTGAAACGCAGTTTGCATATTTCCAAACCATCGCGGATTTCGATTAATGGCAGCTTGGCCACATTGGCGAACCTGCAGGTTTTGGGTGGGTGTTGGATTGACTTCCACGGTCCGGGCGAACCTCAGCGATTGTTGCGGAGCGAGCATCAGTTGGAAATGATCGATCTGTACGCCAAGCTCGGAAGCGAAGCGTTGGCGTACGAGAGCGACTATCGAGCTTGGAAGGAAACCTTGGGGGAGATCGATCGCTTGCGAAATGAGACGCAGTTGGATGCGGATCAAATCGAATTTTTGAAGGTTCAAATTGCGCGGATCGATTCGTTGGAGTTGTCTGTCGAGTCGGTTGAACAATTAGAAACGGATTTTAATCGCGTGGCCAGTAGTCAGGATTTACTCGAGCTTTCGAACGAGCTGTCGGGCGGTTTGACTGGAGATGATAGCGCGATTTCCATTTTGAATAAAATGACGCGAGCGGCTAACGAGGCGGCGGGGATGGATCCGTCGTTGAGCGAATTAGCGAGTCGCTTGGAGAGCGTGATTTTGGAGATCCAAGAACTTGGGGCTGAGTACGAGATGGTCGGCGGGTCTCTGAATTTCGAGCCGGCGTTTGCGGTCGAAGTACAAGAGCGAATGGCGACTTGGCAGGAAGCTCGCCGCAAGTATGGGCGAGAAGTTGGGGATGTCCTTAAAGCTCGCGACGAGATGGCTCGGAAAATCGAGGATCAAGGCGATATCGAAGGTTCGCTCGAACGGCTAAACCAAAAGGCGGATGAGCAGGAGCGGAAGTTGAAAACGAAGGCCTCGAAATTGACGGGCAAACGCAAGAAGGCGGGCGAGGCTTTGGCTCGCAAAGCGGAGGCGGTTTTATTGGAGCTGGGTTTTAAGAAAGGGAAGTGCGGATTAAAAATGATTTCTCAAACGGGTTTGAAACCGTATGGCGATGCTTTGCCGGAGTTGCAGTTTTCGCCGAATGTTGGGGAGCCATTGAGACCGTTAAGCAAAGTCGCTTCGAGCGGGGAGCTCGCTCGAGTGATGCTGGCTTTGAAAACTATTTTGGCAGACGTGGACGAAGTACCGGTTTTGGTGTTTGATGAAGTGGATGCGAATGTCGGCGGGGAAATCGGGCGGATCGTTGGCGAGCGGTTGCGAGGGATTGGCGGATTGCATCAGGTGATATGCATTACTCATTTGCCTCAAGTCGCTTCGCTGGGGGATAATCACTTTGTCGTGGAAAAGGATCAGAGCGGCGATCGAGCATTAGTGAGTATTGGAAAACTGGATGCAAACGCGGATGAGCGAGTGGTGGAGCTTGCTCGAATGCTGGGCGATCGGTCGGCGGAAAGCGCGCTTTCTCACGCTCGCGAGTTGCTGGCGGAAAGCGTTTAGGTCTAGGTCGCAATTTGAAATGGATATTCGCGGAGCAAGAGCATTGGTAACGGGCGCGAGTAAGGGAATTGGTAAAGCGATCGCCGAAGCCTTGGTCGCTCAAGGAGCGGTCGTTTGGGGAACCTCTCGTAATCCTGAAAACTATGATTGGCCAAAAGGGGTCAAGCCCTTGCAGCTTGATTTAAGCAGCGTGGCTTCGATTGAGACAGCATGGGATTCTCAGCGCATGGAATCGTTGGAGTTCGATATCGTGGTTAATAATGCTGGTTCGGGTGCCTTTGGTCGGTTTGATAATTTTGATTTTGAAGTATGGGAGAACCAGATTGACCTTTTGTTGGTTGGTCCGATGAGCCTTTCGAGACTTGCTCTTCCTGGATTGAGGAAACGGAAGGGCTATCTCGTTAATGTATCCTCTTTAGCAGCCGAATTCCCGATACCATTTATGTCGGCTTACAACACAGCAAAAGCAGGTTTGTCCGCTTTTTCGGAAAGTCTGGTAATAGAATCTGTAGGAAGTGATTTAAAGGTGCTCGATCTTCAATTGGGCGACTTTAAAACGGACTTTAATTATTCAGTGGTAAAAAATATCGATAAAAATGAAATTGGTGTTTGCGCGTATGCGGTTTGGAGGAGAATAAAAAGGCGTATTTCAACGTCGCCGACACCAGATGCGGCTGCTGATAAGCTATTAAGATGCATTCAAAGGGAAAAAAGGGGATTGATTCGAGTGGGATCGATATTTCAAGTGCGTCTGGCACCGCTTTTTTCACGTTTGATTCCTCGGAATATTATCCGCGCAATCAATATTTCATACTACGTGAAATAACAGGGAGGTGGTTGAGTGTCTACGGTTAGAATTCTCGTTTTGACCTCAAGTACAGGTGGGGGGCACGATGCTCGCGCTATCGCCTTTCGCAGGTGGGTCCGAAAACTTTATGGTTGGGAGGTTGAAGTTCGGGTTGAAAGCATGCTTGAGGATTCCTCTCGCTTGGCTCGGTTTGGCGTCAATTTCTATAATTTCATTCAAAAGCATGCTCCTTGGTTTCATCACCCCTACTATTTATTGGTGGAGGGTTTGAGCTACCTCAACCGATCGAAGGTCACCCTTGGGAAACGGTATTACGCGGAGGTCATCTCCAATTTTAAGCCGCAATTGGTCTTCAGCGTGCATGATTGTTTGAATCGAGGATATTTTCAAGTAGCTCGCGAAATTCTCGGAAAAGAGAATGTCCGATGCGCCACCTATTGCTCTGAATTCTCAGGAGGCTATGGTTATAGTCGCAATTGGGTAGAGCCTAGTGTGGATCTTTATCTTTCGCGTACTCAGACAGCTAAGGATTTCGCTGTTTCGCGTTTTAAATTGGATCCTAAGAAAATTAGGGTTCGCGGACATTTTCTCATTCCTCGAATTTATGAGGAACGCCTATCGGCATACGAGCGTCATCGATTTATTACGGAGCGACTGGGTTTACGCCCGGATCGAAAAATTATCTTTTTAGCGACTGGCGGTACTGGAGCGAATAATCATTTATCGCTTTTGCCGACGATTAAAAAGTACTCCGAAACCTATCAGGTATTGATTGTATGCGGAAGGAATCAGGAAGCGTTCATGCGGGTGCGGCAATGGCAGCGCAGCAATCCTGAGATATCTTGTCACGTCGAAGGTTACTGCAATGAGATGCATTTGTTTCTCCAAGTGAGCGATATGGTTGTAACGCGAGGCGGTACCACGACCTGTTCGGAAGCGTTGCATTTCGAGTGTCCGATAATTTTCAACGGAATAGGCGGAGTAATGCCTCAGGAAAAACTGACGGTGAAATATTTCACGCAGGATAATGCGGCAGTGAAAGTGTCATCGTCTAAGGAATTCGAGTCGATTTTGATGAAATGGAGTCGCTTCCCTGAACGTTTTAGGGCTTTGCGCCGTCGTTTTAGAACGATGAAATTTCAAGACCGTCCTTCTGAGGCGATCTACGATTTGGTTGATCTTGCTCACGAAGCGTTACCTGCTGATCAGCGCCCGGCTTTAAAAATAGTCGGCGAATAGCTGAAATCGCATGCGTATCCTTTATGTGACGACGACGTTTCCGGTCTATTCGGAAACCTTTTTACAGCGTGAAGCGCATGCATTGCGGGAGTTGGGAGTGGAACTGACGATCTTGTCGCAACATCGTGGAGAACCGGAATTCGATGGATTTGAAATCGATTGCTTTTCGAAGTGGGAATTGCTGACATTATTTTGGCAGCTTCCGATTATTATTCTGACGCGTTTTTCAGTTTTTCGGACGTGGTTCAAAGAATTGTTTACGCATCGGCCTCCGAGTGGGTTGAGCTTTTGGGCAAATATGTTAGGTATGGGCGTTGCGGTTGTCAGGGAATCGCAAATACGTTCCCTGAAGCCCGACCTGGTCCATTGCGTTTGGTCGGCGGACCCGGCTTCGTTTGGCTGGGTGACTTCCCTGTTGGTTGGAACTCCTTTTTCGGTGGGAGCGCATGCATACGATGTTTTCGATCGAGGAGGGGATTGGCTACTGCGAACGAAGTTACGAGAAGCTCTGCTTGTTCATACGTCCACCGAGTCGGCGTATGCTCGGCTTGTGGAGTTAGTGCCAGAGGAGAAATTGAATTTGATTCGTCGCGGCATGTATCGGTTTCCGGATTTTAAGCCATTGCGAAACGATAGAGACGTTCTTCGAATTATTTGCGTAGCGCGGTTGGTGGAGAAAAAAGGATTTCCTTATCAAATCGAAATTTACGCGGCTTTGCGTGATGCGGGGGTTGCCTTCGAAGCTCTCATTGTTGGTGAAGGCGAGTTGCGGGACGAGATCGAGAAGGAATTGAAAAAGAGGGCGCTGAATAATCACGTTTTTTTGAAAGGTCGTTTGTCTCAGGAGGACACTATGAAGGAGTTGGCTTGGGCAGATGTGCTTTTCCATACCGGCGTGATTGACCGGAACGGAGATCGAGACGGGCTGCCAAATGTCATTCCTGAGGCGATGGCTGCAGGAGTTTTGGTTGTCGCTTCGCCGGTATCCGGAGTTGTGGAGGCAATAAAGGATGACATAACTGGAATACTGAGAGATGTGAATGAGCCGGTTTCGTGGGTTGTGGAGTGCCAGCGTATTCAAAAAGACGACGCTTTATGCGAGCGCATTAGGAGCGAAGGGCGAGCATGGGTGGAGCGAGAATCAGTGGCTTCGCGTAATTCCGCGAAATTGTTGCAGGCGATGCGCGAGCGACTTTCGTTGCGCGATAAGGCGTAAGTTCTTGAGGCGCGATCAATGAAGGGCATACTCTACCGAATTCCAACCGATGATTAAAGGCCGAATATTATTCGATGTAACTAAGGCTTCCAGGCAACGGCAGAAGTCTGGGCTTGCCCGGGTCTCAAGTTGCATGAAGGGCGAGCTGCAATCGATGCTTGGGGCACGTTTTCTTGAAGTGGTTTGGGATGGTCGGAAGGAGACCTTTAGACCACGTTTGAAGCAAAAAGATTTTCGTGTCGAAGCGAATGACGTATTCTTAACAGGGGAGCTTTTTTGCGAATTCGAAAGGACGGGTGTGGAGAGATTTTTAGGCGAGTCTCCTTGCCGAGCTTATGCGATCTTTCACGATGCGATTCCTATGCAGCATCCGGAGTTCACTTGGCCGCATAGCGTTCAGCGGCACCCGAGCTATATGAAAATGCTAACGCTCTTTACGGGCGTGTTTGGAGTGTCGAGTCATAGTTCGATTCTGCTAGAAGAGTATTGGGAGTGGTTGGAGGTAGGAGCGGCTCCGTCGGTGAAATCAATCCAATTGGGATCCGACGGGATTTTTGCTGAATCATCGCTTCCGAAAACCGTTCATGAAGATCGGTTGCAGGTGATGATGCTGGGAATCGTGGAAAAACGCAAAGGGCAGGACTTGGCGTTAGAAGCGGCGAAACTTCTCTGGGACGAAGGTTTGGAATTCGATCTTCACATTGTTGGGAGAACCAATCCCTATTTCGGAAAAGATATAGCGCGAGCTCTTAAAGATGCTGCGAAAGCGGGTTATCAGGTA
>JAPKDW010000244.1 GCA_028822375.1 Opitutaceae bacterium | reverse complement strand
GTTTCTGGGCCTGGTCTGGTATTGACGATTGGGTCTTTCACGCCGATTAGTGAAGAGCTTATGGATCCAATAACTCAGGGAGCTATCGGAGCGATTGTGGCAACAGCCGTGGCTCCAGCAAAGCGCGTACGACTCGCGGCTTTTGTTGGTTGGGCAGGTGGGATGCTGGCGGATGCCGATATCTTTATTCGGTCGGCTTCAGATCCTTTGCTGAATATCGAGTACCATCGTCACTTTAGCCATTCATTGTTGTTTATCCCGGTCGGCGCATTGATCTGCGCGGCTTTCGTTTGGATGTTTGTTCGAAAACGTTTTTCGTTTCGCGAAATCTATTTGTACTCGTTTCTTGGATATTCGACCGCGGGATTGTTGGATGCTTGTACGAGTTATGGTACCCAATTGCTTTGGCCGTTTTCGAATGCTCGAATCGCATGGAATATTGTCTCCGTCGTGGATCCTGTTTTTACAGTGTCGATTTTGGGGTTGATCGCGTTTGGATTTGCGAAGCGACAGGCGAAGGTAAGTTGGATCGCTTGTGGATTCGCTCTGGCGTACTTGTTGTTTGGAGTTGCTCAAAATCGTCAAGCTGACGGAGTTTTAAAGACTCTGGCCGAGTCTCGCGGGCATGAAGCCGCTAATCGATTCACGGTGAAACCTTCGATTGGGAATTTGGCTCTGTGGCGGGGTATCTACGAATTCGAGGGTCTCTACTATGTGGACGCGATTCGGGTGAACTATATCGGTTCGGGAACGCGCATATATCCAGGAGGGGTGGTGGAGAAGGTGGACCTGGGGAACCTTAAGCAAGCGCTTGCGGTCGATTCGGTTTTATCGAAAGACTTGGACCGGTTCCATTGGTTTTCGGATGAATATTTGGCTTGGCATCCTGAAAGGTCGAAGATGATAGGGGATGCTCGGTATGCGGTACTACCCACTTCGACGATTCCGCTTTGGGCAATCGAAGTGAATGTGGACAATGAGAATCGTCACGCGCCATTTATCAATCTTCGTAAGACGAATAAGGATACGATTGATCAACTGTGGAAGATGATCCGTGGCAAGGATCTTTGATTGGGCGGACTCTGTTTATATGAGCGCTATTTGAAGGGGACAATCTTTGGGGGCAATGTCCTTGCCTTGGCGGTAGGCGTTAAGAAGGCGAGTGGATTGTTGAGCAAGTTTTCGTCGAGTTTCCCGACGCTCGCCTTTGACGCGAGGGATATGGAGGTTGTCGTAAGCGGTTGTCTGATGACGCATCCATGCGATCGTGGCCGCTTCGGCACGCTCTTGAATTGGGATACGCTGGGTTCTGGCGACAGTTCCGCTGTTCACCGGCGTAGCGTGATCGGATATGCGAGTAGCGAGTTCTTCGGCGATCGATCGGTAGCGACTGTTAAAGTTTAGAAAATGAAGCACGGATGTTCGAAAATCCGATTCGTATTGGATTTGCTGTTTTTGTCGGCGTTGACGGCCTGCTTGTAGTTTCTTTTCGTAGCTTGGAGATGCGCGTTCGATGAGGAGCTTTAGGCGATGTGTTTTAATGGAGTTGGCATCGGCCCAGATTCCTCGGGAAATTTGTCGCCGACCCTTTTGTTCTAAAATGGCCCAGGTTGGGCCAGATGTTTTCACGCGTCTAGTGAGGGCGGCATCGCCTGGCGGAAGCATTTCCCATTCTTCAGGTACTTGTAGAACTGACCCTTCGTTGGATATTACGTGACGGGATTTTGAATGTGGACGGACTTCGCGGTTTTGAGTGGGCATTTGGATTTCCTAGCTATGATAATGGATCAATCAGAACTCGAATTGAGCTGAAGGGAAGCCTCAATTTTTAGGAGACTCAAAAGGGGGCACGCTCGGATTCGCCGTTTTATGTTCGCGCGACCGAGCTGTCCAGTGATCCAAACAATCATCACAATTGAAACCCAATACGGTTAATTCGTTTTGTAGGTCGTCTCGCTGAGGCGACATCTCATCCTAATAGGCGGGTCAGCGACCCTCCCTACAGTTTGCTCGAAGCAATTGGACTTATTTAGTGGTCTCTTAGTCACTCGAAGGGGTCAGTTGATTTGCGAGTGGACAGGGAGCGCGAGGGATTAGATGATCCATCGAAATTTAAAATGCGAAGCTACTCCGGCTTATGGATACTCGAAAATCGATTGAGCAATTAGAACCTGAGAAAGATGCAGAATCTCGTCCCAATGTGTTGTGGATCTGCACTGACCAACAGCGTTGGGATACAATTGCGAGTTTGGGCAATGAGCATATTCGCACTCCGCAAATCGATCGTTTGGTGAAGTCGGGAACGGCGTTTACGAAGGCCTTTTGCCAAAGTCCTATTTGTACGCCGAGTCGTTCGAGTTTTTTGACAGGAATGTATGCAAGTGCAGTTCATGGTTGCTGTAATGGTAACGATCGCTGGGCGGAGGCCGCTCCTTTAGTGACGAAGCTATTGGCTGATTCTGGCTACACTTGCGGTTTGGCTGGAAAATTGCATCTGGCGGGATGTCACAGTCGAGTCGAGCCTCGACCAGAGGATGATGGTTATTCTGAATTTCATTGGTCGCACTCCCATCGCGATATGTGGTCGGAGGGACATGCTTACTCCGATTGGGTAAAGGAAAATGGAGGCGACCTGGGCGCGATGTATCGAGAAAATGGAAACATGTCTCCTGAACTTCACCAGACCAAATTTTGCGTGGACAAAGCGATCGAGTTTATCGAGCGGAAGAACGAACAGCCGTGGCTGATGAGCGTAAACCTATTCGATCCGCATTTGCCTTTTGACCCACCTACGGAGTATCGCGATCGGTATGATTCCGATTCGATGCCGGATCCGCTTTTTCGTGAAAGCGATTTGGAGACTCAGAGAGCGTTGAAGGAAGTGGATTTTCAAAGCGCGGCCCTTCGGCCCGAGGAATTTCAAGCGAAGGATAAAATAGCTGCCTATTACGCGATGATCGAGCAGGTGGACGATAACGTGGGTCGTTTGCTCGATTTTTTAGAGACATCGGGGCAACGTGAAAACACGCTCGTAATTTTCATGAGCGATCATGGAGAAATGCTAGGTGATCATGGGCTGATTTCGAAAGGGTGTCGTTTTTACGAAGGTTTGGTTCGCGTGCCGTTGATCTTTTCGTGGCCTGGCGTGGTCGAAGCGGGAAAGCGAGTCGATGCGTTGGTCGAATTGACGGATGTCGCTCCGACATTGCTCGATTACGCTGGTTTGAGCGCGCCCGATAGAATGACTGGCCGTTCTTTGCGAGCGGCGCTGGAGGGAGGGGAGCTTGTTGAGGAGCGAGAGTTTGTCCGCTGCGAGTATTACAGCGCTTTGAGCTTGTTGGCGCCGGGACGGGAGGATTGGAATGGAAGTTATGGCACGATGATTCGGACAGGTCGCTACAAGTTGGTGGTTTATCATGGGGTGAACCTTGGCGAGCTGTACGACTTGGAAGCGGATCCAGGGGAATTTAATAATCTCTGGGATGACTCGGAGTATGCGGGACTGCGCTTCGAATTGATGAGAAAATCCTTCGATCAATCGGCTCTGAACGCTGATCTGGGAACTGACGTGACCTGTGTTTTTTAGTGTGGATCGTGGTGCCGGTTTAGAGGGTCACTTCGGTTTCTTTTAGTCGCTTCCGCGGCTACTTGGGGACAAGTAGCCCTACCTTTTTCCATTTTCGGCTTGGGAGTGAGGGTGTGAATCTATGCCTTTGGGTTGGCAAGGGAAGGTATAGTCTGGGCTTGCGGTGGAGCGAAAATGTCTAATCTTGGAGCTTTTCGCAATTCCTCCTCATTCGAATTTTGATTATGTCACAACAAGACCGCCCGAATATTATCCTCATTATTACCGATCAGCAGCGATACGAAACGATTCGCTCTCTTGGGTATGAATATATGGATACGCCTCATTTGGACCGAATGGTGGATGAGGGAGTGGCCTTTAGCCAATGCCATATTACGGCGCCGTCGTGCGCTCCATCACGGGCGAGCTTGTTTACGGGAACCTATCCGCATACGACGGGAATCCTGAAGAACGCCGATGCTTGGAAGAAATCGTGGGTCTCGGATCTATCGAATTCGGGCTATTATTGCGTAAACGTGGGCAAAATGCACACGTGGCCGATGGATACGAAGCTGGGATTTCATGAACGCTACGTTGTCGAAAACAAGGATCGGTATTTGGAAGAGCGTTATTTCTACGATGAATGGGACAAGGGCTTGCACGCTCGCGGGCTTGTGAAACAGCAACGTTCGATCTACCGTTTGCGTCCTGACTATCGCGAGCGAATGGGAGCCTTCGAGTGGGAGCTGCCTGAGGATATGCAGTCGGATATGTTCGTCGGAAATATGGCGACTTGGTGGCTGGATACGAAACCGAAACCGGAGGGGCCTTTGTTCATGGAAATCGGATTTCCTGGGCCGCATCCTCCGTTCGACCCTACTGAGCGATTCATCGAAAAATATCGCGGCAAGGAGCTGCCGTTTCCGAAAATCAGTCGGGAGGATATCGCTGGTCAACCGGAGCCATTTAGGCATTTACGCGAGCATAATATGGAAGTGGATCACGACTCAGTGGTTCATTTGGATGATCCGAGCGATGAGACGATGCAACGCTTGTGGGAATACTATTTGGCGAATGTTTCGATGATCGACGAAAAGGTTGGCGAGATTTTCGAGTCATTGGAGAAGGGTGGCTATCTGGAAAATTCGGTTGTGTTTTTTACGAGCGATCACGGCGAAGCGCTTGGCGAGCATGGTCACATTCAGAAATGGACGATGTACGACTGCATTACGAAAGTGCCGCTAGTCGCATGGTCGCCCAATCGTTTCAAAGGAGGCCGGAAAGTGGATGCCTTGTGCCAGCTGATGGATCTCGGACCGACCGTTTTGGATTTGGCTGAAGTTGAGAAACCAGAGTGGATGGAAGCGGAAACGCTGCTGCCCGCATTGAACGGCGAAGCTTTCGAAGGACGTCCCTATGTGATCGCCGAGCATGGTCGGGATGTGCTTTTGAGCACTGTTGATTTTGTGACGATGATCCGAACCAAGGAATGGAAACTCGTCCAGTTCCTCGATGAGCCATTCGGTCAATTGTTCGATCTCAAGAACGATCCGGCGGAAGAAATCAATCTGTGGGACGTTGCTGAGCACCGTCTTGTGAAAGCTGAATTGCAGGCTGAGATTGGCGAATTCCGTATTCGAAGCGGTTACAAAACGCGCACGCTCTGGCAGAACGACCGTTAGATTAGACGTTGCTTTATTATCCCTTGTTAATTCCCCCATTTATGAATCGCTTTAAAAGAAAATCGACTCTTAGAACTTACGGATTGGTCTCATTGTGCGCGGCGTTGTTGCTGGGCGCCGAAGCGGTGATCGCTGCAGATGGCTTTTCCGTTGATGAAACTTCGTCGGGCGTAACCGTGAAGTACAATGGGGAGTTGGTGACGAATTACATCATCGATGAAGCCAACAAACCGTACATGTATCCATTAGTTGGACCGACCGGTAAACTGATGACGCGGGCTTATCCTATGAAAACGGTGGAGGGCGAGCATCACGATCACCCGCATCACCGTTCGATTTGGTTCGGGCACCAGAGAGTCGGTGGTTTCGATACTTGGCATGAGCCGATGTCGGCGGCTGATAAAAAGCTGAAAGGCGATAGGTTGAAAGCGTTCAAGGAAGGGCTCGGATCAACCGTGCATCGCGATTTTAAGCGAGTGTTGGCTAGCGAGAAGCGAGCGATTATCGAAACGCGCAATGATTACATTGGCGGCACGGGCAAGAAGCTAATGTCAGACGAACGAGTAGTGACCTTTCGAATGATGAGAGGACAATTGGTAATCGATTTTGATATTACGTTCATCGCATCCTACGGAGATATTGAAATCGGTGACATGAAGGATGCGGGCCTAAGCGTACGTATTCCGAGCTCGATGTCTTTGAAGAGCGAATTGGGGGGGAAGATCGTCAATAGCGAAGGTGTTCGAGATGGGGATACTTGGAGCAAACGCGCTGCATGGGTCGATTACCATGGTCCCGTTGATGGCGAGCATCTGGGAATCGCGATATTGAATCACCCGGACAGTTTTCGGTATCCAACGCCTTGGCACGTTCGTACCTACGGACTGTTTACCGCGAATCCGTTTGGATTCAAGAGTCTCGATG
>JAPKDW010000243.1 GCA_028822375.1 Opitutaceae bacterium | reverse complement strand
GTCCACGACTTGATCATCGTTGATTTGAGCGAAAAGGGCGGATGCCAATAGTGGGCAAAAGGCGAGAAGAGAGTGTCGAATCATAACGGGTCGTTGGTACTAAAGTTCAAATCTATGCATCGCTTCGGAAATTTCTCAAGAAGACAATGACTTCATTAAGGCGCTTCAAGGCCTTATTGGCCTTTAAGCGCGGAAAGCGACTGCCTAACTTGATGAAATCGTCGGATCGGCCGCGATTCCGGCGGCATTTCAGGCGATTACCTTGGGATTCGACTGAGAGAACGCCTTTTTGTTCCGCCAAAACGCGGATTTCGGCGAGTCTAAGCAGCGCTTCGACTTCGGGTGGATATTTTCCGAACCGATCGACCATGTCGGCCTGCAACTCGCGAATGCCCTGAGGGCTATCAGTCATGGCTAATTGTCGGTAGAGATCGATCCGCAATCGGGTTTCTTCGAGGTAGGTGGATGGAATGCGGGCTTGCATCGGTTCGCAATCGTCCTCCCTTAGATCGACACGTTTAAGTATGGTGTAGCCGTCTTCGTATCGATTGTTGGCTTCGATTTGGCCTTCACCTTGATAGATGAAGTCCAGCTTCACACTGGCTCGAATTCTCAATGCGGAAGCTTCGCCTTTTAATCGGGCGATGCTTTGTTTGAGTAGCTGACAATAGAGTTCGAAGCCGATGCCGACAATATGGCCGCTTTGTTCGGATCCGAGTAGATTGCCGGCGCCTCGAAGCTCGAGGTCGCGCATAGCGATGCGAAATCCGGCTCCGAGTTGGTTGTGTTGGCGAATTGCTTTCAGGCGCTGCCGGGCGATGTCCATGAGACGTTTGCGCTTGCGCAGCAAGAGGTAGGCGTAGGCTTGGCGGGTGAAACGACCGACCCGGCCTCGGATCTGATAGAGCTGTCCCAATCCGAACTGGTCAGCTCCTTCGATGATGATCGTATTGCAGTTAGGAATATCGAGGCCCGATTCGATGATAGTCGTGCAAACGAGAACCTGATAGCGACCATCGATAAAGTCTACCATGACGCGTTCGAGCTGCTTCTCATCCATTTGTCCGTGGCCAATGACGAACGAAATTTCGGGCATCAACTCTTGTAGTCGGAGCGTGGCAGCATCGATGGTCTGAACGCGGTTGTGAAGGTAGAAAACTTGACCGCCGCGCGCGATCTCTTTGCGGATGACTTCGGTGACCAGTTTTTCGTCGTAGCTTTTGACGATGGTTTGGACAGGCTTACGTTCTTGGGGAGCGGTTTCGATGACGCTTAATTCCCGCGCTCCGGTCAGGGCCATGTAAAGCGTACGTGGGATAGGAGTTGCCGACAACGTGAGAATGTCGATGGTTTCGCGCCATTGCTTGAAGCGTTCTTTGTGTTTGACGCCAAAACGTTGTTCTTCGTCGACGATTACGAGGCCGAGATCTTTGAATGAAACGTCCTTTTGGATCAAGCGATGGGTTCCGATGAGTATATCAACTCGACCGCCGGCAGTTGATTGGAGGATTTTCTTAATTTCCTTGGGCTTGCGAAATCGGCTAACCAGTTCGACGACGATTGGGAAGCTTGCCATTCGATCGCGGAAATTCAGGAAGTGCTGCTGGGCAAGGATGGTTGTCGGCACGAGGATCGCGACTTGCTTGCCATTCATGACCGCCTTGAATGCGGCGCGGATGGCGACTTCGGTTTTTCCGTATCCGACATCCCCGCACACTAGACGATCCATCGGTTGAGCCTTTTCCATGTCAGCCTTGGCGGCTTCGATCGCCTTCATTTGGTCGGGCGTTTCCTTGTAAGGGAATCCGCTTTCGAACTCGCGCTGCCAATCGGTATCCTCCGAAAAGGCGAATCCTTCCGTAGTGTCGCGTTTCGCTTGGATTTGCAGCAATTGCGCTGCGAGGTCGAGAGTGGCTCGTTCAGCGGCTTCCCGCGTTTTCGCCCAGCGATTTGAACCTAGTTTGCCTAGCTTGGGACGTGATTTCGATATGCCGACATAGCGGCTGACCAGGTGGGATTCTTGCAGGGGAACATGCAGGACGATCTCTTGATCGAATTCAAGAGAGAGGACCTCTCGTAGCTGTCCGCCAATATCGACTTTGGCGATGCCGCGATAGACGGCGATTCCGTGCTGAAGATGTACGACGAATTCTCCATCGACCAGTTCTGCGAAATCTAGAAGTTGGTCGATTTGGGATTGGGCGACGAGAGCCTTTTTGCGAACGGCTATTTTTCGATGACGCCGTCGGCCAAAGAGTTCCGTTTCGGTGACGAATACGATGCCTTTGGCTTTCTCTAGAATTGGCCAATCCAAGCGCCCGAGCTTTGGTCGAAATCGAATGCGACAGCCTTGGTTTAGGTCGCCAATCCAGAACAGGGGTTTCAGTCCCTTGAGGGATTCGGATCGTTCGATCATTTCGAGAAGGCGTTTCTCGTCGCTCTTATTAGGTAGAATGAAAACGATTTGTTCGCTATTTGATTCCCATTTGAGAACTTGTTCCAAGAAACGAATACGTGCGGCTTGTTCGTCGGCGAGGCGTTCGTCGGCGAACTTGGTCTCGTCTGGATAGGAGCGGTAGAACGCGAGGGATTCAGCTTCGTAAGTGGTCGTTGAGACTTCCTCGTCCTGGGTGTCGAGATCGAGGTCGGAAATTGTGGTCCATGAATCGGCGCAATTCGAACGGCATTCGAGGAGGTGTTTCCAGAATGTTCCCATCGGCCGTTCGTCATCGGTATCGGGAGCGGTGTCGAACGTTTCGAGCAATTCGTCAGGTTCTACGATCGCCCAGGACATCGAAATCGGAAGGTAGTCGATGATTCCGTTCAGCGATTGAGCAAGTTCGAGACGTGGGGATGCGTCGATGGTGATGCTGGAAATGGATTCGCCTGATCGTTGCGTTACGGGGTCGAGCTCTTTGATTGAGTCTATTTCATCGCCGAAGAAGTCGATCCGATAAGGCTTGTCTGAAGTAACTGGATACACATCTATTAATCCGCCTCTTTTGGCGAATTGCCCGGGAGCCTCGCAAAGTCCCTCGTTGTCGTAGTCGAGCGCTTCCAGGTCGGATGTGAATTTGGAGAAGCCGTAGTTGTTGTTGGACCGCAGAACAATTTGCCTTTGGGACATCGCTGCACGGTCTGGGGTAGGCTGCGAAAGCGCGGTTGGAGTTGTTATGATTACGCGCTTTCGCGGGTCGTCGCTTCGGCTGATTGCGTAGAGGGCAGCAATCCGATCGCTTCGGGATTCGAATCGAACTGCAAAATCATCACTGGAGGCATCGATCTCGGGAAAGTGGACAAAGTCTATGGGGTCACCGGAGCGATTAGCTTGTTGGGTGAAGAAAATCAAATCCGCAGTCCATTGTTCGGCAAGTTTTGAATTGGGTGCAATAATGACAAGCAAAGGGGCTTTTTCGCCGAATACCCATTGTTCTAGAATCGGGCAAAGCGCTTCCGATCCGACTCCGATGAGTCGTTCAAAGGCTCGAGCTTTCGAGGGGAGCAAAGCCGACTCGAGCGTGTTCATTTTCGATTTTCGAGAGCCGCAATTGCTTCGAGCGCCGCGATCTCGGATGCCTCTTTTTTGGTTGCCCCTTTACCGATGCCTAGCTTGTCCTCGTTGCAGAAAATAGTGATTTCGAAGACCCGATTGTGAGGGTTGCCTTCTTCGGCGGTCGTTTCGTAACGCAGGGCGCTGTTGCCAAATTCCGGCTGAACGAGCTCTTGTAGATGTCCTTTAGGATTGGCGATGACTCCATCCTCGACGGGGCTTGAATCGAGATTGTCATAGAGCTTGAGAATCAGATCACGTGCGGTTTGCCAGTCGCTGTCCAAGTAGACCGCCCCGATGATCGATTCGAATACGTCGCCAAGAGCAGAGTCTTTTTCGGCGACACCTGTTTCGCGATCGCGCTTTTTTAGCAAAATAAATTCGCCGAGTCCTAGGCGGCGCGCGATCTGGGCCATGTAGTCGCCGCGCGCATAGCCTGATCGTGTCTTGGTGAGTTGTCCTTCGCGTTCGTTTGGAAATTTGAAATAGAGCGTTTCGGTCAATACGAGTTGAATGACTGCGTCGCCAAGGAACTCTAGCCGTTGGTTGTTGTTGATTTGCTCGCGCGAGTGGAGGAGGTAGGACGGGTGAGTGAGCCCTTTTACGAGAAGGCTCTTGTTGTTAAACGTATAACCCAAGGCCCTTTCCGCGCTCTTGATTTGCTTCTTGGACATTTCCCCGGCGATTTTTTTATCGTAGGGTTCGGTCCGAGGGGATTCGGAAAGGGACTTGAATATGCGTTTTAACTTTAATCCGACCATGCCAGCTATGTGTGGATTTTGGATACGTTCGGCTACCTACGATTTCTTGAGCTCGAAACGTTTGATGAGCTCTTTGGCAAGATTGCGGTAGGCAGTCGCCCCGGGGTTGGACTTGTCGTATTCGAAAATCGTTTGTCCAAATGAAGGAGCTTCGCTGATGCGAACGGTACGCGGTATTACCGTTTCGAAAATCAGATCCGGCAAATTGGTTTGCACTTCTTGGACGACTTCGCGGGAGAGTCTAGTGCGAACATCAAACATGGTCATGATAATACCACCGATTTCGAGGCGATCGTTGACGCCTGCTTCGCGAAGGCGGTCGACGATGCTGAGGATTTGCCCAAGTCCTTCGAGCGCTAGATATTCGCATTGAAGGGCGACCAAGAGATAGTCGGCTGAAGCGAGGCTATTCATTGAAAGCATCCCGAGAGCGGGAGGGCAATCGATGATGATCGTTTGGTAGGCGTCCGATTCGATAATGGGACGCAGCGCTTCGGTCACTTGCCCTAAATGGTTCTCTTTTTGGGCTAGCTCGATTTCCGCTGCGGCGAGATCAACTTCCGATGGGAGAAGGCTTAAATGTTTGCGGCCGGTCTCGATAATCATCTCCGTGGCATCGCCATCCTCCATCAGCGCAGGATAGATACTGCGGCCTTCTTCCTTTTCGAAGCCGAGACCACTGGTCGCGTTCGCTTGTGGGTCCAGGTCGATTAGGAGCGTTTCTATACCCTTGTCTGCTAGGCCAGCAGCCAGGTTGACCGCAGTTGTGGTTTTGCCAACCCCTCCTTTTTGATTCGCGATTGTAAATACTTTGCAAGCCATCTTGGCGGCGTTTTATGAATCAATTTTACTGCAAAGCAATGGTTTTCTAACCACAGATTCCGAATCGAGAAGCATAGTTGCTAGATAAAAATCAAGAAGGAGTGACGCCCTTTTTGAGAATGATATTTCCGTATTGGGCAGTGTCTCCGGTCATGACGACTGCATAGGCGTTTCGGGAGCGCTTGTAAAAATCGAAGCGTTCTACGCGTTCGGGCGATTTGGTTTCGGGCCACGTTTTGCGGATTGCTTCGAGAAAGCTGGATTCGACGCTGGGGTCGAGCAAGTCGCCTTCCACGGGGGCCATCATGGCGAGCGGGGTTTCTACGTATTGATCGAGAACGAAGAGCGGAGCGATGCTTTCGAGCAAATCTGCGATCTTTAGCCCATCGGCTCGGATGCAGTTGGGATTGGTGGAATCTCCCGGAAAGTGGGCGTCGGCGAGCACGATTTCATCGCCGTGCCCCATGCAATAAAGGGCATTGAGCAATTCAGGACTGAGAAGAGGAGAGATTCCGATGAGCATTTTTTGAAAGGTTGAAGGATGAAGGTTGAAGGAGGTCGACGGTTTTGGCTACTTCGAATTTCAGGAATGAATAGGGTGAAGGACCTTCAGTTCGAGGAAGGTATCGTGATGGTGCACGATGCTAAGAGGAGAAAGAGTCGCCGCACGATTCTGCCGACCAGAGTGGGGGAGGCGTTGAAGGGGCATTTGAAACGGGTAGAGTCGCTATTCAGACAGGATATGAAGGATGGTCGCGATGGCGTTTACTTGCCTTACCAGCTAGCAAAGAAGTATCCGAGCGCTCCCAAGGATTGGATCTGGCAGTATGTTTTTCCGTCGAAATTCGTACAAAAAGATCCTCGAAGCTCTGCGATTCGCAGGCATCACTTGGATGGTCAAATCGCCCAACGAGCCGTTAAGCGAGCGTCGAAGGTAGCGGATATCTATAAGCATGTGACACCGCATGTGCTTCGGCATTCGTTCGCGACGCATCTTTTGGAAGATGGCTACGATATTCGAACCGTTCAGGAGTTGCTTGGGCACAGTTCGGTG
>JAPKDW010000242.1 GCA_028822375.1 Opitutaceae bacterium | reverse complement strand
TAGACATTAGCTTTTCTTCCTCCAACGATAGGTTGTAGCATTAAGCTCAATACAATAACAAGAAAGCAGGCTATCAAATTATACCAGAGATATCCAATTTCCACGAAATCGGTAAAATAGACAACCAACACGGTTACTTGAGCGATCAAAGCCGCCACGAATGCGGCATTGGCCCCGACGCGTTTTATGAAAAACGCAGCGAGAAAAAGCCCCAACACCGTACCATAAAAAAGCGATCCCACTATATTAACCGCCTCAATCAAACTCTCGACCATACTTGCGAAAAGAGCGAAGAGAATAGCCAGTCCACCCCAAACAGCGGTAAAAATTCGAGAGATCAATTTCGTATGAGTATCATCCGATCGTTTGTTGATATAACGTTGATAAAAATCCACCGTCGAGATCGTCGCCAAAGCGCTTAGTTCCGATGCAGTCGAGGACATCGCAGCGCACAAGATCACCGCTACAAGCAACCCGATTAATCCAACCGGCAACTCATTAAGGATAAAGTGAATAAAAACATAATCGGAATCCTTCATGCTGGCCGCACCCGCCATCTCGGCAATATGATCCCTCAAATCCGTTCGAGCATCGCGAATTTCCTGACCCGACGTTTCCACGCGCGCCTTAACCGCCTTTATGCTCGCCTCATCACCCGAGCGAACCGCATCTACATAATCCGTCAAAGCAACTCGTTGGCTATCGAATACAGTATCAAACGCGTCCTCGTAGTTCCGATACGTATCGGTTTCCGTATCGACGATTTCTTGCACAATAGAATCGGGCAGGAATGTTGCCGGCGGCTTTTCCCATTGATAGAAAACGAAAACCAATACTCCCAATAGGAGAATCATAAACTGCATCGGCACCTTCAACAAGGCATTGAACATAAGTCCTAGCCGACTATCGCGGACAGACTGGCCCGACATGTAACGTTGAGCCTGTGACTGATCCGTTCCAAAATAAGATAGGGAAAGGAAGAACCCGCCTAACAAACCCGACCACAAAGTGTAGCGTTTATCGATATCGAACGAAAAATCCACCACATTTAGTCGGCCCAAAGATCCAGCAATAGTGAGGTTCTCGCTAAAGCTAGCATGTCCTAAAATCTTGTAGACAACAATCCCGAACGCGATCGCCATACCGCTGAGGATGACGCTCATCTGGTACTTATGAGTTAGACTAACGGCATGCGAACCTCCCGTAACGGTGTAGATTACAACCGAAAGACCCACTCCCACAACCGTCACATTCATATTCCACCCGAGAACGCTCGTCAGGATAATAGAAGGCGCGTAAATCGTAATGCCCGCAGAGAACCCACGCTGTATCAGAAAGATCACACTCCCCAACGTCCGTGTCTTCGAATCAAATCGATGCTCCAGAAATTCGTAAACCGAACACAGCTCTAGCTTGTAATACATCGGAACAAACACGACGGCGATCAGGATCAACGCCAATGGCATGCCGAAGTAATTCTGCACAAAGGCCATTCCGCTATCATACGCTAAGCCCGGCGTAGACAGAAAAGTAATCGCGCTCGCCTGGGTCGCCATTACCGACAATCCGATCGCTCCCCATTTGTTAGAGCTGCCCTTCAGAAACTCATCCAACTTTTGATCGTTACGCGTCTTCCAGACGCCGAAAAATACGATCGCGAATAGAGTCGCGCTTAGTGTTGCAATATCAAATACGCCCATATCCGCTTACTCGAATGTCTTGGTCAACCAAGCGAAGAGTGCAATCTGCGCCGCTAGAACTCCTACAACGACCAAGTATAAACGAGTCCATCCTTTAGAGCTATCGTCTTCGCTAGCCCGCAAGCTTTCATTGTCCGATTCAGTTTCCATGACCTAATGAGATAAGATTTACAAATAATCGAATGGCTCCCGCGTTGCCTTCCGGAAGTTGTCTAAAAAACGAAAGCCCCGTATACGCATACCAACCTTTTCCGTATTGAGCGACTAGTAGCCCGCCATCTCTGGCCGGTTCGCCTCGGTCGTTCGCCGACAAAAGCGGTGCATAAGAATCATCCCACGAAGATGCGTAGTACAAGCCACGTTCCTGTATCCAATTATCGAAGTCGCCATTGACGATTCGATTCGGAGTATTGAAAACGGGATGATCAGGCTGCAAAACGCGCATCTCTACTTTTTCCTCCGATACGCGATCTCTGGACAATTTAATCGGATAAGGAGCGGTAAAACGCGATTTAGTTCGAAAGCTAGTCGTATTGTACTGAGAGATCAAAGTCCCGCCCGCTTCCACGTAAGCCAGCAATTCATCAAATCGCTTATCAAGTCCCGCGTGAGCATCAAAAGCGCGTGGCCCTAAAATGACCGTATCATAGTCGACCAAACGCTCCCGATCGATCTCTCCAACCGGGATACGATCGATTTCGTAGCCAATCAGTTCGAGCGTCTCCGGCACAGTGTCTCCAACGCCCACGATGCAAGCGATCCGGTTGCCTCCTCGTTTCAGATCAAGTCGCACGAGTTTCGTTTGAACGTTCGATAAGATCGCTTGGCGACCGATATGCTCGTAGTCGATTAGTTGAGAACTCAATTCGAAGCGCCCTCCCTTATCATTTATCGCATGAAAGGAGAGCACGCCCTCTGCCCCGTTTTTCGGCGGCGTCACCGTCACTCCAATCGACGCGCTTGGCTTTCGATCCGTCAAAACGAATTCCGGATTCTCGATCTCAACTATCCAACCATTTGGAACAGTAGCCTTCATCGATCCGCTTTGATCACCAAGATTACTCGTTACCGTTACTTCGATCCGCTTCGATTGCGTGTCCTCGAAAAGCGTCACCGCTGAATCGGCTGCCAAGACCAGTTCTGGTCGGATAGCGACGATCTTGTGAACTTCGCCTTTAATCGGGTCGCTCACTCGTTCGATGCCAGGTACGGACAAAGGTATTGTCCGACCTTCGATTTCGAGTTCCGCAATCACCTCGATTGGGGCGGGCACGTTTTCCAATTCTAAAAGACGCTCATTCTCGAAATGATAAATGGCTGTATCCGGCGGCGTCTTCAGCCAAAACGGCTGTGTCAATGGAGCATCAACCGGAAGCGAGAAGGCCAATTCTACCACCTCGACCAGATCCGACTCCAAGGATTTATTCAAATTATCAATACGCTCTAGAGCAATGCTGCGTGGCCACTGGTCGCTATCGAACAATCGAGCCTCGAGGCTGCTGAGCGTTGCTCCAACGGGTGAGCGATTCACCAACTCGACTTGCAAAGCAACCGCCTCGCCAGGAGTTAAATACGAATTCTCAGCACGAGCCTGGACGTGAATCCCCATCGATGCCGTGATCAAGCGATGCAAGGCGGCCCGCTTCGATTGCGTCAATTTGGAATCAGGCAGTACATCCATCAACGCGTCCAATTTCGCCAAAGCTGAAACCGAACCCCAAGGAGCGGCCGAATCGAAATCGCTAATCGCTTTCTTCAGCTGCGCATCCAATTTAGCCCCGCCCGGAAAACGACCCCAGGTCGTATCCACGCCATTTAGGAAATCTCCCTCGGCAGGAGAACCTTCAAGTAAAACCAATCGCTCCAATTGCCCGCCACGGCGACCCGCCTGGCCGAAACCTTGGCTCTTATGCATGCTCCGGCTTCGCGCGGCGATCTCCGTGTAGGAGGTTCCTAAATACGGATTATACTTTCCGATTTCCAGTTCGATGATTTCGCGTTTCTCGCTATTCAAATCGCCGCCTCCGCGGCGGCCGTAGCCATTCCAGAAAATGCGTTTTGCCTGATGAATTCCAACATGCTCCAGCTGTTCTGGAAACTGAGTCGGATCGACCGCTAGCGTAAACGCTTTCAAAGCCAACTGGGCCGAAACCGTGTGATGCCCATGCGTGGGACCCGCAGCAGGATTGAAACGCGTGATAATTACATCCGGCTTAAAAGAGCGAACCGCGTAAACCACATCGCCCAAAACCTTCTCTTTCTGCCAATTTTCCAGCGTATCCTCCGGATTCTTCGAGTAGCCAAAGTCGCGGGCTCGCGTAAACAACTGCTTCGCTCCATCAATCTTTCGAGCTTGAAGTAATTCATTCGCCCGAATCAGACCCAATCCTTCCTTAAGTTCCGATCCGATAAGATTCTGTCCACCACCACCACGCGTAAGCGCGAGGTAAGCAGTATCGAGTTTTTCCTCCTGAGCCAGGTAAGCCAGCAAGGCCGTGTTTTCATCATCCGGATGAGCCGCCACAAACAGAACCGATCCAACGGTTTTCAGCTTATGCAGCTCATGGAGGATTTTCGAAGATGACATCGATTGGCCGATCACGGCAGGCGAAAGCGACATAGCGGCTAAAAGGAGTACCGTTCGTGGCGAATACAACATATTAGGTTTTTAAATTCTAGAAGAGAAAAGAGTCTTTTACGTTATCCCACTCTCTACGAGCAAAGATCTCGATTTACTGCCAACTTTTTTTAGATGCCTAACAAATGCACGAGGCATTCAAAAGATAGCGGCCGACTTTCCCGCAACGGCGTATTGGCATCAATTTAGGCCCATGAGGTCAATTGTCATTGCAGGTTCCACGCGAGTCCTTCGCATAGCTACGACTCAGCGCGGCGTGGTTTGCTTCGCCATCTCCGCTCCGCTCCGTCAGTCGAGTTTTAGTTAAGTTGCCGCGTAAACACAGCGGCGGGATCATCATTATCCAAGGAGCCCTCGATCAGTCGGGAACATAGTCTGAACAAATCCATCGTTCAATGGCCGCCCGGCCTGCGTCGGCGTAGGGTAGCGAAGACGTGAGGTCGGCCGCTACCATCATCAGTAACAAAACGAACGTTGAAATACTCCATAGAAGATGGTGAATGTTCACCCGTGCCAATATGCCCGTTACAAGAAATCACCCTTCCCATTGATCCGTTCTTGGAATGACATTCGAAATACAGAGCACTTCACTCAATCATTTGCAGCATCTTGAACTTCAAACACCTTCCCCATTGCCTAAGTCTCCTCTTCGCCTGGACCTGGCTCCTACTGCCAACGGCTTCAGCCGACTTCAGCGTTTCTGGAATCCTCGACCGGCTCGAGCCCGGGACCACGATTCAGCTGCTCAGAGAAGATCTCGATCAGCGAAACCGCACCCTAGAAGGTGAAATCCTCGTTGAAGCAAATCACTCCTTCAAGGCGACTTTTACCGGCGAACCCGGTCTCTTCAGCCTCGTTTTACCCTCGGGCGAAGCCGTTGCCCTGGCCATGGACGACGGACAAAAAGTCACTGTAACGACGGCCCATGCAAATGACTCCGGCTTCCGAATCACCGGTTCCCCCGACACCGATATCCTACAAGCCTACGAATCCTTCCGCAAAGACTCGCTCGCCCGCCTCGTCTATCCTCCAAGAGCATTGCTGAACCAAGCTAACGATGCGGGAGCTGACGCTGCGACCATGGCACGCCTCTCCGCCGGCGAAGTCGAGGGTTATGCAGCCCACAAACGCGAGCTGAACGACTTCTCTATCGAGCAGGTAAAGACCTCGATTGCTCTCTACGCGACCTCCCTCCGTTGGGACGCCGACCACCGAATCGAAGAATTGGAAGCACGCGTCGACGCGTTCACTCAGAATCATCCAAATCTCACCATTACCAGCAGCATGGCAGAACGCATGCGTCTCTTTAAGCTGACCGCCATCGGAGCCATCGGCTCGCCGATTTCCGGGAAATCTATCGATGGGAAACCGCATTCACTCGAAGATTTCCGTGGGAAAACGGTACTTCTCGATTTCTGGGCTTCCTGGTGCGTGCCGTGCCGCGTCGAAAACCGGCATTATCGAGGGCTCCTCGAAAAATACACTTCCGACGGATTTGCGGTTTTTGCCGTCAATCTGGACGAAAGCCGCTCGGCTTGGGGGATCGCCTCGAAACGAGATGGCGTTACCTGGCCGCAGATCTCGGATTCTCTAGGCTGGAAATCCCCTGCGGCAGTCGCTTACAACGTCGGGGCCTTACCATTGAGTTTTCTGCTAGATGAGAACGGGCGTATCATTGCCCGCAACCTTCGTGGGGAGCAGCTCGCCGCCAAACTTGAAGAGTTATTTGAAAAATAGGCAGAAGAAAAATGGCTCACGCAAAGCCGCGAAGAAAGAAATAGGCATCTTGAATTTCAATTAATCCTAGAATTCTTCTGCCTTAATCTGTAGGAGCGGGTTTATCCCGCGATTTCATTCAACG
>JAPKDW010000033.1 GCA_028822375.1 Opitutaceae bacterium | reverse complement strand
GTTACTCCACAACGGCCCCTGGGGCGCGGAACGTTACATTGCCATCCAAGACCTAATTGAAAATGCTCCCGAAATCCTACAACCGACTACCCGCGCGATCATCGAAAATGGTCGCCAGCCCTCAGCCGTCGACGCTTTCGAAGCCCTTTATAAAATGGAGGCTCTAAAACTTCAGGCCAATTCCGCAATGTCAGGAATAGACTTTGTCGCAACTCCAACCGTCGGGACCCGCTACACTCTTTCAGCATTCGAGAACGATTCGGAAAACCTGAGCTCGAACCTAGGATACTACACGAACTTCATCAACGCTCTCGACCTATCAGCCATCGCTATACCGACTGCAATGATTGAAAACCAAATCCCATTCGGTTTGAACCTGATTGCGCCAAGCTTCAAAGATGCAATGCTTCTGGATGTCGCCGACAAGCTCCACCAAGCGAGCGAACTTCCCCTCGGAGCATCCGATTTGAAGCGAGCTAATTAGTCACCGTAACCACATCAATCGTTTCCTTGCGCTCTTCTCCATCACGCAGGTAAACAAGTTCTATAGTCGAGCCAGGCTTCTTTTCATCGAAGGCATTGTACATGTCATCGTAGTTCCGAATTGGAGCTCCATCGATCGATACAATAATGTCCCCGATAATGATCCTACCGAATTGATCCCGAGACGTTCCCTTCAAGCCAGCCTTCTCAGCCGGCGAATCGGAATACACTTCGCGTAAAACAACGCCTTCAACTCCAATCGATCGCGTAATTCGATCCTCGAATATTTCAATCCCGATCCCCGATTGTACAGGACGTCCGTATTGAATAATCTGATTCACAATTCGACTAATTGTATTCGAGGGAACCGCAAAACCGATACCAGTCGAACCTCTTAGGATCATCGTATTCATTCCAATCAATTGTCCACGACTATCCAAAAGCGGTCCACCAGAATTTCCGGGATTGATCGGCGCGTCCGTTTGGATCATATCGCGAATCGTCACCCCATCCATGACCGAAGGCATGCTGCGACTCAAAGCCGAAACATTTCCTACCGTAAGCGTATTGTCCAGACCGTACGGGTTACCGATCGCGATCGCCTTTTGACCAACCAATATTTCCGCGGAGTTCGAAACCTTTTCACCAAACGGCACTACATTGGTTTTACGCAAATCGATTTTCAAAACCGCCATATCTTTGCGTGGTTCGGCTCCCACGATGTCGGCATTGTAGGTATTGCCATCGATCAACGTCACCGCAACGCGAGTCGCCCCTTGAACCACATGAAAATTCGTAACGATATGCCCCTTATCATCCCAGAGGAAACCAGACCCAGTTCCCGCGTTCACCTCAGTCACATTAAAGGAAAAGAACTCCCTCCTATTTTGTAGGTTGTGAACGAATACGACCGCTGCCGATGCCTGTTGAAATACATCAATTGTATTTCGTTCGTAGGCGAGCAAATCGCCTGGCATTTCACCAGGATGAGGAGCGACAATCGAAGCGCTCCCGGGTCCAGCAATGAATTTCTTGAAGATTACGCTAAACGCAAAAAGCGTGAACGCGGCGACAACAAACACATAAATCCAACGTAAGATACGATTTCCTTGAAACATAGGCTTAAGTGCACCACAAAAGGCAATTAGGGTTCGAGTTCAAGACTAGGAAACAAATAGCAGCAAAAATGTTGAGCTTCCGTGGACTCGCTCCATCTTAAATGCACAATGACAACTTCAGAGCGCAAATTCGATTCGGCACTAGACAGCCTCAAAAAAGAGCGCCTGCGCATCACCGAACCTCGAAAAGCCCTCCTTCGATTGCTCGTTGGCCTAACGAAGCCGCATTCAGCAGAGGAAATCCATGAATCCCTGGGAGCCGATGCGTTCGACCTAGTCACCATCTACCGCAATCTGGAAGCCTTTGAAAAAGCAGGGATAATCAACCGAATCCCTACCGAATCGGGAAAATCTCTCTTCGAGCTAAACGCTGAGCAACACCACTACCATCACATCATTTGCCGCAAGTGCCATCGCACCGAAAAGCTGAACACCTGCGAAGTCCTGAAACTCGAAAAGCTCGCATCCGACCTCGGCTACTCGGAGGTGACTCACGTCCTCGAATTATACGGAGTCTGCGAATCCTGCCGCTAATCACTCCAGAATCTTAAGAATCCCGTCAAAGTACCCTTTGTAAAAAAGAATCACTTTAACGGCGACGAACAGGGCAATAACGGCAAATAGCATCTGAGGGTAAACGAAGGTCGCGACGGTCAGCTTCTTTCGAGCCTGACTCGAATACAACTCCGCCCCGCGTGCGATATTCTCGTCTAACGCACCCGTGCGTTCCCCTACTTTGTAAAGCTGGCGCAGCTCCCGAGGAAAGGCTCCCTTTTCCGGCATCCCTTCGCTTGCAGGCCCACCCGCTTTTATCGCTCGAATTACCGCGGCTCCGTCGCGATCCATTTGTCCATTATTCGCAGCATCCAGGGACAACTGCCAACACGAATCAATCGACATGCCTGAACGGATACACACGGAAAACGTACGGCAAAAACGGGCGAGATCTCTATTGATCGAAAATCCTCGAATAATTGGGATGCATCGCTGAAACCCTTTCTTAAACTTCGGCGATACTCTAAAGCCAATCATCAAGAGCGCTCCCAAACTCCACAAAGGAATTAAGATCATTCCAACAGCAACAAGGTAAGCCTCAATCTCTCCCTTCCAAAGATAATCGGTTGGAAAAACGAACGCTCCGAAATGCAGTAAAACAAAGGGGTAGATCGACGCCAGACGAATTCGACTTTTGAAGGTCGCCGATTCCTTACGAAAACCGCCCAATTCCTTAAACGCTTCAGGAAGCGAACCGGACCGCTCGGCAGCGTATAGAATAGATCGCTCACCACTTTCCAAAAAGCCGCATTCCGCAGCGAGCGCATCGCTCCAACTCGAACCTCTTTCGAAATGGGCTACCAACGAGTTCTTCATCTTTTTCGGAATCCCATCAGACAGTCCAACTGCTTCCGAGGCTTCAAAGCCAGATGCCAAAGACTCCGAAAGCTCGTAGAACCAAGAAGAAACGTTTTTATCCGAAGGTTGACCCATCCAATTTCATCCGAAGCTGAAACACGGATAGCGAAAACTCAATGCCTATGTTAGAACCCGAGAATCCGTATACGTCGCCCGAAATCCTACTTCTGCCCGTAATACGCGTTCGCGCCATGCTTGCGCAAATAATGCTTATCCAACTGTGCTTGCGACAGCCATCCCGCGTCTGGTTTCAGCAATTGGGCTTTCATCGTCATCTCGGCAATGATCTCCAAAGCGAAGGCATTCTCGACAGCCTTCTTGCCGCTCGATCCCCAGACAAATGGAGCGTGTCCGTGAAAAAGCACCGCATTCACTTGATTCGGATCGATGTTCTCAAAAGCCTCGATGATCACATTTGCCGTTTCCCATTCGTAGTGACGCTCTATCTCTTCCGCTGTAATCGTCCGAGTAACCGGCACCTCGCCGTAAAAGTAATCCGCATGCGTCGTGCCCATGCATGGAATTGACAATCCCGCTTGAGCGTAAGCGGTGGCGTTGCGGGAATGGGTATGCACAACCGACTTAATGTCACCGAACGCTTGATACAAGCGCATGTGCGTGGGTGTATCGGATGAAGGTCGAAGCGTACCCTCAACAGTCAAAGCTTCCAAGTCCAAGACATTATTCTCATCTAGCTTCCCATCGAGTCGCAACACGACGATATCCTCTGACTTTAGCTCATCGTAGCCGACGCCACTCGGCTTGATCGCGAGCACGCCGCGATCGCGATCCACGACCGAAACGTTTCCGAAGGTTAAATCCACTATATTCAGTGCTGAAAGCTGCTTATTCGCTTCGCAGCATTCTTCTTTTAAGGCTTGGTATTCGCTCATCTAAATTAGTTAGTTCATCCCGCAAATGAGAATCCACGGTTCATATGATAATACGCATCATTGAATCGCAACTCTTTGCGAAGTTCGTTTACGTTTGTATCGCGATCGATGCTTACCAATTCGATTCCAGCTATTGCCGCAAAGTCCTGCATTATCTCCGAGCTCAAGGCTTGACTGAACACTGGGTGATGCGAACCGCCCGCGTAAATCCATGAAGCTGCCGATGTTTTGAAATCGGGTCGCGGTTTCCAAACTGCCCGAGCCACTGGCAATTTCGGCAATGGCGCTTCCGGCTCTACCACGTCCACTTCGTTTACAACCATCCGAAATCGATTTCCAAGATCCACGATCGTCGCGTTCACCGCAGGACCAGGAGGCGTATCGAATACAAGTCTTACCGGGTCTTCTTTGCCGCCAATTCCCAAAGGATGAATCTCAAGAGATGGCTTACGCGCGGCGATCGTCGGGCAAATTTCAAGCATATGAGATCCTAGCACCAGGTTTCCATCTGGATGAAGGTGATAGGTGTAGTCTTCCATAAAAGACGTACCGCCCTCCAACCCCTCGGCCATAGCCTTCATGACGTAAACCAATGCGGCAGTCTTCCAATCCCCTTCAGCCCCAAAACCATAACCGTCCTTCATAAGGCGCTGTACGGAAAGCCCAGGCAATTGCTTCAGTCCATGCAGGTCCTCGAAGGTCGTCGTAAACCCCGATGCTTTCTTGTCTTTCAGAAAAGCCCGCAACCCCAACTCTATTCGAGCTCCATCGCGTAGCGATTCATGAGAACCCCCACCCTTCAATAAAGTAGAGACCACGTCATATTCATCCAAATACGTCGAGCAAAGAGCATCCACATCCGCTTCGCTCTGCTCATTTACGAACGCAACCAAATCACCCACTCCGTATCCATTTACCGAATAACCGAAACGCGCTTCTGCAGCAACCTTATCGCCTTCCGTAACGGACACCTCGCGCATATTGTCTCCAATACGGCAAATCTTCGCTCCCTGTAACGCTTGCCAGCCAATTGCCGCGCGGGACCACGTTCCGACTCGCTCATGCACCTCAGGGTCCTGCCAATGCCCCACCACGACCTTGCGATCCAAACGCATGCGCGAACACATGAACCCGAATTCGCGATCTCCATGAGCCGCTTGGTGCAGGTTCATGTAATCCATATCAATCTCGCCCCAAGGTAAATCTCGATGATACTGCGTATGCAGATGCAAGAATGGTTTGTTCAATATGCTCAACCCACCGATCCACATCTTGGCCGGCGAAAAAGTATGGCACCAGATTATCAAACCTGCGCAATTTGAATCATTGTTCGCCTCCGAGCATATCTCCCGAATCGATTCCGGCGTTTCGCCCACCGTTTTGAAAACCACCTTCGTGGGAATGCTTTTCGAGCGATCGAGAGCATCAGCGACATCTCGGGAACTCGCTGCTACTTTCCGAAGGGCTTCTGGACCATAAAGGTGCTGGGAACCGGTTACGAACCACAGTTCGAGTTTGGAATGCTTTTTCATAACGTGAAGTTCAATAAACAAAAGTCGGCGTATAAAAGAACGCTAAGCTCGAGCACGCTCCTTAATGGCAAGCAACTCCTTCATCACGCTTCCCAGCTCAGGATTGCTCACGCCACCAAACGCGTCATGCATTTTCGTATACAAAGCAAAAAGCTCATTGTAAACCGATTGCGCTTCAGAATTCGGCTTATAGCTAACATCCTTTAGACTAGTCATCTTCGCCTGTGCCGTCTCGAAATCATCGTATCCGCCTTTTCCCGCTCCCGCCAAAACAGCAGCCGAAACCGCCGACCCAAGAGCGCAGGTTTGCGAACTTCCAGAGATAAGCATTTCGCGTCCCGTAATATCCGCATAAATCTGCATCAACATCGGGTTCTTTTCCGCGATGCCACCCGCGCAAACAACGCGATTAACGGGCACGCCGTATTCCTCGATACGTTCGAGAATCATCCGAGCCCCAAAAGCCGTCCCTTCAATCAAAGCGCGATAGATTTCCGCTTGAGTCGTATGAAGCGTTTGACCGACCAAAACGCCTGTCAACAGCGGATCCACTAAAATCGTTCGATTGCCGTTGTTCCAGTCTAAGGCCAATAGACCGACTCCGCCCGGCGCGTACGCATCGGCCTCCTTCGTCAATCGAACATGCGTATCCCCATCTCCCTTACAAACATGATTAACGAACCAAGCGAAGATATCTCCCACCGCCGACTGTCCCGCTTCTATCCCATAGTAACCTGGCAATATCGCTCCTTTGACGATTCCGCAAATACCCGGAATGTCTACAATTTCCTTGTCAGCCTTTACCACTCCGCAATCGCATGTCGAAGTACCGATCACTTTAACTAAAGTTCCTTCGTCAACACCCGCTCCAATCGCTCCGTAATGAACATCGAACTCGCCCATAGCGATTGCTATGCCAGTTGGTAAACCAAGTCGCTCCGCCCAATCATCACAAAGATCACCCGCTTTTTCGCTCGCATCGTAGGCCTTCTCATAAAGTCGATCACGCACGTCCGCCAGTTTCGGATCCAGCATCGACAAGAACTCCTTGTCCGGCAAACCACCCCAATCATCAGCATAAAACGCCTTATGGCCAGCCGCGCAAATTCCACGCTTAATCGCCTTAGGATCGGAAACGCCGCCCAACAAAGACGGAATCCAATCGCACAATTCGACCCAACTATATGCTGCATCGAAAACTTCCGGCGCCACGTTCAAACAATGCCAAAGCTTAGCCCAAAACCATTCTGAAGAATAGGTATTGCCGCACTTCGCCAAATATTGCGGGCGAAACTCACGCCCCAATTCCGTGATTCGAGCCGCCTCCTCTACGCTCGTATGGTCCTTCCACAACCAGCACTCCGAAGCCAAATTGCCTTTAAATGCATTTTGCATCGCCAAGGCTGCGTTTTGCGAATCAACCGGAATGGGACTCGACCCTGTAGAATCCACTCCAATTCCAATCACTTTATCAGGAGAAAAATCCAAATCAGCCGCAGCCGCCTGGGTCATCGCTTCCTTAATCGTCGATTCCAGCCCCGCGACGTAATCGCCCGGATGCTGACGCGCTAGATTATGATCGTTGGCATCCAAGAGGATTCCCATTTCTCCGGAAGGGTAATTGAAAACCGAAGCTCCTGTTTCCGCTCCATCTGCGCAACGCGCCACAATGCTTCTAACCGAATTCGAACCGTAATCTACTCCTATCGTATATGCCATATGAACTATTCTGGGGTTGAGACTTCTAGAGCGCTCCACCTTCAAAGTAAAAACCTTTGTTTACTTGACAGTAATCCTAGACAGGAACCTTCTGGATCCAAAATGGAGCGACGGGTTACTCTACAAGACATCGCCAATAGGTTGGGCTACTCGAAGAACACCATATCGCTCGCGCTTCGCAACAACCCGCAAATACCGGAAAGCACTCGAGCGGATATTCACGAAACCGCGAGAGAAATGGGCTATCAATCCAACGCGGTCGTTTCGCATCTCATGGCCCAGCTTCGAGCCAGCCAAACGCCGCGATTCCAAGCCAAGCTGGCGCTGATCAACGCCAATCCAGATCCACAAGCTTTCACAAAACATCCGACAATCCCGGCTTACATTGAAGGCTGTAAACGGCGAGCATCTCAACTTGGATACGATTTCGACACTTTTTGGCTGCACGACAAAAAGCTCACTCCCAAAAGCCTTCTTCGCATTCTACAAACCCGCAACATCAAAGGCCTAGTTTTAGTGGGTCTAATGGATACGGCCGTTTTGCCCGAGCTCTACGAACCGATTTGGCAACACTTCGCCTGCGTTGTCACAGGCGTGCGCACCACCGGTCCCACCCTCTCCTACTGTTGCGTCGATCATCACACGCTTACGCTTCAATCCGTGGAAAAGGCGATTGAATACGGCTACCGTCGCCCTGCATTGGTCATCGACGAAACGATCGATCTTCTAGTCCAGCGGCGTTTTTCAGCAGGTTACCTGATCGGCCAACAAGCCCTCCCGCAAAAAAGCAGAATTCCCCCTTTCCTAAAAGTAAGCGAAAGCCCCGCTGGTCTGAAAGCATTCAACGAATGGTTAGTTCGCTACAAACCTGACGCCCTTTTCACCTTATACAATTTGGTCATTCATTGGCTCGAAAAACTCAACTACTCAATCCCCAAAGACATAGGGGTTTTCCAACTCGAGTGGCGTCCCACTCAACCGGAAATAGCCGGTATGCACCAACGTAACGACATTACCGGCGAGGCCGCGGTCGACATGGTAATCAGCCAAATACACAATAACGAAAAAGGACCACCGAATTTTCCTCGCTCGGTACTCATCAGTCCCGAATGGCGAGACGGGCCGAGTATTCTAAAAAGGCGCTGACCGTATAAGATCGGCGAATACAATTCACCTCAGGAGCCGCCAGCTAATCCGCGTTCTGAGGATTCCGCAAAAGCGACGAAAGTCTTCACTTCCTCTTTTTCCGCAATATCGCTGCTCTTAATCGCTTCAATTGCTTGCTGACGATTCAACCCCTGCCGATAGAACAACTTAAACAGCTGCTTAATCACTTGAATCTGATTCGCATCGAAACCGCTCCGTTCAAGCCCGACCTTATTGAACATTCGAATTTTAGCCGGATGCCCATCTCCTAACATAAACGGAGGAATATCCTGCTCCACTTTCGCGCAGCCTCCAATAAACGAATACTGCCCGATATGGCAAAATTGATGAATAGCAGTACCCCCTCCGCCAATGCCTACATGATCCTCAACAACGACGTGCCCGGCAAAAGTCGCCCCATTGCTCGCGATCAGATGGTTCCCGATTTTGCAGCAGTGCCCTACATGGCAATAGGCCAAGAATAAATTATCGTCACCAATTTCCGTATACTCTCCATCGTTCGTCGCGGCATTAATGGATACGTATTCGCGGATCACATTGCGATCGCCGATCCGAGTCCCGGGATTGCCTCCATTGAACTTCATATCCTGGGTCTGCATCCCAACACTAGCGAAGGGAAAAAATTCGCACCCTTCCCCAATCGAGGTATTTCCCCACACATTCGCCTGGTGCCAGATTTTGGTATTCGCTCCGATCTTAACGTCCGGCCCAATAACAGAGAAAGGCCCAACGGAAACCCCGTCGCCCAATTCGGCTCGAGGATCTACGATCGCCGTAGGATGAATATCAGTAGCCATAAGTCAGCAAACTATTCTATTCTAAAAATCAGAATTCCGTCTCTTTATCCACGAGCATGAACTTCAGCTCGCCAGACGACGCAATTTTATCGCCGACCTTACAAGTCGCTACCGCAGTTCCAATTTTACCACGCATTATTTTGACGAGTTTTACATCGATCTTAAGCTGATCGCCTGGGATGACTTTATTGCGAAACTTGACCTTATCGACACTCATGAACACCGCGGTCATCCCTTCGTTCTGGGTCACTCGCAACATCAGAATCCCAGCTGCCTGAGCCATTGCTTCGATCTGCAAAACTCCCGGCATAATCGGCTGTCCCGGGTAGTGGCCCTGGAAATACTCTTCGTTGATCGTACAGTTCTTAATCGCGGTCAGTTCATCATCTCCGCGGAATTCAAGCACGCGATCAATCATCAACATAGGATAGCGATGCGGCAGCGTTTCGAGAACGCGGCGAATATCGAGCTCGGTCTCCGTTTCGATAATTACAGGACTCTTTTTAGGAGCCTTCTGAGCAACGCCTTTTTCCAATTCGTCCATCCGCTCGTGGAGCTTTTTGGTCAATTCGGAATTCAGAGCATGCCCCGGCCGGACGGCAATAATGTGAGCTTTGATCGGCTTGCCTAGCAGAAACAAATCTCCCACGACATCCAAAATCTTGTGACGCACCAATTCATCCTCGAACCGCAATGGCTCCTTGGAGAGAATTTTATCGCCCTTCAAAACGATCGCGTTTTCCAAACTGCCGCCCTTGATCTTGCCGAGCTTAATCAGCTCTTCGATATCCTCGAACACAGTGAAGGTCCGTGCAGCCGCGATTTGCGTGGAAAATACTTCCGGATCGATATCCAATGCAAGGTGCTGCGTATGAATTCCGCGATCGTCAGCCGACGTGCAGGTAATTTTAAATCCATCGTAAGGGAGTGCGATAAGCGAAGAATTCCCCTTCGAAACCGAAATCGGCTTATCCAAAACGAAAATTTCGCGATCCGCGTCCTGCTCCACCGGTTCGCCTTCGAGAATCATATTCACGTAGGCCCGAGCCGAACCATCCATGATCGGCGGTTCGCTCGAGTCCATCTCGATTTCGACGTTATCGATTCCCATGCCATGCAAGGATGCCATCACATGCTCGACCGTATGCACTTTCACGTGACCCACCTCCAACGTCGTATTTCGTACGAGATCGCCCACCTGGGAAATGTGAGGCTTAAATTCTGGCTTCTCATGTAAATCCACCCGACGTATCGTCACTCCATGGTTAACCGGAGCCGGCTTAAGCGTCAGGCGGGAATTGTCGCCCGTATGCAATGCGGGGCCGTTGATGGAAACTTCTCTCAAGATGGAGCGCTGCTTCATGAGGAAGGCTTAGTGTCAGCAATCAATTGAAATGACAAGCACTAGATATGATGCAAATGCAGAGACGAACCCTCCTATTGACAGCAATCGGATAAACGTCTACTTCGACACCCTTTCAAACATATATTCTAATCATGCCCATTGCTCTAGACCTTAGAAAAGGTAACGTAATCAACTACAACGGCAACGCTTGCCTCATCTTGGAATCGCATCACCGCACTCCCGGAAAAGGACAGCCCGTCGTACAAACCAAAATGCGAAACCTCACCACGGGTCGCTCCGGTGACGTACGCTTTCAGTCAACCGAAAAAGTCGAAGTTCTCATGACAGAGCGCAAGAACCTCGAGTTCAGCTACGAGGATCGAGGCACCTACTCCTTCATGGATCTCGAAAGCTACGACTCGATTGAACTCGATCCGGCCATGCTCGAAGAAGCGATCCCCTTTCTCGTACCGAATACCGAATACGAAATCCTTTTTGTCGACGACAAACCCGTCCAACTCATTCTGCCTTCCACAGTTGAGCTTAAGGTGATCGAATCAGCCATTGGAATCCGTGGCGACACAGCCAGCAAGGTCCAAAAGCCAGCTACCTTGGAAACCAACTTAGTCATTCAGGTGCCGCTCTTCATCAAGGAAGGCGAAACGATCAAGGTAAACACCAGCGACAAGAGCTACTCCGGCAGAAGCTAAAACCCGAACCAATCAAACCAATTTTCAAAACGCGGCTCCATTTACTGGAGGCGCTTTTTTTGCGCCCGTGTGTCGAAAAATCAATGTAGGAGCGGGTTTACCCCGCGATGTCTCGTTCGTTCTATTTGGATCCGCAATATCGCGGGGTAAACCCGCCTCCTACACTGACTTATTAAACAGGCTCTAAGGCATGTGAGCACGCTGCAATAAGCTACCTTCATTAACCTAACCGACACATTGATCCCGCACAGCAGAAAGCCGAAGCCGACAGGTCGGGGTCTGCGACAAGCTTCGGGGTATTAGACCCAAAGGGAATAAAAAAGCCAACCCTCACAGAGGATCGGCTTTAAAAAATGATTGCTTAGCGGGATGGCTATGCCACGCGCTCTACGATGAGTGGCGGAGGCGTTGGACGCTTTGGAGCCAAACGATAAGCCGCCTTGAAGTACTCCAACGCTTGTTCCAGCTTAGCTTCGTCGTTGTAATGAATCATCATCAACGGCTCGCCTTGCTTCACTTGCGTACCCACTTTTTTGATATCCGATACGCCAACTGCAAAATCGATGACGCCGTTTTCGTCGGCGCCCGCTCCGAGAAGATGAACTCCCTTCGCAATTTGCGACGCGTTGATCGTATGCACGTACCCACGCTTCGGAGCTGGCAATTTACGAATATGCTGAGCGGTCGGGAATTTATCCGGATCATCAATGTAGCTAGTGTCTCCACCTTGAGCCGCGATGATTTCCTTCAATTTCTCCAGGGCAGTACCATCTTCGAGGTGGCGCTGTACGGTTTGCTTAGCGGAAAGAGTCGATCCCGCTACGCCAGCGAGTCGTACGATTTCCATGCCGAGCTTCAATACGAGCTCTTTCAAATCCTCTGGACCTTCACCCTTTAGAAGCTGAATAGCCTCCTTCAGTTCCAAAGACGTGCCGACCGTATCGCCTAAAGGCTGATTCATATCGGTGACCAATGCCACGCAGCGACGCTTCATCGAACGGCCTACACGAGTCATGGAACGCGCCAATTGCTTAGCTTGCTCGAGATCGCGAATGAAAGAGCCATTGCCCCACTTCACGTCGATCACGAGCCCTTCGGCTCCTTCAGCGAGTTTTTTGGAGAGGACGCTGCCGGTAATAAGCGGCAAACTCGGGATCGTTCCCGTTTTCTTACGAAGTTCGTAAAGCTTGGCGTCCGCTGGAGCCAATTCCGGGCTTTGTCGCACCATTGCGCCGCCGATGCGTTCGAGCTGCGCGATGAACGGCTCGATCTCCATGTTAGGATTGAAGCCAGGTACGGCGCTCAATTTATCCAATGCGCTAACCGCGAAATCCTGATCGACGCTGCCCATCATAGGCAAAACGATCCCGCTGGCTACAGCCAGAGGCACCAAAACCAAAGAAGTCTTATCACCGACTCCTCCAGTTGAATACTTATCGATCTTCGGCTTGGCGATGTGAGACAAATCGATCACTTCACCGGAAAGCATCAGCTCTTCAGTCAATATCGCCGTTTCCTGAGCAGACATGCCTTGAAAGAAAATCGCCATAGCCATTGCGGCCATTTGATAATCGGGCATAGCTCCGTCGAGAATCGAATCTACGATATAGCGGATCTCATCCTTGGTATATTCCTGTCCATCGCGTTTCTTTTCGATGAGATAGGCATAGCTCGGCTTTATGAATCTACGAGTGCTTAAGGTTTTTCTAACCATCTTGTATGTGTGGAAATATCTATGGACACAGAATCGCACCCAACGGCTCAAGTCTGCCTAAATTAGTTCAGGCATTCCAAATCGCTCAGTACTTTTTCAAAATCAACTAAACAGAAAATTAAACGTTTCGCCTAATAGCGTTCCGCCTGAGCGCCTGCTAATTTTTAAGGCGCTATTATGCCACACGTGTCAAGCCCCTTAATTCGGCATTATGCAAGGGTAAAATTAAAAAATGACTACAGTTTACCCTTATAGATGAGCCCTTATCAGAATACTCCTGGAAATCTGGTGTCTCGACTTTAAATACATGAACTCCATTCGCCCCATCCTCGAAACACTCAATTCGAGTCGAGAATAGCGTTCGCCTAGAATCAGAGCTTGCTCGCAAGATCGATCGCCTTTTTATACCGCTTTCTTATGGAGCAATGGTTCGACGTAACGAAACGAATAGAAGCAAGCGCCTTAGCGGCCGCGCAACAAGCTGGTTTGGACACCGAAGTCTTCACCGCTGACGTACGACCTGCCGACCCACGTTTCGGCGACATGCAGGTCAACGGAGCGCTGCCCTACGCTAAGCGTCACAAAACGAATCCTCGCGAAATCGCCCAGAAGCTTGTGGCTGCCCTCGAAAGCGACGAGGCAGTCGCTGCAGTAGCCGAAATTAGCATCGCCGGACCTGGCTTCATCAATTTCCGCTTCAAGCCCGAGTTTTTCCTGAATTGGTTAAAGGCGTTTTCAAGCGAAGAAGCATTCCGCAAATCCGCATCACGCCTCTACGCGAACGAGCGCGTCGTAGTCGACTACGGCTCTCCCAATACCGCCAAGCAGATGCACGTCGGCCACATCCGGTCCATCGTGATTGGAGAAGCGATTTGCCGTTTGCTTGAATACTGCGGCGCCGAGGTCACGCGGGATAATCACATCGGCGACTGGGGGACCCCCTACGGAAAGCTTTTCTACGCCTACAATCGCCACCTAGACGAAAAAGCCCTGAAAGACGATCCACTCGGCGAGCTCGAACGACTCTACAAGTTAGGTAGCAACCTCGCAGCGGAAGACGAAACCGTTCTCGAAGAATGCCGCCAAGAACTCGTTCAGCTCCAAGCAGGCGAAGCCGAATCGATGGCCCTCTGGAAACGCGTCAACGAATTGAGTATCCAAGGCCTTAAAGAGGTCTACGATCAGCTCGACGTAACCTACGATCACTACCTCGGCGAGAGCTTCTACCGCGACCGCGTAGAAGCCGTGTATCAAGAACTCAAGGACTGCGGTCTATCCGAGGAAAGCAAAGGAGCGCTCGTCGTTTTCCATCCCGAGCACAAACGCTATGCCGAGCAGCCGTTCATCATTCGCAAGTCGGATGGAGCCAGTAATTACGCCACTACGGATTTGGCGACTATGCTCTACCGCCACGAGCATTTCAGAGCCACCCGCATCATCATCGTCACTGACGACCGCCAGAAGGATCATTTCGAGCAGCTCGATTTAACGACTTCCAAATGGTTCGAGAAAACAGGTCGCAATCGCCCCATCTTCGACCACGTCATGTTCGGAAAGATCAACGGCGACGACGGCAAGCCCATCAAGTCCCGCTCCGGCGACCCCATCCGACTCAAGGCCCTCATCAACGAGGCAGTCGACCGAGCCTACACGATCGTCAAAAAGAAAAATCCTAATTTCCCCGAAGACGAGCTTCGCAACATAGCCCAAACCGTCGGCGTCAGCTCCATCAAATACGCGGATCTTTCAACCAATCGCACAAGCGACTACGTGTTCTCTTGGGAAAAGCTACTCGCCTTCGATGGCAACACGGCCTCCTACCAGCTTTACGCAGCCACCCGAATCCAGAGCATTTTCCGCAAAGTCGATCCATCTGATTTAGAAAATTTGGAATTGAAAGCAACCGTCTTTGAGACAAACGAAGAAATCGCTCTAGCACGGAAAATCATTGAATTCGTTGGGGCTATTCAAGTCACCATCGAAACGCTCCGTCCCCACATGCTGAGCACTTATCTCTATGAACTTTCCGGGGTTTTCAGCACGTTTATCAGCGCAGATAAAGTCATCGTCGACGACCCAGGCAAAAAAGCCCGTCGACTGATACTCTGTCAACGAACGCTTCTCGCTCTGAAAGCAGGCCTTTCCCTCTTGGGCATCAAAACCCTGGAACGGATGTAATTCAGGCTATGCTTAGCTCCTTTTCGTGAATCCAATCGCAAAAGCTCAGTCCAACGCGCTTCAACCCCCTCAACCTTAACTTTTCCCTCAAGTAGAACGACTCATGACCCGTAGTTTCAATTGATGCGCGAGTATTACATACGCAGAGAAGGCGACGAAGACGCAAATGGTCCGTACGATATCGATCAACTGAGTTCGTTGTTCGAGGCCGGCAAGCTTGAAAAAGACGCCTACGTCTACGACATCGACAATGAGTCTTGGATTACGATCAAAGAGTGCGAAGAACTCATGAAGATCCTCTTCCCCGAGAAGAAGAAGCTCACGTTGCGATCCAACGACCCCACTCCCGAGCCCGATAGCGAGGAATCGGACGAATCAGAGGAACAGGCGACCGAAACTGCCAAAGGCGACAAAAAGTCGAAAGACAAAGCCGGCTCGAAAAAACCTGCGGAAAAAGCATTAGAGGAAAAAAAGCAATCAGTTTCAGTAGCCCAAATGCTAGCCCAAGCGGAAGGACGCGATTCCGATAAACCCGGCGGCAAATCTCCAATCGAAAAACGAGCTCAGGCCGCCTTCATCGGACTGCGCTTTGCGACGCTCTTTATACTAGGCTCCGCTGCCTCGATGATTTGCCTGGAACTGGACCTCGTGCTTACCGCCAATTTCCTGAAGATGCTCGAAAGTCCTTACCTCATCTTCGCAATGGTCGACATTATCCTCGGATTTTTCCTAATCCTTCAGGTAACCGAAATTTTTCCGCTCGTAAGATTCAGAGCCGCCATCGGCTTAGGAACGCTCTCCATTCTATTCCTGACGAGTGGCGAGCCATTGCTAGCCGCGTCCAATGCAGTTCTAGCAATCAGCACCTATTTGTGCACCGCGACATTGAGCCTTCCCCGAGCGGCTATTCCATTTGGAATAACGGGTATATTGGGACTAGCAGGCTACATAGCGCTCGTAATTCTGCCCGCATTTACCTAGATTCGTCGCAATAGTTGGCGCCTCATGTCTCCCAAGATAGAAAAGTTCCTCGAACACAAGGAACGCATTCGCAAGCGAATGTGGAAAACCCTGCCGGAGAAAGTACGAACAAGGGAACGCTTTTTCTACGCCACCCTACGAGTCGCTACGATCACCATAGTAGGGATCAAGGAAAACCGACTCCTAAATAGGGCCGCCGCTCTGAGCTTCAGCTCGTTAATCGGCCTGATCCCGATGATCGCCATCATCATCTTGGTTTCCGGATTCGCTCTGGAAAAGACCGATCCGGACCTCGTCGTTAACAATATCCACAAGGGTATCAGCTACATTGCCCCTCAACTGAGCGGCCTGGATCCCGAAGACAGCGACGCGACAAACCAAGACGGCGAAGGCCGGGAGCAGCTAAAAGTCTATCTTCAGGAATTCGTTGACGCCAGCCAGTCAGGCGCAGTGGGAATTAGCGGGATCATCGCTCTGATCCTCATCGTCATGCTATTGTTCTCCTCCATTGAAGGCGCCCTCAATGACATTTGGGAAATCAAACAAGGCCGGAGCCTGATGATGAAAGTCGGCATGTACTGGACGGTCATCACTCTGGGTACCCTACTCGCCGGCGCAGGCATTGCGATGCTCGCAGCCTACGCCTTAAAATGGAATAGTTTCGCGAGCGGTCTTCCAGGAGGCGCCAATCTCGAGCTTCTCATAGAATGGGGAACGAAATGCAGCAGTTTCCTGCTTCTTTCCACCGTCCTCGCCGCCTTCTACCACTTTATTCCGAATACCATCGTCAGCTGGAGAGCCAGTTTCATCGGAGCGGTTTTCACCCTTTCCTGCATCATATTGAATCACTCGATGGCCTTCGCGTATTCCTCCCGAGTCACTCTCGACCGGAGCCTCTACGGTTCGCTCGCCATGATACCGGTGCTCATGATGGCGATGTTCATTTTCTGGTTTTTCATCCTCCTTGGCGGACGGGTCACCTACGCCGTGCAAAATGCCCAATTCAAGGGCGAGAACATTCTATGGGACCAGCTCAGTCACGCCTCCCGAGAAAGCATTTCCCTACTATTGTTTTCCAAAATCTGTCGGCGTTTTCGCGATTGCCACGCCGCGCTTAGCAGCAAGGAACTCTCGGAGAGCTCCAAACTCCCAGTACAGTTCGTCAACGCCAGCCTAACGCGGCTCTGCGAACTGAATCTCGTTTCCTTGATCCCACCCGAAAAAGGCGGATCTTTCAGGAACTACAAATATCAACCCGCCAGGCCGCTTGACCGAATCGAACTGAATGTATTCAAAAGCCAATTCGACAACCACGGCAAGAACCCGCACGAGAACCACCTCGATGACCACGACCCCATCGTCAAACGCTTTCATGCCATGCTCGAGCAAGCTCGTAAAACCGCGTTCAGCGACCTCACGATCGAAGATGTCATCGAGCTGAGCGACGATTCCCGAGAAAAACCCGATTCAGAGTCCTCTCCAGGTCTGGGTGCCCCTTCGTCTCTCGCTTAAGCGTTCGGTATCGCTCGTACACCGTAAAATAGGGGGAAACATTGCTGTTTTGCCCATTGACAGAGTTAGGCCCGATCCTACCTTAGCCGTTCCTTTAACGCCGAACTAACATGATCTCCTGGCTTCAAATCAATCTCCAAAAACACTTTCGTTTCCTTTTCATCATCCTCCTCGCAGGCGTCATCTTCGCGTTTGTATTTACCATAGGAGCAGCGCCTGGTATAGGCGACGGACGCAATCGCCCGACTAATCTGAGCTACTTCGGAAACAAACTCAACACCGAGGCCGAACGCGAAGAGTTTTTCAACGGGGCTTTCTACAGTGCTCTTTTGCAATTCGGTGGAGCGCAAATCAACCAAGACCAGCTCAACCAATACGCTTTCAATCGCGGAGCCGCCCTTCACTTGGCAGACCTGCACAACGTCCCTGGCCCCACAGCGGAACAAATGACCGAGCACATCCAAACACTCGGAATGTTTCTCGGAGCTGACGGACAATTCAGCCGCGAAGCCTACGCAAGCTTTCGCGACGAAACCCGCGTCACCGGCCGTATCAGCGAAGGATCCCTTGCGCAAATCATGGCTGACGACTATCGCGTCAATCGCGTTTACGAAGCGCTTTCCAAACCTGGATTCGTATTGGAATCCGAAGTGCTAGACGATCTCGTAGCCGATCAAACGAAGTGGACGGTCAATGTCGCCACTTTCGACTTCGCAGACTTCGAACCCGAGATCGACACCTCCGAAGAAAAGTTAGAAGCGTTTTTCGCCGCCAACAACTTTCGTTACACCTCGCCTGCTCGCCGCGTAATCTCCTACATCGAATTCAAGGCGCTCGATTACCTCGAGGCCATTAGCGTCGTCGAGAAAGACTTGAAGAACTACTTCGCTCGCAATGCATCGAAGTACACAAAAACCGTAGCCGCCGCGCCAGCTGAAGAATCTGCCGAAGGTGAAACCGAAACATCAGCCGAGCCTACAACCGAGCCAGCCACTTTCGAAGAAGCCAAAAGCCAGGTCACATTCGATTTCAAAATGGAACAGGCGCTAACCGTAGCTCAAGCCAGAGCAGAAGAACTAGCCCTCGCATTTATCGAAGCCGACAACGGATCCGGTAGCGATTCCCTCGATCGCGATCGCCTCGAAGCGATCGTAGATTCTAAAGGATACGAAGCCAGACAAACGACAGCCTTCGCCCGCAACGAGGTACCGATCGGACTGAGTTGGAGCCAAAACCTCGTCGCCCTTTCCTATCAACTCAGCACTGGACAAATTTACTCGCAGCCGGCCGTCGAAGGGACCTCAACCCTCGTGCTCTACCTCCAAGACGAAAACCCAGAGTTCATCCCCCACTTCAACACCGCTCGAAACCGCGTCATCGAAGATTATTCTCAAGAAGAATCGCGCCGCTTAAGAACGGTTCACGGCGAAGAACTCGCCGCTTCGCTCAAAGCGACATCGGGAACCGACGCATTTAAGACGGAAGCCGAAGCCAAAGGCCTCACAGTCGCAGAATTCGCTGATTTCACACGCCGCGAACCAGCGGAAGGTCTCGACACCAACGTTCTCTACTCGATTACCGACCTGGACGAAGGCGACGTTTCAGACGCTAGCATTCGCGAAGAAAACGGAACCATAATTCACGTAACAGGGAAAATCGTTCCCGAAGTATCCTCAGACGACGAGGAATACGAAAGCCGCATGACGCAGCTCAAGGCGAACTACGAGCGCTACGCAGTCGCTCAATACATCAGCAAGCTCTCCAACGCGGAATTGCTCCGCTCCGGATTAGCTTCCAACTAATAGCGACTCTCTTCCCGCCATGCCTTTGCAGCGATTCAGACCGATCTCTGGACGCTGCAAGCTTTGCAAAGGGGAAGTAGAAATCTCGATAAATTCCTCCGAATCCCTACCGGAGGAATGCCCAAAATGCGGACAAGCGATCGAACATTGTCCAAATTTGTCCGCTCCGGTGGCAAAGATACTGAAAACGCCTAGCCCCTCGAACGCTAAAGCCGCTGGTTTCCAGGTTTACAAGCGTTTAGGCAAAGGCGAATACGAAAAACAATAGGATCAAACGCAACTTTCCCCATAGGCTTGGTGTATAGAGTATCGTAACCTTTTTTGGATACTGGGGAGCTTATTCGATTCGACTCAGCATGAACCGCGAAAAGCGACATATACTTTACGGCCTAAACGAACGAGATCACTCGCTCAAAGGCTTATGGTTGCTCGCTTTGCTCTACTTCGGATCCCTCCTCGCCGCCACCCTACTCAGCTTGGCCGCCTGGCAAATCACCCACTACCTCGATCCCGAAGCCACAGGTTACCTAGCCAACAAACCGTACCCACGGTTCTTCGACAGATCCCGCTGGTTCTGCGTGTTGCTTCTGCTCCCCTACCTGTTCTGGCAGTGCCGCATAGCTTCCTTTAGGGCCATCGGCTTCGCGAAACCCATTCTATCAACCATTGGACCTTGGTTTGCCTATGGCATCGGGATGATCGTAATTATATACGGAGGATCCTACGCTCTTGGAGCCATCCAGCTCCGACCAGATGCCTCGCTTTCGAATGCGCTCGGAAACATCGACAACGCCATCCTCGCGGGAATCGCAATAGGCCTACTCGAAGAAATCGTTTTCCGAGGGCTTGTATTCAGAATGTTCTATACGGCCATCGCCCCAATCAGCGCGATCATCGCCTCGTCCGCATTCTTCGCCATTCTCCACTTCAGAGCCTCGCCCACCGAGCTTGGAACCATCGCCCCAAGCGAAGTAGGCTTCAACGAAGGATTCAGCATAGCCTGGGAAACCATCGCCTCGCTGGTCACGCAATTCGATTTCACTTACCTGACCGCCATCTTCCTCGTCGGCATACTTCTCCATCAGACCCTTCTTTTAAAGGGCAACCTTTGGGCCTGCGCGTCCCTTCACGCAGGTTGGGTCTTTACGATAAAACTCGTAAGCAGCTCCTTTCAAACTTCCGAACTCGCCAACGAGTTCACAGGAACCACACGTGTGGCCGATGGCTATTGGGTCATCATAGTCCTCCTCGTTTTCATCGGCCTTTTCGCCAAGCGGCTGGCCTCACATGGAACACCCCAACCGAATCCGCTCACAGAATCATGAACGCTCTCAACATACTTCGTCTTTCCTTCACCCGTGGCGCAATCGTCGCGGCGACCTTGCTCCTCTTCACTGCTAGCAGCCATGCAGACCTGCTCACCATCGAGGACTGCATTCGCATCGCATTGGAAAAGAACTACGACGTTCGGATTAGCGAGAACGCCACCAAGCGCGCCGAACAGGATGTAGAAATCGCCAACGCCCAATTTCAGCCATCGCTAGCCGTATCGACATCGGACAGCTTCAATACGCAAATCCGATCTAGCGACCGACTCGACGGCGCCGCCCAGCCACAGTCGAACGCCCAGAGCAATCGGTTAACCGTATCGAAGGCTCTCGATACAGGAGGTACGCTTTCCATGAGTACGCGCCTCAATCGCAACTACTCAAACTCCACCAACAGCACCATCAATCCTGCCTACAGGGCCAGCACGACTTTGAGCATTCGACAACCCCTACTCAGCGGGTACGGCCCTGGCGTAGCCCGAGCAAACAGAAAGCTGTCGAAGCTCTCCCTAGAGCAGTCCAAACTCGATTTCCAAGCAACCGTACTGACCACCATCAACGCCACTGAATCCGCTTATCATTCCTTCGTATTCGCCCAAGAACAACACGAAGTACGAAAGGCCGCTCTCAAACTCGCCGAAGATTTGCTAGAAGAAAACAAAGCCAAAGAAGAAACCGGCATCGCGACCAGCCTTGACGTGCTGCAAGCGAAAGTTGGCGTCGCGAACGCGACCGACCGATTGCTCCGAGCGAATAAGGCAGTCGAAGACGCTCAAGATCGCCTCCTTACGATCATCGGCGAAGACTCATTAGTAGGAAGCTCTCTAACCGTCGAAGCTCCAGATGTCGGAAATCCGCCAATGCCGGAAATCGAATCCACATTCACGAAAGTGATCGATAACGCTCCTCGTTACCTAACGCTCATCAACCAGAAGCAACGCCGTGAAATAGAGCTCAGACGCAACAAACGCAACCGCCTCCCCTCACTCAACCTAAACGGCGACTATGCCCTCACAGGCCTCGAAAGTTCGATGCTCGCAGCCTACGACGACGTAACCGAACGAGATAGTTTCAATTGGCAATGGTCTCTCTCCCTAGACGTCCCTTGGGGCCTCAACGAAAAGAAGGCCAACTACATGAAGGCGCAAATTCAGCTCGATACTGAAGAAGCTCGAACCTCCCGCGAAAAACAACGCCTCATGCGCGACACTCGAATTGCCATCCGCGAAGTAACGACCGCCATAGACGGCACTGGTATTAAAGAACTTGCGACAGAACTCAGCGCCCAGGAGTTCGAAATGGAAAAAGCCAAATTCGATGCCGGGTTGAGCACCGGTCGGCGCGTCCTCGAAGCGCAGCAGCGCATGGAAGAGTCCAAAGTAAGCGAACTGCAATCCAAGATCGATCTGCTCAACGCATACTCTGACCTGAGAGAGCTCGATGGAGAATCACTCAAACGCTACGGCATTCAATTCGACTAGCGCTCAAACCGGTTCGAAATGTCAACCGACCTCCTAATCGCCGTCATTTCGGACACTCACAACCATCTGCCGGACAGCCTTCCCGAGCGCCTTCGACCAGCGGACGAAATATGGCATCTAGGCGACGTCTGTCGTCCGGAAACGCTCGACAAACTCGATAATCTCTCCGCCGAGCGTTTCATCGTCCAAGGCAACAACGATCCCTATTTTCACTGGGAAGAACGCCTGACCCTAGAACGCAATGGACTGCGTTTTCAACTCCAACATCTTCCTCCTCGAAGCGTTGACCCCAAACTAACCGCTCTCCTCTTCGGGCATATGCACTATCCGATAAAAGAAAACCTCGGAACCGTATGGACACTCAACCCCGGGGCTATCACAGGTCCACGAAACCAATCGCAATCCAGTTTTGCGTGGCTTCGAATATCTAGCGTAGGCGATTGGTCCTGGGAATTCGAAACGCTCTAATTAACTTCTGAATAATCCATAGGGCCGGAGCTTGCGCCGCTCCGCGTATGCGAATCTCCAAAATCGCTGCATAGCGCTAGCGCTAGCCCTACATTCTCGGAAACCGTAATCGGTGGTTCACTCTCCGCTGTTGACGAGCCTCCAATGGCGGCAGCAAGTCGAACGCGACCAGGTCACGTTCCACATCCCTTCCCTGACGCAAACTCGCTAAGGCTTGCTGTTGCCACAGATCCGGGATGCGCAAATGAATTTCCAGCGATTCAAACGATTTCACTCGGGTTCTTTTGATTGATGCTTCGAGACCTTCTTAATCCCGACGCTTGCGAAAAGCGTATCATAATCAGATTCGCAGAATATTAATTCTTTCCTCGATCGAATAAGAATGTACCGTCAAACACCAGATGTCGCGCGAGTCCGGTAACGCAACGAAGTTCAGCTTGATGAGCTTCAATATTGCCCATGGAAGAGGTCTTTCCCTCTACCAAGGGTTTCATAGTTCGAACAGCATTCGGAAGAATCTAGAGAAGATCGCTCGAATCGTCCGCGAACATTCGCCGGATATCGTAGCGTTCCAAGAGATCGATCAATCTTCGCACTGGAACAAGCACATCGACCTACTCAAGCACATTCAAGACGAGACAGGCTATCCCCATTCCGAGCACGGTATCCACAATACCCGATTCGGAAGAAAACCGCTTTGCTATGGCAACGCCTTCCTCTCGAAGCACCCGATCCTAAATTGCCAAGTACATCCATTCGGTGAAAAAACCGTAGGAGAAAAAGGCTTTATGGAAGCTCAGGTACAGCTCGGTGACCAAGCAGTCGACATCATAAACCTCCACCTCGACTTTCGTTCGCGACGCACGCGCATAGCCCAAATAGAATCAATTTTGAAACGTATCAAACGACTGCCCCTCGGAAAAGGCCTTAATTCTCCTATCATTTGCGGCGATTTCAATACGGGTTCCAAAGCGTTTAGCGACGCCGTAAGACAATTCATGATACGATCAGCGCAGCATGTCCAATACACCTACCACCCGCAAAACGAGCGAACCTTCCCCGCTCACTTTCCTTCCCGAGGGTTAGACTTCGTCCTCGCTCCCAAACCCTACAAGGTCAGCGCGGCCCGAGCCATTAAAAGCTTCGCATCCGACCACCTGCCTGTCCTCATCGAACTCAGCGCACCTTCAAACGCAAAAAAGCTTGAGACCAAGGTCTCGAGCTTCATCTGAAAAGTAATCGCCGTACGCCTTATTTGACTACGTGATTCGAAACGAGCTTGGTCATTTCGAACATGGATACCTTGTCCTTGCCATCGAATACAGCCTTCAGCTTGGCATCCGCTAGAATTTCACGTCTGTTTTCTGGATTCTGCAGATCGTTTGATTTGATGTAATCCCAGAGTTTTTTGGTCAATTCCGTACGAGGAATCGGGTCGGCGCCAACGACGGCCGCAAGAGCTGCATCGGGAGTGACAGGTTTCATGAATGCCGCATTGGGCTTTTTTGGAGAATCTTTAGCCATAGAACGTTTCGATAGCTTCATATAAGCGTGAGGCAAACCAAAACAGCCTTCTTAACCCAAAAATTGCCTAATTCTGCCAATTCCACACGAAATCGCGCAAATACGACTATTCAATCACGCAAAATACGCCTATTGTACGGTAATAAAAATAGTGACCGATTTTTGGCATAAACCTCCAAATATGATACGCTATTCATGTTCAACTTGAGCTTATACGACAGGATCCTTACGTGAAATCACCTTGTAATTTCCATGCTTACGCTCATAATCACCTTCAATCGTATTCTTAAATGGATCAAAGCAGTAGAGATGTTTTCCTAAGTACACTACATCTAGCATCAATAATAACCCTAGCTTGAGCCTTAGCTCGCTGCAATACTCCTCCACAAAAAAAGACCCTATGAACACAAGCCCAACACGCATAGTCGTAATTGAAGATCAAATCATGCTGCGAGACCTCGTTACAAGCATGGCCGGGTCCATCCCCGGGATGGACGTTGTCGCCGAAGCATCCGACGGAAGAGCAGGCATGCAATCTTGCGAAAACGAGAATCCCGACCTGGTTCTTTTCGATCTGTTTCTGCCTGGACTAAATGGCATGGAAATCCTTCGCCAATACGGGCACAAGCACCCGGAAACCCGCTTTATCGCGATCTCGGCGAACTTTACTCCTGACTCGATTCGCGAACTCCTTGAATTAGGTTGTCACGGAATCATCGCGAAAAGCTCCTCTGCCGCCAAACTAAGAGAAGGCATGAAAGAGGTCTGCAACGGAAGTGGCTACCTTTGCCCAATCGCGGCCAGCCTCCTACGCGAATCTCACCTAACCCGCTCAGGAACCAGCAAGAAAAAAGGCCGCCTTTCCAATCGCGAACGCGAAGTGCTGCAGGCCGTAGCCGAAGGCTATAGCACAAAGCAAATTGCTGAAATGTTACAGGTTAGCGTCAAAACGATCGAAGCCCATCGAGCCAATGTAATGAAGAAGCTCGATGCCCGGAGCGCCGTCGAATTGACTCGCTGCGCCTACGAGATGGGAATCATCGAACTACCTGCTCGATACACTCAACCGAATTCTTCGACTCCAACGTCCTAAAACACCGTCCTCAACTTTACAAAAAAAGCCTGAGATGCCCAGCATCTCAGGCTTTTTTACGCTTCAACCAAAGAGGCATTCTCGACAATGAACCGCCCGTACATTCGTCGTATCAAGCATTAGCCCCTTAACTACTCCTACACTCGTAGTACATTGTTTCGAATATGAGAAAGCGATGATTAGCATTCCTACATTAGATACGCTTGACTCATCAGATGAAAC
>JAPKDW010000241.1 GCA_028822375.1 Opitutaceae bacterium | reverse complement strand
CGGAGAAATAATAACTGGCCACTCATCCTGACTCTGAGGAATCCTTCCATGGGAACCCTTCACTAACGAAGCATCCAATGGAATGACATCCAACAAACCGCGAAAACCGAGCTTCTTTTTGAGAAGGAATTTTGCGATTTTCAGAATCGGAATTTTCAACTTCGGATCGATAAACAATTCGACCGGATCGTATCCAACTTTTCGGTGAATATCGACGCAGCGAGCGAAATCCGGAGCCACTGCATCATCGAGCCAATAGTAATAGGTAAACCAACTTCGCTGATCGGATATGACGACGAAATCGCCCGATCGCTCGTGGTCGATTCCCATCGCTTGCTTACCCGCTTCATCGAGTACAGATTCAACGCCTGGGATCGCTTCCAATGTTTTTCGAACTTCGTCGCGAATGCTCTCATCATTAATGTAAACATGGGCCACCTGATGATCGGCAACTGCGAAAGCCTGGCTGGCTCCGCAATCCAATTGCTCGAGACTCAGTTCGTCTTTAATCGTGATCCATCCCTTTTCTCGTAAGACACGATTGATGTGAATCGGGCGATCTACATCGCTGATCCCGTATTCCGAAAGTAAAACCACCTTAACGGCCCGCGCCTCGAAAAAGGAAATTAGATCGCCAACGATTTGATCGATCTCTTCAAGATCCGTACCAATATCGGGATGCGATGGACCTAAGCGCTGGAGGTTATAATCAAGATGCGGCAGGTAAATCAGATTCAAAGTCGGCTCATGCTTCTCCTCTACCCATTTCGTTGATTCCGCAATCCACTGGGAGGAGCCAATCCCCGCTTTAGGTCCCCAAAAAGTATGAAAAGGAAAACTCCCTATGTCCTTTTTTATCTCCGATCCCATTTCCATGGGATGGGTGTAAACGTCGAAGAACTTGCGTCCATCCGCTGGATACATCGGACGCGGCGTAATTGAGTAATCGACCGACGAATACATATTGTACCACCAAAACAACTTCGCGCAGGTAAACGACGAATCAAGACCCTTTAGCTCGTCCCAGATTTTCGGTTTTTCGACAATCGCATTGGACTGCTTCCAAAAATGTACTTCGCTGTAATCCCGGTTGTACCAACCATTGCCGACTGCCCCGTGCTCCGAAGCGGGACGACCCGTTACCATATTCGATTGCGCCGTACAGGTAACCGCCGGAAAAGCCGGTTTTATGCTCTTCTGACGGTTACGATCCGCGAATGCCTTGATATTCGGCGTGGACTCCCCGATTAGCGAAGAAGTCAGTCCTACGACATTGATGACGACTGTCCGTTGCATCGCAAATTAGATAAGCTCTTTCAGGCGGTTCATCGACTTCAGGACCACGTCCGTATCCATTTCGTGAACCTCGAATCGCGACCCGATGCGCTTGAGCAAAGTGATCGTCAGCAAGCCACCCAAATGCTCGCGAAATTCCTCCAGACCTTCCAACACATACGGATAACCCCTTTCATTGCGGCGTTCGAGCTGGTCTGAGTAAGTCTCGAAATTCAGACGTTTGAGCAACGACAGTATTCTATTCGAGCAGTCCTTGTCCAAGTAGCCCATCTCCTCCGAATACAACGTATCGATCGCGATCCCGATCGCTACCGCCTCGCCGTGAGAAAGCGCGAATTCCGAAAGTTGCTCGAGTTTGTGCGCCGCCCAGTGTCCAAAGTCCAAGGGGCGAACCGATCCCATTTCAAACGGATCCCCAGAAGTCGCGATATGCGCTACATGGTGCTCCGCGCAGCGATGGATAATTTCCTGCATCGCCGCCGGTTCGAATCGATTCAGAGCCTGCGCATTGGCTTCTATCCAATCGAAGAACTTCTCATCGCGAATGAGGGCTACCTTAATCGCTTCGATATAGCCATTCCGCAAATGCATATCGGGTAAGGTTTCGAGGAAACTAAAATCGTTTACCACTGCGAATGGCGGAGCAAACGCTCCCACGAAATTTTTCTTCCGGTTGTAGTTCACGCCATTCTTAACCCCAACTCCCGCATCGGCTTGACCTAAAGTGGTCGTGGGAAAACGGAAATGACGGATACCTCGGTGAGCCGTAGCTGCGGCAAAGCCAACTGTATCCAACAACGCTCCACCACCGATAGCGACGATGTAGCTGTGACGGCAAATTTTGCGACTTTCGATATCGCCATAAATTCGATGCAAACAGTTTTCGTCGTTCTTAAGCGACTCGCCTCCTTGAAGCGTTTCCACGCCCATCAAACGCAAATCTTCGCTGTAGCGATCAAAGTAAGCTGAGATCTGATCAGCCAAACTGGGATTCGCCTGACTCACAGCCTCGTCCACGTAAATCAATACCTTCCGGCGATTACCGCTTTCCTTCGAACATGCCAAATCGCGAAACAACGGATTCTTCACGTCAAAAGCGTGCTTAGTGAAGTAGACCCGGAGTTGATACGGGATCGAAATCGGATACTCGATATGGGGAAAATCAGACATGGAAACGAAATTCAGGTCGCAGGGATACGACGTTGAGCGATCAATGCGATCACGAAAAACGCCATCAGACTTCCTCCAACGGTTAAAGAAAATTTATGCTCAGCAGCGATAATCGTCAAATCAATCAAACAAATCCCCGCTAGAAGCGGCCCAATCATTTTGCCGACGATCAGTTTTCCTCCAGCGCGGGCTCTGAAAAACGCCCAAAGCATCCAGGCAACCGCCAACAAGATTCCTCCACCCACGGTCGCATCGAATTCAGGACTCGCCAAATAAACAGCCCCAACTAGCGGGGAGACGATCATAGCCAGACCCGCAAACGAATTCGCTTCGAGATTCGACTCCGTCCGAGCTAGGCTCGTGATCCCGATCACGTAAAGAAACATCAAACCTCCTGCCCAGTATATCGAAGCCCCGAGCCCCTGAACCCCTGCTGCCCCCACCACAAGGTAAACGCCCGTTCGGCAGGCCCCCATCAAAGGAACCCCCAGTTTCGTTTTCTTGTGGACGAGATTGTAAGCGAAAATCAGCCCGAGCAACACAATCGCGTAGAGTGCCGAGTGAAGACCGGTCCAAGCAATCGCCGCAAATCCAACGACAAAAAACAGTAACGTCAGAGTCATCACGGTCTTTTGCTGAATCTGTCCCGACGGAATTGGGCGCTCGGGCCTGAATTTCCGATCGAAGCCAGCATCGCAGTAATCATTCAGGTACATTCCACCGACATACAAGAAGCTCAAACCGACCAACAAACTCGCGAAAACGGCATTCGAACCGCCTCCCGACAGTATCCAAGCGCACAGGCAATTCGACCAAACCGTGCTAAGATTCGATACGCGTCCCAAGACTAGCAATGCCCGCCCTTTAATCATGGAGCCTAGCCAAAGCGCTATTCGCCGCCGAGCGAGCACTTTTTCCTGACCATGCAAATAAGTCTTATTTTTGTATCCCCGAGAGGAGTTAGCATCAACCTGTAGGAGCGGGTTTATCCCGCGATTCCTCATTTCCCGCCATACATCGCGGGATAAACCCGCTCCTACACAATAGAATCGAGCAACCTTACTGCTAAACCAAGCGCCGGCCCAACATCCTACCGCAGTAAACCGCGGGCATTGAATTCACCCAAGGTCCATTCGTACTCTCGTACAAGCTGGTCCACGACATCGACAGCTCCTAAACCTCCGGGCAATACTTCCCAAGTGTAGGTTTCCATCTCGAAATGACGACACATGTCGGGACTGCCCTTCACTATGTCCAGAACGCTAGAAATCTGATCGCTAGTCGACTCGAGAGGAGCTCCAGGCGAACTGTGCAATGGAATATGGAAATGGATACGCCACTCATCCGCGCGGTCTTCGCCACTCGCTCGCGCAGCCAAAGCCACATCCAAGTCTTCGTATCGAACCAATGGATCGGCGCCTGTGCGGGCAACGACCTGATGCAAGTACACTTCCTCGCAAAAGCCTCCCAACGTTTTCAAAGTCGATTCGGAAAAATCCGAAACCTTCAATGCCGAGCTCAGGTGAATCTTGCTGATCCGAATTCCCGCATCGACCAAACGACCAAGCGACTCCTCGGCGGTTTCGTATTCGACGGCCAAATGACAGGCATCGTAATTCACTCCGAGACGCTTCAGCAGAACGTCTTTGTCCCCAACTTCAGCGGCAAGCAACGCATCGAAAAACGAAACCGTTTCAGCGCTCGTCTCAAACAGGCAGAGTGGCTCAGGCTCAAGGCCCAGGTGCAGATCCCGTCCTGATTTCGAACTCAATGCGTCGATATGCAGGGCGCACTCCGCCAAGTTCTTTCGCATCGCAACCAATTGATCCTCACTCGAAATAAATCGCTTAAACGAGCCCGGAACGGTGCTGACGCTTCCCTCCATGCCCGGAGGAGCGATCTGACAAAGCAAATCGAAAAGCGACTTCGTATAGTCCACTCGATCCGAGGAAGTCCAATCCGGACGATAAACCTCCTCCTTCACTCGCGTTCCGTGAAAATCGCCGTACGGAAATCCGTTAATCGTGAAAACGTAACACTTCCGCTTTTCCAGCCAACGCTGAAACTCCAGCAGAGTCGCGCTATCCGAGAGCTGCCTGGCTGCCGACGCGCTCAATCTCAAACCGATCGCGTATTCATCGTCAGGACACACGCGATCACGCACTTTCATCGTATACCGATCAAGCGAATCAAGCGTCTCGGCCCACGAGCTTCCTCTATGGATATTCGTACAATACGCCAGGTGACTATTATTGGCTAATTTCATTAAGCAGTAGGGCCGTCGCTCGCGACACGCCGCGTAGATGATTCAAAGACAACCCAGCTATTCTTTTTCAATCGTAAAGTTAGGGCTCTGACTCAGAAACCTCACCGGATTCTGATAGAACACTTTATCAAGCGTTTCATCATCATACCCACGGCGACGCATTTCTTGGGCAGCGTATGGGACTGCCAGCGGAACGCTCACCCCCCAATCGCAAGCAGAGTTCATCCACAAACGATCAGCTCCGTAGGTTTCCATGATATCAACCGCTCGAGGCGACGTGCACTTGGATTCCGGATACAAGGTCAATCCACCCCAGAACCCGGCGTCCATAACGATTTTGGCCGTATGCTCTTCTAGGTGATCAATCAAAACTTTGCCGGGATCGATCCGCGAATCGCTCTTGATCATATCGACGATCAACTGCGTCCCCTTCAATTTGTCTTCAAGGTGAGGCGTATGCACGAGAATCAACTGATCATGCTCGGCAGCCAAGTTCACGTGCTTCTCGAGAATGGTCATCTCGTTTCGGCTGTTTTTATTCAAACCGATTTCGCCTATTCCCAAAACGTTATCCTTCTTCAGGAACTCCGGAATAAGAGCGATTACGTCTTCGGCCAGCTTGATATCTTCCGACTCCTTAGGATTGATGCAAAGCCATGAGAAATGCGGAAGCCCAAATTTGGCCGCCCGCTTTGGCTCGTAGTCCGTAAGCTGACAAAAATAGTCGTAAAATCCGTGAGCCGAGCTCCGGTCGTATCCGGCCCAAAAAGCCGGCTCGCAGACTGCCTTGCATCCTGCAATAACCATTGCCATGTAGTCGTCAGTCGTGCGACTGACCATGTGAGCGTGTGGTTCGATGTATCTCATTGCGGTTTATCCGGCCAAGCTCCACTGGCTGCCTTCGTGGTCGCAGCGGGAATCAATTCTGTCGTTGGATCGCTTAAGCTCAGAAGAACGTTCTGCGTCCGGCTGTCCGAATCGAGCTCTTTCAAAGCATCCTTGAATGCCGAATATCTAAAATCGTCGGTGAATCCATCGCGCTCAACGCGATCCATAAAAGCGGCGATATCAATCAGCTTCGCCCGCGCTTCCATGTAATAAAGATCCACGGTATTCTGCTTGTTTTTAGGTTTCATTTTAGGGCTTTTTTCGAGCAAACGTGAGCAGTGTGTTATGGGTCCGAACCTAGGCGAGCAAAAAACCGAAGTTAAGCCTTACCTAGACTCTGGTTAATCCTACCCCGTTCAGAGAAGGGCGGCTAGTAAAAATTACCCGAAGCTTGGTATTATTAGACAATCAATCCAAAACGATTAGAAAACCTCCGATGCAAGCGATCCGAATCCGCCGCTTGCCAAACGCCAAACCTTCCTACTTCCTTGCGACATGAACGTCAATGGCCAGCCCTACCGCACGATTTGGCTGAAGGAAAACGATCCTTCCATCGTCCAAATCATCGATCAGCGAAACCTGCCACACGAGTTCAATATCGAAGACATTACAGACGCAACGACGATGGCCGTAGCCATCAAAGACATGCATGTACGCGGAGCAGGACTCATCGGAGCAGCCGCCGGATTCG
>JAPKDW010000032.1 GCA_028822375.1 Opitutaceae bacterium | reverse complement strand
AGCCAGGACGGTTCGAAGTAGGAACTTGCCCTTTTCCCAAGCTCGTGCCGTATTCAAACTATGAGACCGCTTTTCTTCATAATCGCCACCTTTCTCATTTCTGGCTACGCCTACAGCGCTGACGCTAACCAAGCTACGCTCGACACAATCCTCGCCGAAATCCGCGCTCTTAACGAAAAGGTTTCATCCCTCGAAAGCCGCCTCGCCCAATACGAAGAAAACGCAGAAATTGCAGCAGAAGTCTCTCTCGCGGCAGCAGCCTACGCAGCCAAGAACCCTCCCCCCAAAGGCTCCAAAGATAAATGGTACGAAAGCCTCCGCATCGAACTGCGAAAAGCAGACGTCCGCGCAAGCGGAGCCTGGACGATACCTGAAACGTGGGCCCGCGTTGCCTTGAAAATGAGCCCCGAAGAAGCGGTCGCCATTCTCGGAGAGCCTATGCTCAAGAAATTCTCCCTTCGCAAAGACACCGACGAAATCTTCATCTACCAAGGAGACCTCGACGGAACCGGCAATCCCATCAAAGGCGAAATCCGCATCCGTCACAATCGAGTCGCCAAAATAGTCGTCCCCAACTTTTAGGACGCGAGAAGCACGATAAGTGTCCGATCCTTTCGCCCTCAACCTTATCAATATTTCCATTCGACACGCTACCGCTAACTCTCCAAAACCTTCCTCCTTATGACTATTTTGGAAGATCTACAGTGGAGAGGACTTTACACTGACTGCACGGCGCTCGATGAGCTGACCAAACGGCTCGCCGACAGCCCGATCACTCTCTATGCAGGCTTTGACCCGACCGCCGACTCCCTCCACGTCGGCAACCTCGTGCCGCTCATCGCCCTCCGCCGCTTCCAAAACGCCGGGCACCGCCCCATCGCCCTCGCAGGTGGAGCAACCGGCAGCATCGGCGATCCATCGGGGAAAAAGTCCGAACGCCAACTGCTGACCAAAGAAGTGCTCGACGGCAACATCGCCGCCGTCAGAAAACAACTCGCCAGCATCCTCGACTTCAACGAAACGCTCCCCAACACCGCCCAGCTCGTCGACAATGCCTCTTGGGTCGGCCCCATCAGCTTCCTCGATTTTCTCCGCGACGTCGGAAAATACTTCACGGTCAATTCCATGGTGGCCAAAGAAAGCGTCAAATCACGCCTCGGAGGCGATAATGAAGCCGGCATCAGCTACACGGAATTCTCCTACATGCTGCTCCAAGGCTACGACTTCTATCACCTCAACCAAGCGGAGAACTGCGAACTCCAAATCGGCGGCAGCGATCAATGGGGCAACATCACCGTCGGCACGGAGCTCACCCGCAAAAAAGCCGGCAAGACCGTCTACGGCCTCACCTTCCCATTAATCACCAATGCCGACGGCAGTAAATTCGGCAAAAGCGAAGCTGGCGCCGTGTGGCTCGATGCCAAACGCACCAGCGTGTATCGCTTCTACCAATACTTCATCAACGTCGACGATCGCGACGTAATCAAATTCCTGAAGTACTTCACTTTCCTTAGCCACGAAGAGATCGACGCCATCGAAGCGCAGCACAACGAAAACCCGGGAGCCCGCGACGCCCACCGCACCCTCGCGTTCGAAATGACAAAGCTTGTGCACGGCGAAGAAGCGACCCAAGACGCCATCAATGCGAGTAAGATTCTTTTCGGTGGTGGACTCGACGGCATTTCCGAAAACGCGCTCAGCGAAGTCGCCAATGAAATTCCAAACGCGAACGTCTCTACCACCGACCTCCAAGGCGAAGGCGTCTCAATTTTGGACGCTCTTGTAAGCTCCGGCCTATCCGCATCGCGCAAGAATGCGAAAAAAGACCTCCAAGGCGGTGGAGTAAACGTAAACAACCAACGGATACAAGACCCGCAAGCCAAGCTCACGCAGGCAGACGTCCACTTCGAAAAATACATTCTCCTGCGCCGAGGCAAAAAGAACTACGCTGCCCTCATCGTCGAGTAGATAGCTCAGCGCTTCAGCCTGAGCCCCAAAGCAGTCGAAGAAACTCAGACTAAAGCTCTGAGCTACTAATGAAAGTCATAAGACTTCGCTGCCGGAAGCTCTCTCAGATCTAATGGCTCGATCTTATCCGCTTTCACATGAATCACTCCCTGCTGATTCTGCAAAATTCCTGAGATTTTCAAAAATTTCTCCTGCGTAATGACCAATCGATTACGCTCGAACATTTGCGGCATCACCACGATGTTCGAAATTCCGGTTTCATCTTCGAGTGAAATAAATAGAAACCCTTTCGCCGTGCCCGGACGCTGACGGCAGATCACCTGCCCCGCCACAACCACTCGATTGCCATGCGGCGTATGTTCCAGATCTCCAGCAGTCCACACCTGTGGAAGACGATCCCGAATCGCCCCCATCGGATGAGCCCCCACAGTAACCCCCACTCCTTCGTAATCCGCTCGCAGGCGCTCCACATGCGTCATCATTTCGAGCGGACTCAAACTACGTTCATTCACGACATCCGCAAATAGATCATCCGGATCGTACCCTGATTCGACCGCCCATAAAGCATGACGCCGACTTTGCTCGAAACAGTTCAAGGCCCCGATGGACGCTAAAGCCCGTAGCTCGTCTCGATTGAAACGCGTCCGCTTTCGGAAATCTCTCAAATCGATAAAATCGAACTCCTCGCGAGCTTTCAGCATCACAAGGCCACGCTCGCGACTCACGCCATTCACCATCGTTAAGCCCAAACGGATCGTTTTATCATTTTCGACCGAGCACGCCCAATCCGAGACCGACACATCCACTGCTCGCACCCGAACGCCATGACGCTTGGCGTCTTGAATCAAAGTAGCCGGCGAATAAAACCCCATCGGCTGATTATTAAGAAGAGCCACATAAAACTCCCCTGGGTAATGAGCCTTTAAATACGTGCTCGCATACGCCAACAGACCAAACGAAATCGCATGGCTCTCCGGAAATCCATAATGCGCGAAACTCGAAACCGATTTCACCACCTGATCGATCTTCTCCTCCGGCACCTTACGCTCCCGCATCGCCACCACCAAATCCTCCATCACTTGCCCTATCCGATCATCGGTTCTATAAAAACTCACTGCCCGTCGTAGCTCCTCCGCCTGAGCTCCCGAAAAGTCGGCCATGACCATCGCCACTTTCAGGATCTGCTCCTGAAACAAAGCGACCCCCAAAGTCCGTTCCAACATCGGCTTCAGACGCTCGTCGATATACTCCACCTTCTGTCGTCCCGCCCGACGCTCCAGATACGGATTCACCATATTACCCTGGATCGGTCCAGGACGAATGATACCGACCTCGATCACCACATCGTAAAAGCATTTCGGTTTCATCCGCGGCAAAGTAGCCATCTGAGCCCGACTTTCGATCTGAAACACTCCAATCGTATCCGCCTTCTGCATCATCGCGTAAGTCGCCGTATCATCTTTGGGAATACTCGCTAAATCGATACTCCGACCTTTCGCTCGTACCGCTTCGAAAGCATCCTGCATAACCGCCATCATACCCAACCCAAGTAGATCTACCTTCACCATGCCCATGTTTTCGCAGTCCTCCTTGTCCCACTGCACCACAGTTCGTCCCGGCATACTAGCCGGTTCCAAAGGGACCAGCGAATCCAATTCTCCCTGGCAAATAATCATACCCCCCGAATGCTGACCCAAATGACGCGGCAAACCCAAAACCCGAGGGAAAAGCCGTGCAAAAGCAGCAGCCCTAGGATGAGTCGCCGATATTCCCGATTTCTCGAACTGCTCCTCCATCGATATTTCATGCGAGTAGTTATGACTTCCATACAAAGAAGAAAATCGCCCCAACGTTTCCTCCGCAAAGCCCAACACCTTTCCAATTTCCCGAACCGCGCTGCGTCCCCGATAAGTAATCACATTCGCCGTCATCGCCGCTCCATGACGTCCATAGCGACGATACACTTCCTGAATTACCTGTTCCCGCCGCGCCCCACTCGGTAAATCGATATCGATATCAGGCCAACTTCGTCGCTCCTCGTTCAAGAATCGCTCAAACAACAATCGCCCGCCAACCGGGTCCATCGGTGTAATCCCCAAACTGTAGCAAACCGCGCTATTCGCCGCGCTGCCTCGACCTTGAGCCATTATATTATGCTCCCGACAATAATTAACCAAATCCCAGACAATCAAAAAATATCCCGAGAAGCCCAAACGCCCAATCACATCCAACTCATGCCTCAATTGCCGCTTCACCGCCGGACTCAAACTGCGATAGCGCTGCTCCGCCCCGAACCAAACGATCTTCTTCAAAAACGAATCCATCGACTCTCCCTCCGGGACCGAAAAACGAGGAAACTCGTATCCAATATTCTCTAACGAAAAATCGCAACGCTCCGCCATCCGCAAAGTATTGCTCACCGCCTCAGGCATATCTCGAAACAAATAAGCCATCTCCTTACCCGGTTTCACGAAACGCTGAGCGTTCCGATTCAATAAAGAACCCGCCCCGTCCAAATTCGTCTTATTCCTCAGGCAAGTGAATAGATCTTGTATCGTTCGTCCCTTCTGCGTCGCGTAACAAACCCCATTAGTCGCCACGATTCGAATCCTTGATGCCTCTGCCAAATCGCGCAAAGCCGACCCCCAACGCTGCTCCCCTCGAATGTGATGACGTTGAACCTCGATCGCCAGATCCTCATCGACAAACACCCTCCGAAGACGCTGCAATGCCCCCTCGACCCCAGCCCGCCCAGCTTCAAGCCATGCCCGATGCAAAGGCCCCTCATCATCTCCCGTCAAGGCCATCAGACCCTCTGCAAACTCCGGCAGTTCTTCCCAAGAAACGCGTCCTTGGCCTTTCTCCGCCCGCAACTGAACTTGCGTCAACAACTTGCACAGATTACGATACCCCTGTCGCGACTTCACCAATACAGGCAAAGCGCAACCATCCTCCATCGCCAACTCGCACCCCACAATCGGACGTACCCCCTGCTCTCTCGCTGCCTTATGGAAACGAGCCGTTCCATAAACGCCAGCCCGATCGCACACAGCCATAGCCTCCAACTCCATAGCCGCGCCAGCCTCTGCCAACTCCCGCGGCTGAGACGCTCCCCTCAAAAAACTAAACGCCGACCGCGCATGCAACTCAATATACTTCATCCCTAATCCCTCATCCCTCATCCTTAATCCCTCATCCCTCATCCTTAATCCTTCATCCTTCATCCCTCATCCTTCTCAATCATACACTCCCTCGACCCACCAGGTCCCGAGTTCATTCGCCAAACGATAAACGCCACCTGCCCTCAACTCCACATCCCACTCCACTCGATTCCATCCACCCGGCTCCCACCATTGCCCCGAATAAACCCAAGGCCCGCGACAGTCGCTCACGCGTCCAGCTGCCTTTGCGCAACGAATCCACATCGGCCGCCGCTCTCTCAGCTCAACCTCCACTGCCAAAGCCGGACGATAGCGCCGCAACGCCAAACCAAAAGCCGCCTTCAAACCCAAACCCTGCATTGGCAAAACCACTACAGGTAAACGCTCCATACAAATCCCATCCGGCCGACCAGTTGTCTCCAAACGCGGTCGCCCTACGTTACCTGGTCCCACGATCCCTCCGATTCGCGACAAGGTCTGAGTAAAGCGATGCGGACGCTTCAAGCTCGTCTCGAACAAACCCAGCTGGCAATCGGCGCGGCCGATCGGATCAACTCTAAGCGCAAGCCCAGTCACCGCCGCCTCCATCTCCAAACGCTCTAAACGTGTCGCCAAAATTAAAAACAGCGCATCCACATCGCAAGTTGGATCCGGCATTTTAAGCGACACTTCCATCGCATCGACCCGCTCTCCATCCTCCAAGCGAATATCAGCCAATTCCGCCTTCAAGTAAAGCGACTCCACGACCTTTCCCGTCACACGCAAGCGTAGGCAAAGTTGATCCAAAAAGCGGCGAATGACAAACAGCAGAGGCTCCAAGGTATCGATTTCGTACTCGAAATCCAACGACTCTTCGAAGACCAAAGGCAATTCCGAAATCCGCAACGGCCGTTCCTCTCGCCCCGAAACGCGATCCCAAAATGCCAAGCCCTCCATCCCCAATCGCCGCCCAACTGATTCTCGAGACAAACGCGCGAACGCCCCTACCGAACGAATTCCCCATTGCTCGAAAATCGACTTCATCCCATCGGACGGTTCAGCCGCCTCGATTGGCAACCCGTCCAAAAAGCTCTCTAAAGGCGGGGACGCTTCGCACCCCACAGTCAACACCCCTTTCGATTCCCGAGCCGTCAGTAAAGCTAAGTCCGGCGTAGCTCCAATCCCCATCCGAGCTTGCAAGCCCTGTCTCCGTAACTCGGATACCATCTCTTGGGATCGAAACTCCAAACGCTCTCGGTTAACTCCCGCCAAGCCAATCGTACACAAACCCAAATCGGTTTCCTCAACTCGAGGCGACAGCGAATACGCGCAATCGAACAAAACCCTAGCCGCCATCTCTTCCGCTTTCGCCGAGCAATAACGCACCGCTACATCCTCGCAACGAGCAATCGCCTGGGCCACGTTCAATCCCGGTATCACCCCCGCTCGAGCCGCCGCCTGCGTGCAATCCACCACCAAAGGTTTTGTCAGCGATTCGTCTACCAAAATCACCGGCCGCGCGCCAAGCCCAGCTTCCATCCGCAACACAGCATGCAACGCAAAACGAAAACTATCAATCACCGCATACATGTTAGGCACGCCTCAAAAGCCCCTTCATCCCGCCTGAATCATCTGGGGAAATTCCCCCGTTTCCTGCTTCCGCAGCCGAAGGACCTCGCACTCCAATCCCTTCGCTACTTCGCTCAATGCCGCATCGCTCTGGGCCACCGAAAGACTTCCCGTCAAAGCGATCCGAATCTGAGCGCTCGGAATCATCGCCCGAGGCGTAACGATCGCCAACACCATATCCGACTTACCCGCCAAGCGCTGTAAACGATACCAATCAGTCGTCGGAACCCGTCTCAACGCCCACGCATCGCAGTCCCTCAAATCAACCAGAACCATTCCCAAGTTCCCATCTCGCAGCAAAGCATCCGTCACCTGCAAAGCCTGCCCCACTGACTCACAGCGAACCCACAGCAAATGCTCCAGCAACACCGCCGGAGTTGTCTGCGGATCAAAGGCATTCGCCCCGTCCACCAAAGCAGCAAACCGTCGCTCCCGTCGCATCGCCTCCAGCAAGTGAAGCAGCAAGGTCTGACCGCCCGAGCTTGGAGACGAGGCAACGAACTCGCACAATACGCCAGTCGACAATCCTCCCCCCAAAGCCCGGTCGATATGATCGATGCCAGTCCTTAAAGTTTCCCTATCGGTTTGAGCCGCCCAACGGATTCCCTCCCCTATGATTTCCCTAAGACAATCTGGCTCCAGCTTAACTGCCCGAGCAAACGCCATAACTCCAGAAGACGACCGCCTCGCAAGGCCGTCAATCAGATAGTGTTCATGAACACTTTAAATTAATCCAACAGCTCCTCCCCGCAATTCCCAAGAAGACCAGATATAAGCCAACTCCACTGCAATCCCCGCCAATCAACCTAGATGCGCCCACACACGTATCGACCCTTAAAATTACAACGTTGTAATTTTAAAAGTCAAAGTCATCAGACTAGCCAGACGTACCAGCATGCGTCGGAGCATGTTCCGGTTTCCGAATATTCGTCAGCTTCAAAAGAGGTTTTTAAATCCTCCGGCACTTTCACAGCACGCTAATGATCGAGCGCTAGCCAGCTAACCTAGCCCGCAACAGAGGAAGATTCGAAATCCCCAAGGCATCGATTCTCTTCCGTTAATAGAACAATACAAGCTGGGAGAAACGCAGCCGATAAAAGTTCCTGCTAGAGATGGTTACGAACTCCACGGATACTTAACCTTGCCGCCAGCGTCTGAGCCCCGAGGTCTACCGTTAATCGTTTTTCCTCATGGCGGGCCCACTGTTCGCGATTATTGGGAGTACAGTCCAATCGTCCAATTTTGGGCAACGCGCGGCTATGCTGTCCTACAAATACTGAAGGTGGTGCGAGGCGTCCCGACTCGCTTTAAAAGCCGAAGCAACAGCCTTCGTCCACAAGGGGCTATGCCCGTCAAGGGCTTCGGGTATTAGGCACAAGGAATAAACGAAAAAGACCCTCTAGCTCGCTTTCCTTAACTGCTTACGACTGTTCGACGGTTGCTCCGAGGTCTTCGAGACGCTTGCGCATATCTTCGGGCGATTGCGATTTCTCGAAGGCTTCGCGAGCTGAGATGAGACCTCGATTGTAGAGACTCATCAAGTGCGTATCCATAGTGAACATACCTAACTTCGCTCCGGTTTGGATATCCGATTCGAGGCGATAGGTTTTGTTATCTCGGATCAAGGCTGCGATCGAAGTCGTGGTCACCATGATTTCAAGTCCTGCGACTCGGCCTCCACCTTCTTTCTTGCAGAGCACCTGAGAAATAACCGACACCAAAGATGAAGCCAATTGCGTGCGTATCATCTCCCTCATGTTCGCCGGAAACGCGTCAACGATACGATCCACCGTCTTGGCAGCGCCATTCGTGTGCAAGGTTCCAAAAACCAAGTGACCCGTTTCCGCCGCGCTAATCGCCGCTTCGATGGTCTCCAAATCACGCATTTCTCCGACGAGAATAATGTCCGGATCCTGGCGTAAAGCTCGCCGAATCGCTTCCGAAAACGAAGGAACGTCCACTCCAATTTCGCGCTGCGTGACGATACACTTATTGTGGTCGTGGTAATACTCGATCGGATCCTCGATCGTGATAATATGACCGCTACGTCTCTGGTTGATGTAATTGATCATCGAAGCGAGCGTCGTACTTTTGCCTGACCCAGTTGGTCCGGTTACGAGCACGAGTCCCCGAGGACGATAAAGCAGATCCTTTATCTTATCGGGAATGCCGATGTCTTCGAGATCGAAAAATTCGTTGGGGATTTGACGGAGGACCATGCCGTAGTTGCCCTTGGCCCTTAGGACGCTCACGCGGAAACGCGATTTATCCATGTATGCGAAGCCAAAATCCGCCCCGCCTTCGGTTTTCGCCTCTTGGACGTATGAATCCGACGTGATCGACTGCATGAGCGATTCCGTATCCGCCGGAGTCAGATCCGGTCCCTCTACCGAAACCATCGAACCATCTAGGCGCAATGTCGGCGGTTTCCCAACCTGAATATGTAAATCGGATGCGCCTTCCTCGAATACCAATTCGAGCAAATCGTTCATTTCGTAACTCATAAGATTCTTATCGGTTGAAAGCGGCGAGTATTGAACCCGCGCGTGATGACTTCTAGCCCATTCTACGTCGACGAAGTCGGTTCGTCCACCGTCACGGATAAAACTTCCTCTACCGAAGTGAGTCCTGCAAGGACTTTTCGAACTCCATCCTCACGCATCGTCCTCATCCCCAACTCCCTAGCGACTGAACGCATTTGAGTCGACGTTCCGCCCGAATAGATGAGCTTTTCGATCTCATCGTTCACTTCAAATATCTCGAAAATGCCAAATCTGCCCTTAACTCCACGGTTATGGCAACGCGGACAACCGACGCCTTTCATGAATCGAGCATCGCCAAGCGCGTCTCGAGTCAAACCGATGGCAGCCAATTCCCGGCGTGTCGGCTCATGCGGACGACTGCAATCCGGGCAAATTCGCCTTACCAGCCGCTGAGCCATTGATGCGCGCAACGATGTGGCGACCAAATACGGCTTCACGCCTATGTCCACCAACCGCGTAACTGCCGAGGGAGCATCGTTGGTGTGCAAAGTACTGAATACCATATGACCGGTTAACGAGGCATTGATGGCGATCTCAGCAGTTTCCTTATCTCGAATTTCGCCGACCATGATAATATTCGGCGCCTGACGAAGCATTGCCTTCAGGGCAGCCGCAAAGGTCATTCCTATGCTCTTGCGAACCGGAACCTGATTAATGCCAGGCATTTGGTACTCGATCGGGTCTTCAACCGTAATGATCTTGCGATCGGATTTGTTAACGAAATTCAAGCAGCTATACAAAGTCGTCGTCTTGCCAGAACCCGTTGGCCCCGTTACTAGCAAGATCCCGTCTGGCAGCGTAATCAGCTTCTCGAAATATTCTTGGTCGTCGCTCAGGAAACCCAACTCTGGCAATCCTTTCATCAATCCCGTCTTATCCAAAATTCGCATGACGATGCTCTCGCCGTAAGCGGTTGGCAGCGAGGACACGCGCAGGTCATAATCCACGCCCTCGACGCGCAACTGAATTCGACCATCCTGAGGCAAACGTCTTTCGGCTATGCTTAACCTTCCCATCACCTTGATCCGAGATATTACAGGCAATTGCAGACTCTTCGGTGGCGGGCTCGACATTTCCTGAAGCTCGCCATCGACCCGATAACGCACCCGAAATCGACGCTCCAATGGTTCCAAATGGATATCCGATGCCCGCTTGCGAATCGCTTCGGCGATGATCACCTGCACTAATCGAATGATCGGAGCATCCGATTCGTCCATCGAATCCTGACCGGTGCCAGTCGATTCATCGCGAAGCTGAACATCCGCTTCATCTGTATCGGCGACGGCTCCAGCCTCCCCCGAATCTTCCGTATCCTGAAGAAAATAGCGTTCGTTGATTGCTCGTTCGATCTGCTTTTCATCAGCCAAAACAGGCTCGATCGGCGCTTTCAGCATATGCGAAAGACTGTCGATCGACTCGACCTCGAGCGGATCCGAAATCGCGACTTGCAAAGAGCCATTTTCGAACCCCAAAGGAAACGCCCGAAATTGCCTCGCCAATGTTTCTTCCAAATACTCGCTCGGCTCCTTGGGCAGATCGATCGCATCCAAATCGACAAAGCGCATGGAAAACTCTTCTGCCAGCGTCTGAAAAACCAATTTGCGCTCTAGAAACCCCTTGCTAACTAAGGCTTCGAATAAGGCATTGGCGCTTTTTCGATCCAAGCTTCCCTCGACTGCCGCAATCTGCTCCTGAGACACCATGCCCTTCCGAGCGACGAGCTGAAGGATGATCGATGAATCAGACATTCGAAGTTTAAAGGGGCGTTTATCTATTTTAGAGACATTAGGAATTCAGCATTGGACTTGGTCGCCTTCAATCGCTTGATCAGCATTTCCATAGCTTCGACGCCGGGAACTCCCTGCATCACGCGGCGTAATCCGTACACCTTCTCCAACTCCTGCGGATGATAAAGCAGCTCTTCCTTACGCGTTCCGCTTCGCTCGAAATTGATCGCTGGAAATACGCGCTTGTTAATCAGGTCTCGGTCCAAATGGATTTCCATATTACCCGTGCCCTTGAATTCCTCGAAGATCACTTCATCCATTTTGCTACCCGTATCCACGAGAGCGGTACCCATAATCGTCAAGCTGCCGCCTTCTTCGATATTACGAGCCGAACCGAAAAAGCGTTTCGGTTTCTGCAACGCAGTCGCCTCGATACCACCACTCATTATCTTGCCGCTATTACTCGCCAAGGCATTGTAAGCGCGAGCCAAACGCGTAATCGAATCGAGCAGAATCACTACGTCCTTGCCGCCTTCGACCATACGACGCGCTTTTTCGACAACCAATTCGGCTGCGTGCACGTGGCTCGATGGAGTCTCGTCAAAAGTCGAACTAACGACCTCGGCCGTAACCGCACGCTTGAAATCGGTCACCTCCTCCGGTCGCTCGTCAATCAGCAAAACGATAAGGTGGGCATTCGGATAATTCTCCTGAAACGAATGGGCGAGCCCTTGCAGCAGCACCGTCTTTCCGGTCCTCGGCGGCGCGACAATCAATCCACGTTGGCCTAGGCCGATTGGAGTTAAAATATCGAATGCCCGCATCGAAACGTCTTTCTTGCTATTGCTTGGCAATGGCGTTTCGAGAACGATGCGCTCTGTTGGATAATAAGGAGTCAAATCTTCGAAAGCCGCGACATTCGCGATCGCTTCGACTTCGCCTCCCATAACAGATAAAATTTTGACCGCAGCGGGGCAGCGTTCGCCTTCTTGCGGCGGGGTTGCAATCACTTCGAATGCGTGGCCACGCTTCAAACTGTATCGGTTGATCACTGACGCTGGCACGTAAACGCTCTCAGGCTTCAGTTGATAGTTGCTGGCCGTATGGACGACAAACCCGTGTCCTTCGTCGGTAAGATCCAAAAACCCCTTGTCCTTGAACAAGAGCTTCTTTTCCGCAGCTACCTTAAAAACCTGTTCGATGATCTGCTTCCGTCCCGGCTTGTCCTCGAAAACCACGCCCAGCGCTTCCGCGCCTGCGCGCCCTTGCTCGACCGTCATCTCGTACAGTTCAGCCAGATCGATTGGATCTTGGCTCTGATCGAGTTCCGCAACAATCGCCTCTACGTTCTCGAACTTCGCGTACCGAGCTGATGCCGGTAAAATTCCGCCAACCTGATCCGTTTCCTTCGGAGGCAAAGGTTGCTGCCAGCCACCACCGCCCTTACGGTCATTCCGGGGTCCACCCTTCTGATTCTTCTGGCGAGCCTTGGGACCTGGCTGGTTTCCCTTTTTCCCTTGGTTTCGATTGCCCTGCTGACCGCCATGACGCGGCTGACGGTTGTTTTGATTATTGCGCCTGTTCTGGTTTCCTTCGCCGCGCTGTTCTCTTTCACGTCCTTCGCCGTGGCTCTTCTTAGGGCTTTCATCCGAAGTCGATTCCTCCTTGGCAGATGGCTCGGATTTCTCTGCGGACTCGGCCGGCTTTGCCGATTTTTCAGACGGAACGTCACGGGCGACCTCAAGCTTGTCCACGCCATCGAAATGAGACCCACGTCCCTTAAAGTCAGACGGACGAAATTCGCTAGGCGCTTCGACAACGCGCTTCACTTGGGAAACCTTTAGCTTCCCGACTGGTTTAGCTTCTGCTCCTTCATCGGAAGTCACCTTCTTAGCGACCTTTCGAGCAACTTTCTTGGCTACTTTTCGGGCAACCTTCTTGGCCGCTTTTCGAGCTGTTTTCTTTGGAGCTGCGGCACTGCTGCCCAAATCCAATTCCATGGGAACGGTTTTTTCGTTCGTCGATTCTGATTCGCTAGACATAGGAACTAAAGGAAAGTTTAAAAGGCTCAACTCGGTTCAGGATCTATCGCCACAGCGGCGACTAGTTTCCTACAAAAAATGGGATGAGCGTGTATTGAGATTAAAATCGGGTAAGTAGTTGGTTTACTTGATCTTCCAAAAAAGCGAGGGATCCTTCATTTAGCAGTACGCAATCCGCTTTCTCCGCTTTTTCTTCTGTCGGCATTTGCCGATTAATACGAGTCAACGCCTGAGCTCGGTCCATGCCTTTTTGCCCTAAACGTTCGACTTGCGAAGACAAATCACTGAACACACAGACGGTAAAATCAACCCTATTCTGAAGGTTTTTTTCGAAGAGCAAAGGCACTTCCACAATCCAATCACTTTCAGGCGCCTCGCCAATCAGAGATTCCCAACGATCCCGAATCCTCGGATGCAGGATATTTTCCAGTTCTTCCAATCGATGCCCATCCTCGAATACGATGGCGCCTATCGCCTTTCGATCCAGCGATCCATCACTGGCCCGGATACCTTCGCCGAAAATCTTGATTAGCGCATCACGGACTTTCGGATCCTTTGCAATCAAATCGTGCACTATAGCATCGCAATCGATCCGCCGATAGCCTCGTCGCTCGAACATCCTAGCTGCCGTCGACTTGCCGCACCCAATACCGCCTGTAAGACCAATTACCATTGAAAGGAAACGTTCGAGCGCTCAAACGAGGGTCGCGGCCGATCTTCCCACTCAGCGGGACCATTATAGCGAATACAGCTCAAACGAAAACAGATCATCTAGAAGCCTGGAAACAGCTCAACCTAAATCCCGCAAAAAAGGAGAATCCTTAGAGCATCCTCGACTTTTCCGACCTTACCATCGACCGCGTCGATGGGATAACCAATGAGATCTTTTATACTGCGCAACATGACCGTTTCCTTTCTATTGATTTTCTACTGGTAAACATCGCTGAGCTCAGAATCAATGCGCGTTTTTTGTTTACGGATCAGTCTCGAAACAGCGTGTTTTCTAAAGAGGATTTTTCTCTAAATCGCTCAAACAAGCAAGGCAGATCTGGCGCATAACAAAGCGTATTTACGCTTTTCCAACGATCCAAGCAACCGCTATAAGCACACCCACTACAAAGGATAACCTAAACCGTTTCATAAACCGCAGCAAAACCAACCGCGGCCATCACGTACCACATGAAGGCTATATTGCGCGTGCTTCGCAACAGTCCTGTCAGTGCCTCCAAAAGACTTGATCGCTTCCCCAAATTCCAAACAAATAATAGCTAGACGCTCGGGCCAAGCGAACCTAAGCTCCCGCGCTTTGATTCCCAAATCTTCGAACTCGTTATCTAACCCATGAAAAACGTCTCCATCGCCCTCCTAGCTCTTGCTATCCTCATTCTTTCCGGCTGCGGAAAAAACGACATCGATACTCCCATCCATGCCCTGCTGATAACCGGCGGCTGCTGCCACGATTACGATTTTCAAAAGCAGACCCTAACCACGGCGCTTTCGCAACGCGCCCCGATCGAATGGACCATCGTTCACGAAGGCGGCGATTCGAGAGATTTTCAGTCGAAGCTGTTCAACGGTCCAAATTGGTCAGCTGACTACGATGTCGTCGTCCACAACGAGTGTTACGCAAACACTGCCGAACCAGCCTACATTTCCAAAGTTGTCAGCGCCCATAAAGCGGGAACTCCCGCGATCGTCATTCATTGCGCGATGCATACTTATCGTGCCGCCGAGGTTGACGACTGGCGCGAATTCCTCGGCGTAACGACCCGTCGCCACGATCACCTAAGTCACTACCCGACTACGATCGTGGACGCTGACCACCCAATCATTGCCGATTTCCCAACAAACTGGGTTTCTCCGATGGACGAGCTCTACATCATCGAAAAACTCTGGCCCAACGCCAAGGCGCTCGTCACGGGAAAGAGCGAAAAAAGCGGCGAATCCCACCCCGTGTTCTGGACAAATCAATACGGCAATGCCCGCGTTTTCGGAACCACCTTCGGACACACTAACGAAACCATCGCCAATCCGGATTTCCAAGACATCGTCGCCCGAGGTATCCTCTGGGTGACTGGTCGACTGAACTAGTTCATCAACTCAACAGCGGGACAATATCGCTCCCGCTGAACATCAAACTATTCGCACGCGCACTCTTCGCAAGGCTTGGACCATTTCCAATTCAAGAAATGCCCAATAACGAAGGCCGAACCGCCCAGGACCGTCGCATACGGTTCTAGCGCTACGCTAACTGACGGACGCAGAAACAAAAACACCAATAGTCCAAAGGCTCCCAATGCTAAATGCCCTTTGCGACCATGCGTCCGGTATCCCTTGAAAAAAGTGAATCCCGCCAATATCGCAATCATTGCGATCATTACCGACTCGAAACCTTCGTGTCCGACAAACTCGATCCCCAACAAAGGCAAAGTACTCAATAAAACAGGAGCAGCCAGGCAGTGAATCGCGCACGCGACCGACAGGCCCATGCCCACGATGTCCATTTTCGCAATTCGACTTATTGATTCGCTATCCTTCATTTCGATTCGAGACTCTCCTCTAAAAACCTCTTTATGCAAGTAACTTGCGAAAATAAAGCAAGTAATTTGCGTTAGAGGGCAAGTGGACGCTAGAACAGATCAATGTAGAAGCGGGTTTATCCCGCGATATTCTAAATTTATCTAGTTTGGGAAATGATGAATCGCGAGATAAACCCGCTCCTACAAACCAGAGACAGGGCTATTCCCGACCAACACGCTTGAAGGACAAAGAATTCTATCTGCCTCGATTTCCCTATCCGCGAACTAATCCCATCAACTGCCGCTTTTTCGCTACCCAATCTTCCAACTGGTCAAGCGCCTCCGCATAGTGACCATCAGATGTGTCCATCTTCTCGAACAAATGGATGCCTGCATAAACGTAATCTGTGGGCAAAACTGAATGAATCGTGGGCAATTCGCGGGGATCCATCTCCCCATTTCGAATCATTTCCCGAGCTTCGCCTTCAAGCTCCGTCATAGAACCGCCGCCCGCAGCGTCGTTGTAGTTAGCGTTCTTCTTCGACGGTTTTCCCCCGCCTCCAGAACCTCCGCCGCCACCATTGAGGGCCGCTTCTTGCTTTTCGAGGCTCGTCATCGAACCGGATTCGCCGCCTTTTTTTCCAGGGTACTTTTTACCATCCCGTCCGAGAATCACATCCGGGTGATCCAGGCCGAGTTGCTTCCGAACGCGACGCACAAGCTCGATCGATACTTTGCAAATATCCGCCAAATAAGCATTGGAATGGTCGGTCCATTCTTCCAAAGCGATCTCAGCAGCGTTACGCTTGTCCGCATTGGTACGATAGACCCCATTGGTCGCATTCGATCCGAGCGCATGGATCAAAGCATCCCCGCGCGTCCCTTCGTTCACCTCAGCAGCCAACTTGGGCTCCTCGATCTTCTTAGCCGCCAAATAACGATGAAAACCGTCAGCCAAGTAATGCTTCGCTCCATCGAAGAACACGACGACCGGTGGAAACTCCGCTCCAAGCTTCATCGCCTCCGCATAGGCCTCAACTGCTTCGTCGTTCGTCGAAACCCGAGTCTGGGTACCGGAAAAAATATCAATGTCTTCTAATGAAAGCCGCTTTATCGTCATGTATCTAATAATTAATTACCCTATTGGTCGATTTTAAGAAGAGCGCGGATACTCTACATTTGCACTAAGGATTCAATCTCAAATCGCTTCGAAAAACGATTAAGACTATTCAGGGCTCAAGCCCAAGCGAGAACCTGCATTCCGACTCGACAAAATTCGATTTCTTTGACCGCATTCCACAAACGAGCCGAAGCAATCAGAATCGCTCTGCAATCGTCTCTTCATCAAACCCAAAGCAATGAATTACTCGCTCAGCAAAGTCGCCTTCGCGCTCTCATTCACTCTCGCTATCGCTATGCACAACGAAACCAAAGCCGAATCAAATGAATCCATCACTTTAGCAGCAGGTTGCTTCTGGTGCACCGAAGCCGTGATGCAACGCGTCGAAGGCGTCCAAAGCGCCGTATCGGGTTACATGGGTGGGCATATTCAAAACCCGACCTACAAACAAGTGGTAACCGGCGAAACCGGGCACGCAGAAGTCGCCCGAATTTCCTTCGACTCTTCAGTTGTATCGCTCGACGAAATTCTCGAAATCTTCTGGCTCATGCACGACCCCACGAGTCTCAATAAACAAGGAGCCGACACGGGTACTCAATATCGATCAGCTGTTTTCTACCACACAGAGTCGCAAAAAGACGCGGTCAATAAAGCAATCGCCGCGCTCAACAAATCCGGGAAATACGCCGCTCCGATCGTCACTGAAGTCACCAAAGAGGAAATCTTCTACCCAGCCGAAGATTACCATCAAGAATACTACGACCTAAACAAGCGAGCCGGCTACTGCACGTACGTCATCCACCCTAAGCTCAAGAAACTCGGCCTGAAGGATTAGAGCGGAACAGACGGCCCAAACGCTATTCGAATTTTCCCTGGAAATAGTTCAGGCGACGATTCACGTTTCCTCGAGGCGACTCGCGCCACTTGGCCGGAAACATCTCCGGGTTCAAATTGAATTCGTATCCGGATTTCCCATCGAGCAACAATGTAGTCGTGTTCAAAATCAAATTGGCTTCCACTTCGGTTTTCGAATTGCGAAGCGCTGCATAAATAACCTTTTGAGGATCCTGCGCTCCAATTAGCCCAAGAAATTCGGCTGCTCGTACGCGGACCAAGTTATCGGCGTCATTCGACGCGATCGATTTGGCTGTTTTTGTAAAGCTCGACGCTTCCTGGCCAAAAGAACTGCAAACGATCAATCCCCAGTAGCGAACAACTGGATCATCCGAAGCAAGCGCTTTACCAATCCCCTTTTTGGCTTTCTTAAACGACTGAAGGCTCAAATCAGCCGTATCGATCAGCTTCGCGATGCGCTTTTTATTCTCCTGACCAAAGGCCACTGGATTATCCATCGCGTCCCTAAGCATCACCGGCTCAGGTAAGAAACTCAAATCCGGCAAACCTTTAACTTTTTCAGTCAATCGCTGTCTCAAATTCTTCAATACGCTCGCATACTGAGGATCCCCGGCCAAATCATTCACTTCATGTGGGTCCAACTCGATATCATAGAGGCTTTCAGCAGGACGTGACTCGAAGAACTGGCGTTGAGCGGCATTTAATTCTCCCGCATCGAACTGCGCTTTCCAATCCTTGTAAGCCAGCATCCGGTACCGATATTCATTGAATAGACCATCGAAGTTGAACGGCTGGTAATTCCGCATGTATTTGAATTTCCCCTTACGCAGAGTCCTCACCAAATCGTACTTTTCATCGAATCGATCCGCGTAGCCAAATGCTTCGTCGCGACTCGCCAAGTCCTTCGAGCTGACCCCTTTCCCGAGAAAAGGAACACCATCCATCACACCAGGAACCGAAACGCCTGCCAAGTTCAAGACGGTCGGTCCAAAATCGATAAAGCTCACGAATCCCTCAACGCGGGTTCCCGCTTTTTCCGGCAACAAGTGTCTCCATTTTTCGGGCGCATACACAACCAAAGGAACACTTAGTCCGCTTTCGTAGGCATAACCTTTACCGCGCGGAAGTACTCCACCGTGATCTCCATAATAGAAAACAATCGTATCCTCAGCAACCCCATCGACTTTCAAAGCATCCAAAAACGCTCCCATTTCCGCATCTACGGTGCGGTGATAATCCTGGTAGCGAGCGTAGGTGTAGCGGAAAGTTTGCGTATTTGGGTGATAAGGAAAAACAGTGATGGAATCTGGATCAGTTATTGTGCGATCGTTTTCCATGCTTTCCTTTGAAAAGTGGAGCTGGCCCTCATGCGTCGCTCCGAAATTTTGCACATGAAAGAATGGCTGACCGGATTTGCGATTCCGATAAGTCGCGTTCCCGGAAGACTCATCCCACATGCCCTTATCGTTCAAATTGTAGTCCGTCTTGCTATTGTTGGTCGTATAGTAGCCGGCTTCGCGCAAATAATGCGGAAACATACGCATACCATCCGGCATCGGAGCCAATGCCGAGCGTCGGTGATATTGAGCGCCGATTCGTGGCGCATAAGAACCGGAGATCAAAGTACTGCGAGCCACGGAGCAAACTGGGGCATTCGAAAATGCGTTTTGAAAAACCAACCCTTCCTCAGCCAGCTTTTCGATTCGGGGCATCGGGGCGCCTCCCTCTTCGTAAAGTCGAAGCCAATGCTTCGAATTGTCCTCTGAAACGATCCAAACCACATTGGGACGATCCGCGGCTCCGAGAGCCAAGCTGAACAGAAAAAGCGCTATTAATAGAATGTTTCGCATGTCTAAATTCAGTATAAGTTAGGGTACGTCCATGTTCCAGAAACGGGATGGAGATTGGACTGAAAACAAACGTATTTATCGTTTCAATCGCGATCACAGCAAGTCTAAAAAATGTTTGCGACGAAGTACCGATCTATCGAAAGTACCAACGATTCCCTCAAGCCCGACACTCCAATACAGATGACTCAACTCTTCAAGATCTCCCACCTTGGCGACATCGATCCCGTTCCCTGCCCCTGCGGCACATCGCGACGCGCCTTTATGGATCCAGACAACTCAGTAGCCTCCATCCATCTCGTCGAGATCAAAAAAGACTCTCAAACGCACTACCACAAGACGCTCACCGAAATCTATCTAATCCTCGAGGGAGAAGGCCACATGGAACTCGATGGCGAACTCTACCCGGTCAAACCGATGTCCACAATTCTCATAAAACCGGGCTGTCGCCACAGAGCGATCGGCCAAATGAAAATCGTCAATATTCCCATCCCGAAATTCGATCCCGAAGACGAGTGGTTCGATTGATCGCGGATTCGCTCCTTCGATGACTCAACAAAAAAGCAGCCCCGAAATTCGGAGCCGCTGTTCAATCGAAAGAAATTAATCGAGGACTTTTACCTGGATGTCCTTGAAGTGGGTAACGCTATTGGGGTCGTGCGCTTGGAGGGCAAACGTTCCACTGCCGAGAACGCGACCACCCATTCCTGGAGTCGGTCCGGCATATCCTTCAGGTTGCGTCCAACTAACAGTTGTTTCGCCATTTATCTTCAAGGTAACCACGTTATCCTTGACGATGATATGGTAGTCGAACCACTCGCCATCCGTTGACGGCGCCTTTTCGCGATAAACTTGAGCGCCTGCTTTGTCCACGCGTATGATAAACGGCTCTTCCGGCTCCATCGCCACATAAACATTGGCAATTGCATACAAACTACCCGTCTTCTTCGGGTCCTTCTGGCTTGTATTCACTTGGCACTCGAATCCCTGTGTAGGCCAGCCCTCGTCTTGATATGCGGTATGAAAGTAAACGCCGCCATTCGCGCTCTTCATAGTCTTCGCCTTGAGCTTCAGCTCGAAGTTTTTGAAATTCGCGCCCTTAACTTTTCCGGTGTAGAACAAATGCGAACGCCCGCCATCTACAACCAAAGTTCCTTTTTTTACCGAAAATGAATCCGGATTTTCTTTGCTAGCAGTCCAACCCTTCAGCGACTTGCCATCAAACAAGGAGACCCAATCCGATTCGTGATGATTCGCTATCGCAAGCGAGCCAATGAGCATAAGTGAGGTAAAAAACAAAGTAACGAGTTTCATGAACTCCATCAATGCCCAGCCCGCAAAGAAAGCCAATGTCAAAATCCGTTAGAATTCTCCCCCCTAGCAACCCTCCTCCATTGATAGGTACTGCTCTCTCCTATCGACTCAAGGTCATGAATCGAAGAAAATTCGTCGCTGCGGCAATAGCCGCTACCCCTGCAACGCTTCTTGGAGCTCACCACAATGAGAAGCCCACTCAATACCTCGAATGGATCAACCTTTTCGACGAAAAATGCATAGACGATCACGTCCAAATATGGGTCACGGCCATAAAACGACTGACGTTCATGACGATACTTTCCAGGGAGGTCGCGTCGCCATCGAACACCACGGCAGAGGCGACACTCACGCCTTCCGAAACATCAAGATTCGTCAACTCCCTTAGAGACTGTTAAAAGCGGCAAGCGCTCAAAGCGACTTCAGGCGAATATTCCGCCAACGGACTTTCTCGCCGATTTTCTCTTTGCTTTTTCCGATTCCGTGAAGCTGTAAAGCAATGTATCCGGATGATTGATCGTCATCATGAACGTCGGCAACCGGTACGCCATTGAGCCAAGTCTGAAGATGGTCTCCATTGGCGATGATGCGAAAGTGATTCCACTCTCCAGGTTTTAAAGCTTTCAGAGCAGCCTCGTCTTCGCCTGGCGTATGCAAAAAGCCGCGTGCTCCCTCTTCGTACAAAGTACCACTCCAACCACGGTCGGTCGGATCGATCTCAATCTGGTAGCCCCAGAAGCGCCCTTTTTCCCAAACGCGATCTTTCACGTTCTTGCTGCCATCGTCATTAAACGTACCGCCCCAACGAACTGTCGTCGTTTCCTCCTCGTACACGTGACTACGAATTTGAATACCGGAATTTAGCAACGGATCGACTAGGAAATCCACTTCCAGTTCGAAATTGTCGTACATCTTCTTCGTAGCCAAAAAGCTATTTGGCAAGAGCGGAGCTGCCTCGCCAACGATCATTCCCTCTTCCACATAAAACTTCCCACCACCAAAGTTTTGCCACCCATCCAAAGTCTTGCCGTCGAACAGGTCGACAGCCGTCGAGGACGATTCATTAGAAGAACTGCAACCCGCAAAAACGAAGAGCGATAACACAGAAACTAAAGTGAGGATTTTCGATATACTTTTCATAATGGGCAATAACTAGATTTTTAGAATTTCCCCTACATTTGCCCGCTTCACATCAATCGTCAATCACGGATAAATCACTAACGCTCACATCGGAGCGATCCGCTTCGAGCCAACATCGGTTGTTAGGTTAACGTGAGAATTGAAGCTCTCCAATATCAACCGATTCTTCAAGACAGCGTATTCAGCGTCGTCCCATAGATTCTCGAATTCCCATGGATCCAATTCCAAATCGTACAGCTCCCCGAGATTTTTATCGTGATAGATCGAAAGCTTGTATCGTTCCGTTCGATACATTGTTCCAAACGAACCATCTCCACCTGTAAAATACGGATCCAAAGCATCGAAGTATTCGCAACGAACGCTTTCACGAACGCGAGTCCCCTCTCCCTTCCCTTCTAGAACCGGAAGCAAGCTCCGACCTTGATGGTATCCAGGAATCGGCACTCCGGTCGGATCCAACAATGTTGCCGATGAATCGTTGCATTCAATTCGAAATCCACTTCGTCTGCGCAATTGTGACTTGACCGACCGGTCGGATTGGTTATTACCAAAATCATCATGAGCTCAAAAGACACGAGAAAGGACCACCTGCTGGAAATCGCTTCAAAGCTTTTCTACGAACAAGGCTACCGCTCTACGGGTATTAAGCAGATCATAGATGAAGCGGGAATCGCCAAAGGAACGTTCTATTCGCACTTCAAATCAAAAGATGATCTTGGACTCGCTTGGCTTCAGAAACGCCATCAGCAATGGAATACCTGGCGGGAAGATCACGTCGCTCAGACAAATGATTCCTCAAAAAAGCAACTCTTCTCTCTATTCACATTTCTCGAACAATGGATGGAGGAAAACGACTATCGAGGCTGTGCATTCTTGAACACCATGGCGGAGACGCCGGACACGAATAATCCCATGCGCAAGGAGATACAGAACCACAAGGACAGTCATCGCCAATTTATTAGAAGACGTGTGGACGCTGTTTTTCCTCTAGAATCGGACGAAGAGAATCAACAGAAGACGAATGTTATCTTTCTACTTTTCGAAGCCGGTCTTGTTGAATCTCAAAACTTCTGCTCCAACTGGCCAATAACTGCCGCCCGCAAACAAGTTGAAGCTATGCTCGAATAAAACTCGATCTTCTTGCAATCAAAAAGACCGACCGGTCGCTTCTCTTATTAACTATCATTTATTCAAACTCTAAAAATATCATCTCATGGACATCACCTTAAAAACTCCAGGTATCACTCAACGAAACACTTCTGAACAGTTTCACGAAAACCTCGTGTTAGAAGCCAAACGTTATGCCTATTCATTTACGAAAGACTGGTACGATGCGGAAGACCTAGTTCAGCAAGCTTGGCTCCGTCTAAAAAACAAATATCTAGAAGTCACAAGCCGAGCTCTCCTTTTCAGAGCTATTCGAAATCTTTTTATCGACGGGACACGGCGTCAAAAAATCGTGCGGTTTGAGCCGATAGAAAATGCATACGATCTCGGATCCACCGATTCGTTTGGAACCAATTCCGATCTAGAGGAAATATTGAATTACTTGTCTCCATCGGAACGGGAAAGCCTGTCCCTTCATATCGTGGATGGATATTCCGCCAGCGAGATTTCGGCCAAAATCGGAAAACCAAGAGGAACCGTCCTCAGCCATATCTACCGAGGTCGACAAAAACTTGTCGAACGATTCGGACACGAATTCAGCGGTTCTCACAACTCTTCGTCACTGCAGAAAGCTGGTTAAAATCCAGTACTTTCTTTTTTTAATTCCCACACTAACCGACCGGTCGCCTTATTTAATAACTAAAAACCAAAATAGAACTAAAAATCATGAAAATCAATTGGTTCAATTCAATCTACGCCGGAATCGCCGGTACACTATTATTCGACATCGTAGGCTTCGGTATCACAGGCCAGTGGTGGGACATCCCTGGTTTGCTCGGAGTAAAACTTGGTCTTGGTTTAACAGGAGGACTGGCAGCTCACTACGGGAATGGAGTCGCTATCGCGATCATTTACGCGGCACTCGCTCCATCGCTTTTCGGGCCGAGTTGGTTTCGAGCTTTATCATTCATCACCGTCCAAACAGTCATGGGCGTTTGGCTATTCATGCTCCCTCTTCTCGGGGCCGGTATCGCAGGATTCGATATGAACCCATGGATGCCGCTAATCACCCTCACTCGCCATTTTGCTTACGCGATTCCGCTCATTCTTCTCATCTCGGTATCCATTTCTCCGAAGGAGACAAAACCTCTGCGGGTTCTTGAAAGTCAAACTGTCTAAAAGCGTATCCCAAATCTAATTACGATCAATCCTTAAACGAATATGAAGCCCTTACGTCCACCACTACCGCCGTTCACGCGTGAAACCGCCGTTCACGCGTGAAACCGCCATTCAAAAAGTACAAGCCGCCGAGGATGCATGGAATTCGCGCGATCCCGCAAGAGTGTCGCTCGCCTACTCGCAAGACACCTCTTGGAGAAACCGTTCCGATTTTCTAAATGGCCGAGAGGAAGTCCGCAGTTTTCTTCAACTCAAATGGAAGAAAGAACAAGACTATCGACTCAAAAAGACCCTCTGGAGTTTTTCAGAGAATAGGATCTCCGTGAAATTCATCTACGAATGGCGCAACAACGACGGCCAATGGTTCCGCTCCTACGGCAACGAGCAATGGGAGTTTGAAGACAACGGACTCATGCGTTGCCGGGAAGCGAGCATCAATGACCTCCCCATAAGCGAAAGCGAACGCGAACTCAAATAGAGTCCTCAAAAGTTCAATCACACCGGATTATCATCAACCAAATAGAAATATGAAAACAGCAGTCATCATCCTATCGGATCCCAATTCCGGCTCAGAGGAATCTCTCGGCCGCCTATTCAACGCTCTTGCCACGGCCTACGATTACAAACAAGCGGGCGAAGACGTCATCATTCAGTTCCAAGGAACCGGAACGCGTTGGATTGGCGAACTCATCAAAAGCGATCACATCGCCCACGAACTCTATCAATCGGTTTCCGATAAAATAGCAGGTGTTTCCTGTGGATGCGCCGACGTTTTCGGAGGTTCCGAAGATGCGGTCAAAAGCGGCTTCGATCTAATAACCGACAACGCCGTCCCAGGAACGACCGGTCTGCCGAGTCTCGTCCAACTGCAAAAAGAAGGCCGGCAGATACTAATTTTCTAAAAATCGCCCCCTAACCCGGGAGCTGGTTCGCGCCAGTTCCCTTTTACTTTCCAGAATTCAAAACACTCACCCTCCCCTTATCCGTCATGACTAAGAACTTCACCCAATACGCTTTCACTCCCACAGTCAAAGACCTCCAGTCTCGCTACAAATCGCGCCCTGCCTACGAACGTATGGAGAAATCTGGCGACCGGTATATCCTCGGAGCGGGCGAAGCCGCCTTTATCCAATCTAGGACTAGTTTTTACCTGTCGACAATCGGCGAAAACGGTTGGCCTTATCTACAACATCGCGGTGGGCCAAGCGGCTTTTTCAAAATTATCGATGCCACCACGCTTCGCTTCGCCGACTACACGGGAAACCGGCAATACATCAGTACCGGCAATATTTTAGACAATGAAAAGACCTGTCTTTTCCTCATGGACTACCCAAAACAACAACGCCTAAAGATCTGGGCCAACGCCACCGTTCAATTCGCCGACGACGTTCCCGAACTGGCTGAGCAACTCCAAGAAGACGAATACTCTGCCAAGATCGAGCGCGTATTCACATTCAATATACAAGGATTCGATTGG